>JASJCA010000197.1 GCA_030066215.1 Rhodobacter sp. | reverse complement strand
CGAGGTGCGGGGTGCCCTTGAGCTCGCCGTCCAGGCTGTACGACCAGGAATGGTACTTGCAGCGCAGTGCGCCCTGAACTTCCATTTCCTCGTGTACCAGAATCATACCGCGGTGAGAGCAGACATTGTGAAATACCCGGATCTGGTCCTGCTTGTTGCGCAGGATCACGAGCGGCAATCCCATGAATTCGATCGGCTTGACGTAGCCCGGTTTGGGCAAATCGCTGGCAAACCATAGCCCGGCCCAGCTTCTGGCGAATACCGTGTCGCGCTCGTGCGCAAGAAAGGCTTCGTCCACGTAGGCCTGGTTGGGCAGGCCGGTGGCCTGCTCGATCGGTTGCAAAACCTGCTGCAGGTTCAGGCTGGCGACGTCTGCTGATTTCATCACTGCTACCTCGAATCGGACCCGCTCGACCGACGGGAATCAACTTAAATTTGCGCTGAAACCGCTGTTTTGGCAATATCCGAAATCTGCAGAAACCCTTTACTTCAAGTAAACCCTGAAACTCGTGGCACGCCGTTTCTACCAGTTACCCAACTTGACCAGCCTCAACGTTTTCGACGCCTGTGCGCGGCACGGCAGTCTCACTGCGGCTGCCGGCGAACTCGGCGTAACCCTCGGAGCGGTTAGCCGCCAGATCAAGGCACTGGAGGCCGAACTCAACTGCGTCTTGTTTACGCGGCATGCGCGCGGGGTCGAACTGACCGCCGAAGGCAGAGACCTGTTCCAGGTGCTGGCCAACGGATTTCAGCAGATCGGCAAACTGTGCCAGGAACTGCGCAGCCGCGGCCAGCGTCGCGACGTGACGATCGCGGCAACGACGGCTTTTGCATCTTTGTGGCTGATGCCCCGGCTCGGTGAGTTTTGGCGACGGCACCGCGATATCAATCTCAACCACGCGATCTCGGATAACCCCGAAGATCCCGGATTCGTCGCCGCCGACCTTCGCCTGCGTTACGGTGACGGTCGCTGGCGTAACGAAGCCGCGGTCGAGCTTTTCGGCGACCGCATCTACCCGGTCTGCGGGATTGAATTCGCGCGCCGGCATGTACTGAACGAACCCGAGCAACTGGCCGATATGCCGCTGATTCGGCTCGACAGTGTGGATCCGGCCTGGATCGGCTGGGGTGCCTGGTTCGCGCAGTTCGGCTGTGATTTCAGCCAGGCCAGTTTTCGCCGTTTCAACAACTACGTGGTTGCGTTGCAGGCGGCCGAGGAAAACCAGGGTGTGGCGCTCGGCTGGCATTCACAGGTCGAAGGGCTGATCGCGCGCGGTAAGCTGGTGCGGCTGGGTGAGCTCGAGATCGACGCGCCCGGTGCTTATTACCTGACCTGGGACGAGAGTCGCGAGCTGTCGCCGGCCGCCGATCATTTGCGCGACTGGCTGCTGGAAACCGGTGCGGTGTCTATACCGAACCCTGCGGCCGTCGCTTCGCCAGATAAGTAAGTCCCATTCCGGTCAGTAACAGGGCCGACTTGAACTGGTTGTAGCAGGTTTTGTCGAGCTTGTGCACCGATAGCGCGCGGTCGCAAAACACGAGTCCAATCGGGCGGTTGGCGATGAACAGCGACATCAGGAAAAAGTTTTCGTGCAGAAAACTGGCCTTGAACTTCGGTGACAGCGCCGGCTCGTATTTGGGGTAGCTGTCCGGAACGATCCACAGCGCCTGCGGTTTTGCCAGCAGGGTTTTGAGCAGGCTCGGTCGGCTGACATCCAGCACCAGGTTGCGAATCGGCGAGTCCGGATCGAGCCCGCGCGCGGCACGAGTACCTAGTTTGCTGCGATCACCGGACAGTAACATCAGTACCACGCGCGACAGATGCAGATCGTCGTGCAAATGCGACATCAGCAGTTCCAGCAACTGGGCCTGGGTCGCGCGTGGCAGTTTCAGCAGGGCCTTTACCCGGGCTTCGAACAGTTGACCCTTGTCGCGCGGCGTTTCTTCCGTCGCCGGGCGCGGCCGTTCGTTCGGATCCCGGTCGGGCAGCAGGATCAGGCGCGAGGCCGCCGGCAGCACGTCGTCCATGGGGCAGTTTCGCGCCGCCTCGACCGCAACCCGATGGATGTGCTTGTCGAGTTCCTCGGGTTTCTGGTTGAGAAAATTGGCCGCCACGTCGGCGGTGGCCTTCATCGCCATGTGATACCAGCCGGTTTCGGCCTGGTGCGCGATATCGGCGGCCAGCTGGATCAGGCGCGCCTTGCGCCCGGGCGGTACGTTTTCGTCCAGGGACTCGGTTACCAGCGGCGGCAGGCAGGCGCGGTCGGCGTACTGCCGCCCCAGTTCGTGGAAGCTGAAGCCAAAAACCGCCTTAGCGCTGTTGGCGCCGATACCCACCGCACGAAACTTGTCGAGATACTTGAGATACTGTTCGTGGGCGAACAGGCAGGCGCAGATTTCTCCGACGTTGTGCAGCAGGCCGGCGCAGCGAATTTCCTCCAGCGAAGTGACTCCCTGCAGCGCGACGAATCCGTCAAGCTGCGCCAGCAGGTGATAAATCCGACTGACGAGTTGCTGATAACTGCGGCGGCGCTCGGTCTCGGGGACGTCCTGTTCGAGCACCGGGTGTTGCATGATCAGATCGGCAATCATGCTGTCGCCGAGTAGTCCGAGCGCGCTGCCGACCGAATCGACCGGAGGCTTGCCGGCGAGTTTGAGCTTGTTGTTGACCTCGTGCAGCAGCGTGATCGACAGGCCGGGATCGGCGGCGACAGCCTCCGCCAGATCCCGCAGAGTCTTGCTGCGATCCTCGAGAATTTTCGTGGCCCGACGATGATGAACCTGCAGGGCCGGGATGACCTGATTGTGCTTCGCCAACCAGGACCGCGCGGCATGTTCGCTCATCGTAGCCTAGAGGCCTTGCGCGCTGCTGAGTGATTCCATTTGTTTGCCGTGGACGTGTTTGATCAGGATTTCCCGATCGGCTTCATGCACGTACTCGAAATCCAGCGAAATCCGGTACTGTTCGGATTCCGGTTGAGTTTCGACCTTGATTACCCGCGCAATGATGACAAGCCTGAGTCCGGAGGGCAATAGTTTGAGATTGAGTTCGACCAGCGCCGATTCGGGTGGCGCGGCCTCGTCGTCGAATGAAACTCCCTGGGCGCTGATGTTGACCGGACGCTGTGTCAGCGCTGCGTCCCGCTCGTCCTCGACCAGGCGTTCGGTGATGAGATCGATCTGGGCCTGCATGACCGACAGGTAGCGCGCCAGCTCCGGCATTTTTTTCTCGATCCGGTTAAAGTCCGCAATCTGCTGTTCGATCTGGAAGTTGTAGTTGTTGCGAATCGAAAACGCATGTTCGTTTTGCCAGAAATCGTCCAGTCGCGCGTCAACCTCTCCCTGCTCGATCAGCTCGAAGCCGAGCATGACTTCGTCGTCGATACGGAAAAATCTTCGGCGTTCGCTGGTCATGGCTTCACCCGTGGTACTATTCGACGTAGTCGACATTGTCGGCCGGTGACGGTAGTTCGATGGCATGGCGGTTACCGTGCAGTACACTGATTTCCACGCGCCGGTTTTGCGCGCGGTTTTCCCAGCTGTCGTTCGGCACCAGCGGCTCGTTGTCGGACAGGGCGCGGATCTCCATGCGCTCCGGATCGACGTCGCCTTCCTGGATGAAAAAATGCACCACGCTGGCGGCGCGGGCAGACGACAAATCCCAGTTGGAGCGAAAGCGCTTGGTCTCGATCGGAATGTCGTCGGTATGGCCCGAGATGACAAAGTGGCCGTCACGCTTGTTGAGCACCTCGGCGATCATCTTCAGGATCGGCAGGAATTCGGTTTTCAGCTCGGCGCGACCGGAGCCGAAGGAGCCACGCTCGCGGATGCGGATCAAAACCCGATCGGCAAACGCGTCGACTTCGATCAGGCCTTCGCTGATGGCCGTGGCCAGTTCGTCCTGCAGTTCCTCGGCCTGGGCCTGGGCTTCGCGTTCGGCCTTTTGCTGTGCAATCACTTCGGCTTCGGCCTCACCCATGCCGCCGTCATTGCGCGAGGTCGAGTCGGTGTAATCGAGGTTGGTCTTGGTGTCGTCGATGGTTTTTTCGCGCATGATTTCCAGCGGCGTGACCTCGGTCGGCTTACCGGGGCTGTACTGTTTGGCGATAACACTGGTGCCTTTCGGAATCTCGGTAGCCTTGACGATACGCTGCACGCCGAAGGCGAGTTTAAGGGCACCGGCCACCTGTTTGAATTTGAGTACATCCATCTCGGCGAACGACAGCAGCAGCACGAAAAAACACATCAGCAGTGCCATCATGTCGGCGAAGGTCGCAAGCCAGGGCGGCAGGCCTTCTTCGCAGGGAGGGCAGTTACATTCCTCGCTCATTGCTTACTCGTCTTCCTGGCGCTTGGATTCGGGCAGGTAGGCATTGAGTAATTGCTTGAGCACACGCGGGTTGGTGCCTTCCTGGATGCCGCTGATCGATTCGAGGATGAGATCTTTATTGAGCTTTTCGTAACCGCTGATCAGGATCAGCTTTTCCGCCAGCGGCGAGGCAAAGGCGTTGGCGATGATCGCGCCGTACAGGGTGGTCAGCAGGGCTACCGCCATCGCCGGGCCGATCGCGGCCGGGTCCGACATGTTGGACAGCATCTGCACCAGGCCGATCAGGGTGCCGATCATGCCCATCGCCGGCGCATAGGTGGCCATTGCCTTGAACATGTCGGCGCCGAGGGTATGGCGTTCGATCGACATGTTGATGTCCTTGGCCAGCAGGTTCTTGACCACGTCGGGTGCATGGCCGTCGATACACAGGCTGATGCCGCGCTCGAGAAAGCCGTTGCTGATGTCGCGGCCTTCGAGTGCGAGGATACCTTCCTTGCGCGCGATGTTGGCCAGTTCGACCGATTCGTCGATCAGGTTCTGCGGGGTGTCCAGCTTGTAAAAAAAGCCCTTGAGCGCAATCTTGAAAGAACCGAGGAAATTAGCCAGCGTGATGCGCATCAGGGTGACCGCGAAGGTACCACCGATAACGACCAGCATCGACGGTGCATTGACGAAGATATTGAACGGACCGCCGAGCGCGATAGCCGCGCCGATAATAATGTACGCCAGTAAAAATCCTACCAGTGTTGCGATATCCACCCTTTGCTCCTGCCTGCCATCGTTGTGCGGATAAACCGGGTACAGCGCAGCCGAAGTTACGCTGACAGCAGCTATATCGGTCGATACGGGCGGATCTTTAGCGGAAAATAGCCCGTGCGGAAGCGCCGCGGCAGCCGGGTTCAGGCGCCGGGACGCAGGCGGAAGGTCGGTTCGCCGTCGGCGTCGATCAGGCCGTGCCGCGCGAGCCAGGCGCGGGCATCCTCGGCATCCTGCGCAAACCAGGCGGCCGCGGAGCCGAGGCGAAAACTGTAGCCCCAGCGGTCCATGTCGGCCAGCATGCGCGCGCGGCCGAGGCCCGCGAGCGCATCCGCGAGCAGGATCTGCAGGTAGCAGACCGCGCACTCCTCGAGATCGTCGCTGCCGGCATCGGTATCGAGTTCA
>JASJCA010000198.1 GCA_030066215.1 Rhodobacter sp. | reverse complement strand
GGAATTGCGGAGATGGTGCTTGGTTTTATGCTGCTCAATCCCGAAACTCAGATCACAGCCGCCTGGGGCATCATCATATTATTGGTTTTGTTTTTCTCTGTTCATATCTATATGTTAAAGGAGGAGAAAGCATCGTTAAATCTACCGAAATGGTTATTGTGGCTTAGAATCCCATTGCAATTCGGACTCATATACTGGGCCTATCAATATGTTTGAACCAGATCTATTTTCTTCTGAAGAAGGTATTGCAGCACAAAGAATTCCGCTAAAAGACGCGGACGTAATCTACTACCCCAACTTCTTGAGCAGCGCGGCCGCTTCCGAAGCATTTGAAAAGATCCTAAACGAAACGCCTTGGCAGCAGGATGATATCAAGGTCTTCGGAAAAGTTTACAAGCAACCCAGATTAACCGCACTGTACGGCGAAGAAGGTAAAACTTATACCTATAGTGGTATTGAGATGTATCCGAAGCCATTCACGCCATTTTTACAGGGAATAAAGGAAAAGATAGAGGCCGTTTCAGAAACAAGGTTCACGACCGTTCTTCTCAACCTTTACCGCGACGGCACCGACAGCAATGGCTGGCATAGCGACGATGAAAAAGAATTGGGCGATAAACCGGTCATCGCTTCTTTGAGCCTTGGAGTGAAGCGAAAATTCAAAATGAAGCATAAAAAGGAGCCCCGTTTAAAACATGATATCATCCTCGAACATGGAAGCCTACTACTTATGAAAGGAAAAACCCAGGAATGTTGGTTGCATCAAATACCAAAATCAAAAGTGATCACCCAACCGAGGATCAACCTTACCTTCAGGGTGATCGTTTAGTTCAAGATCAACCAAAAATATCGTTCAAAACCACAGCCAGACGAATACCCCCCTTTTGAAGTTGGGAACGCACAATATCCATATAGGCGTACATATAGCGGTAGCTCAAATTATCACCCGCTTTGGTAGTTGAATAGATATTTTTACATAACTCCCGGCTTTCGTTCATCCAGTCAATCACTGTTCCGGATTGTATGTATTCCAGCTGGGCGTCTGAGAGTTTTGTTCGGTTTGATGCCATTTCTGAATAAGACATTTTGTAGCTCTCGATCAACTCTGTATCCCAAACCACATGCAAATTGGTTTCTTCATCAAACCATTGTACCTTAAAATCATTACCCCCGCGATCTTCGGCAAGACCAATATGCAAAGGCTGATGAAGATCACCAATGAGATGCACCAGCATCTTTAAATGAAAGACCTTATCCGCCCTGTCGGAAGAATCATCCTTCAAAACCGAAATGCAGGTATTTATGGCTACAATAATATCTCCTTTCTCACTTTTCGGATGCGTCTCATAGGTCTTGTCAAATGGAAAGTTCACATAATGCCAGGGACTGTATTTACGGTAAATAGTGTCGCTTTTTATCTCATCGGCATAGTTTGAGATCAGTGCAAGCGATCCTCCGTTCAACAATTTGTCGATCGCTCTTTTCGCCTTGGCAGTGAGGTGGGCTTCAGCTATCTCACCTGTAACCCGGTGGCCTGTTTTTCCCCAGTCATCATTTGCAGTCAAAGCAAAACTAAAACCAAATAAACAGATCCAAAGTAGTAGTGTATTCCTCATAACAGTCATGTTTATTACAAAGATACTCAGTGTTCGCACAACAAAATTCAATTTTTGTTGTTTTTCTGAATAGATATCCACCTACCAATATAAACATATAATTAGGGGATATATATGTACCTTTATCATACTTAACGCTCTACTATGAAGACAATTAGTTGTTTCCTGCTGTGCTTTGCGGCAACGGCCCTATTCGCCCAAAAAACAGAATTTACTTCTCGCGATATTAGTGTTTCACCTTTTGTTGATGGAACCATACTCGTGCCGGATGGTATTGAAAATCCACCCATTGCTATCATCATAGCCGGGTCGGGACCGACGGATAGAAACGGTAATCAGCAAATGATGAATAACAATTCGCTGAAATACCTTGCCGAAGGGCTTTCAGAGAAGGGAATCGCCACATTCCGGTATGACAAGCGCATTCTCAAACAAATAAAAGAGCGAACCCTAAATGAAGAGAGCATAAAATTTGATGATTTTATTGAGGACGCTACCGAAACAGTGAATTATTTCAAAAGGTCCCAGGCATTCTCGAAGATCTTTGTTATTGGCCATAGCCAGGGATCCCTGGTTGGGATGATCGCTGCGCAAAACGGTGCCGATGGCTTCGTTTCACTTGCCGGGGCAGGACAAGAGATCGATGATGTGATCGTCGACCAATTGGAAAAGCAGGCCCCTGGGCTCAAAGACAACGCCCGGCAGGCGTTTGACGATATGCGCGCAGATGGGGTTGCAGTGAGCTACAGTCCGGGATTGGCTTCGATTTTCAGGAAACAGATCCAACCGTTCTTGCTCACCTGGATGCGTTTCGATCCCCGACAGGAGATCGCCAAACTGAATATGCCGGTACTCATTATCAACGGCGAAAAAGACCTGCAGGTGCAGGTATCGGAAGCCGAAAAACTGAAAGCAGCTAAGCCTGATGCTACTTATGAGATCATTCCTGAAATGAATCATATTCTCAAGAAAATTGAAGGTGATGACATCGACAACAGCAAGTCATACAACGAACCCAATCGGCCGGTGATGCCGGAGTTGATCGAATCTGTCGTCAACTTTATTTTAGGCTGAAATTTTGGTAAGAAAACCGTATTTTGCAGGAAACTAACAACCGATGCAGGATCCTACCACCTTAATTCCAGAAGATACCACTCCCCTTTTTACCAATGACACTATAGTTTTCGGGCTTTTAATGATCGCCCTTGGACTTATTTTCTACACATCCAGCCTTAAGACAGGTTTTTGGTCCAAATTCTATAAGATCGTTCCCGCCCTGTTCATGGCCTATTTTATACCGGCGATCTTTACGTCCATGGGACTCATCGCTCCTGATTGGACAACGGTCACCGAAACCGGTGAAGCGATTGAAGGCAGTTCCAATCTGTATTATATGTCGAGTAGGTATTTACTACCTGCTGCTCTGGTGCTAATGACGCTGAGTATCGACCTCAAAGCAGTATTCAATTTAGGGCCGAAGGCACTCGTTATGTTTGGTGCTGGAACCACAGGAATCATCCTGGGTGGTCCGATCGCGGTTCTGCTCATAGGTTCCATATCGCCTGAAACGGTCGGTGGAGAAGGTGCAGATGCTGTGTGGCGTGGCCTATCTACCCTGGCGGGTAGCTGGATCGGTGGTGGTGCTAATCAAACTGCCATGCTTGAAATATGGGGTTATAACCAGGAATTGTTCGGCCAGATGGTATTCGTGGATATTTTCGTGGCAAATGTTTGGATGGCTATTATTCTCTTAGGAATTGGAAAATCACTGCGTATCGACAAATGGTTACGTTCGGATACTTCGGCAATAGAAAACTTAAAGGCACGGGTTACAGCTTTTAGTCAAAGTGTGGCAAGGAACCCCTCCTCCACCGATCTGATGGTGCTGGCGGCAATATCTTTCGGCGCTGTTGGTATTTCCCATGTCTTTTCGGGATACCTCAGCGATTTCTTTAGTGATTTCGTATCCGGATTGGAACCCGGCCTGATGCAAAATTCACTGACGTTCCTGAACTCTAAGTTCTTCTGGATGATCTCCATCGCGACACTTTTTGGAGTGTTTCTCTCATTTACAAAGATGCGGTCCTATGAGGGTGCAGGGGCCAGTAAGATCGGGGGTATCTTCATCTACATCCTTGTGGTAAGCATCGGGATGAAAATGGACCTTACACGTATTCTTGACAATCCGGGCTTGATCGCGGTCGGAGCTGTTTGGATGTTAATTCACGCCAGCTTACTCATTCTTACTGCCAAATTGATCCGGGCACCTTATTTCTTCCTCGCGGTTGGAAGTCAGGCGAACGTTGGAGGTGCCGCTTCGGCGCCTGTAGTGGCCGCAGCATTTCATCCGTCACTTGCGACCGTAGGTGTGTTACTGGCCGTTGTAGGTTATGCCGTAGGTACCTTAGGAGCAGTGTTATGCACGGTCTTAATGCAAATGGCCGCCGGCGGATAAAACTAAAATAATGCTTCGAATATTGATTATTGAACATTGAATATTGAGCATTTATTTCGCATCTTTGCGACCGATAAAATCGCTTGGTGATGAAGAATTTCCTGTTTGTATTTAGTTTCCTTTTGATGCTTTCAAGTTGCGGCAATGAACCAGCCGAAAACGAAATGCGTTTAACAGGTGAGGTTAAAGGGCTTCGAAAAGGCAACCTTTGGCTTCAAAAGCTGGATGATTCCATTTTAGTTAATCTCGATTCGATGGTAGTCGATGGGAACGCGAATTTTGAGTTTTCTGATGTACTCTCCGAGCCAGAAGTCTACTACCTTACCATGAGTTTCCAGGATAGCTCGAACATTATCAAAAGAGTACCTTTTTTCGCTGAATCGGGTGAGATCACACTTACAACTTCGTTGGAGGACTACGAATTGGACCTGGTAGTAACCGGCTCTGAAAATCAAAGAGTGTGGGATGATTACAAGAAGCTCATGAAGCGATACAACGACCAGAACCTTCAGCTGATAGAGGATGAACTAAATGCTATGAAGGAAGGCAACGACTCGCTTGTCGCTCAGGTTAAACAGGAAAAGGATCGTCTGTTGAAAAATACGTATCTGGCCTCTGTCAATTTCGCGAAAAATCATGGCGACTATGAAGTTGCCCCATATATCGTTCTTACTGAGGTTTTCGACCTCAATACCCGATTTCTGGATACTATCCAGGCCTCCCTTTCCCCAAAAATAAAAGACTCCAAGTACGGTAAAGAACTGGAGTCTCTTATTCAGTCTCGTAAGGAGTAATTCTTATAGGGCGTTAAGCTTGTCGATTAGTTTTCGGCCTCTCTCTTCCAACTCGGCCCCAATGGACTTAAAGTGCTGTTTCTTATTTTCGACGTCCTTGGCGTGTATTTTTGCAATTAGATCGTCAAAGGTATCGATCACCTCGTCTATGATCTTTTCGGAACTTTTCATGTCCTTATCAGGATTATCTTTTTGCCAGTCTAATGTCGCTCCAATGATATCTCCGAGCACATAGTTTATGTCTTTCTTTAAATCTCGAATATTTGCCATGGTATGGAATTTTAAGTAAAAGTAGTATTTTTTAAGCTCTCGGGGGTACACAAACCTCTAAAAGTGTGGCATCTTCAGTGTCGAATTCGATGGCTTCGGCGCAAGCCGGAACGAGCAAAGTATCTCCTTTTATTATTTTTTCTGAATGACCCATTGCTTTCACCGAAACTTCCCCTTCAACACACATATAGATAATGAAAGAGTCGATTTCTTTTGTTTGCTTCTGAATAGCTCTCGAAAGTTTCAAAACACTGGTCTTGAAATATGGAGAATTGCATACTATGCTCGAACTGTTGTCTATTGTTTCGTACTCGAGTGCCGCTTCCGAAGAAGAAAAATCGATTACGTCAAGGGCCTCTTCGGTATGTAGTTCGCGCATCT
>JASJCA010000029.1 GCA_030066215.1 Rhodobacter sp. | reverse complement strand
CCGAGGAGAGCATCGGCCGGCTCTTTATTGCCGGCGTTTTGCCGGGGCTGGTGCTGACCGGGCTCTTCATCTTCGCGATCTGGCTCGTGGTGCTCCGCAACCCCGATGCCGCGCCCAAGCTGCCCAAGGCGGACGGCCCCGACCAGAGGCTGCAGGCGACGCTCCGCGCCAGCTGGATTGTCGGCATAATCGTGCTGACCATCGGCGGCATCTATACCGGCGTGTTCTCGGCCGTCGAGGCGGCGGGGATCGGGGCGTTCCTGGCGCTGATCGTGACCGCGATCCGCGGCGCTGCGACGCGCGCCAACCTGGTCGAGGTCTTCGCCAGCACGCTCAAATCCTCCGGCACCGTCTTCATGATCCTCTTCGGCGCCTTCGTCTTCAAGACCTTCATCGGCTTCACCGGCATCACCTATGCCCTGTCGCTCTGGGTCGAGGGGCAGGGGTTTTCCGGCATGCAGGTGGTCGTCGCCTTCCTGGCGATCTTCATCGTCCTGGGCATGTTCATGGACGGCTTCGCAATCCTGGTGCTGACCGTGCCGCTGATCCAGCCGGTGCTGGAGCCCTTAGGCATAGACATGATCTGGTTCGGCGTCCTGATGGTGATCGTCTTGGAAATGGGGCTGATCTCGCCGCCCGTCGGCGTCAACGTCTTCGTGGTCAAGGGTATCGCGCCGGGGGTGCCGATGGGCACGATCTTTCGCGGCATCTGGCCGTTCTGGTTCGCGATGCTGGCCGCCGTGGTGCTGGTTCTGGTATTCCCCGGGATCGCGTTGGTTTTGCCGAACACAATGTTTGGCTAGCGGCCAGGTGCTCGATCTTGCCGCTTCTCAGTGCCATGGTCTCCGCTTGTTCGCCTTGCGGTGAATACAACGTCTGCAACATGTAGCGGCTTGGCGCGATTGCCTGCTGTGGCACGGGCTTGGGTGGCACGTCTCTAAAGGGGTCGGCTGCGGCCCGTCCAATGACGAGAGGCGCGCCGCGCAGTAATCCGGCAGCGGCTACGCCGCAGGCGAGCATTGGTTCCAGCGTCGCGGCGAACGCAAACTGGCAGAGGACGATGGCCACCAACCCCTGCACCACCTATCGGTCGCGCGGCGACGATCCGGCGTTGATGATCAGGGTATCATTGGGGCCGACGCACCACGCGCCAATCCTGCTCGCCGCGCGCCAGTTCAATCTGATTCGCTGTTAGTCCACGGCCCCCGGTGCCCGTGGCGGCGATCTTGCCGGCCACGTCAAGGCGGGTTGACCGCTACGGCGTGCGGGGCGAATGATCGCGGGCGTCGTGAGGGAGGGTTCCATGACCTATGTGCTTGCCATCGACCAAGGCACCACGTCGAGCCGGGCGATCGTTTTTGACGGCGCGATGGCGCCGGTGGCCGTGGCGCAGGAAGAATTCACGCAGCATTTTCCCGCCTCCGGCTGGGTCGAACACGATCCCGAGGATCTTTGGCGCACCACCGTCGACACCTGTCGCGCGGCGCTGGCGCAGGCCGGTCTCGAGCCCACGGCGATCGCTGCCGTCGGCATCACGAACCAGCGCGAGACGACGGTGGTTTGGGACCGCGCTACCGGACAGGCGGTGCACAACGCCATCGTCTGGCAGGACCGGCGCACGGCCGATTTCTGCCGCCGGCTCAAGGCGGACGGCCACGAGCCGATGGTGACAGAGGCGACCGGGCTGCTCCTCGACCCATATTTCTCGGGGACCAAGCTGAAATGGATCCTCGACCACGTCGACGGCGCGCGCGAGCGGGCGGCGCGGGGCGAGCTGTTGTTCGGGACCGTCGACAGCTACCTGATTTGGCGGCTGACCGGCGGCGCCGCGCATGTGACCGATGCCACCAACGCCGCGCGGACCTTGCTCTACGACATCCGGCATGGGGAGTGGAGCGGCGCGATCTGCGACATGCTCGATGTGCCGTTGGCGATGTTGCCAGAGGTGAAGGATTGCGCGGCAGAGTTCGGCGTGACCGATCCGGGCCTCTTCGGCGCGGCGCTGCCGATCCTGGGCGTGGCCGGGGACCAGCAGGCGGCGACGGTGGGGCAGGCCTGCTTTCAGCCCGGCATGCTGAAATCGACTTACGGAACGGGGTGTTTCGCGCTGCTCAACACCGGGTCGCAGCCGGTCGCGTCGCAGAACCGGCTTCTGACGACGATCGGCTATCAGCTCGACGGCGTGCCAACCTACGCGCTGGAGGGGTCGATCTTCATCGCCGGCGCTGTGGTGCAGTGGCTGCGCGACGGGCTAAAGATCATCGGGTCGGCGCCGGAAACGCAAACCCTGGCCGAGGCGGCGGATTCCGAGCAGGCGGTGATCCTGGTACCTGCCTTCACGGGGCTCGGTGCGCCCTATTGGGATGCCGAGTGCCGGGGCGCGGTGTTTGGGCTGACGCGCAATTCCGGCCCGGCAGAGCTCGCGCGGGCGGCGCTGGAAAGCGTTGGCTATCAGACCCGCGATCTGCTGGAGGCGATGCAGGCCGATATGGGCGGCGCTAGCGAGGCGGTCCTCCGGGTCGATGGCGGCATGTCGGCGAGCGACTGGACGATGCAGTTTCTGGCCGACATCTTGGGCGCGCCGGTGGACCGGCCGCAGGTGCTGGAGACCACGGCCCTGGGCGCGGCCTGGCTGGCAGGGATGCGGGCCGGGGTTTATCCGGGCCAGGCCGAGTTCGCCGCGGGTTGGGCGCTGGAGCGGCGGTTCGAACCGGCGATGGACGCCGCCGAACGGGACGCGAAATACGCCGCCTGGAAGGACGCAGTGCGGCGAACGCTCAGTGTGTAAACGCGGGCATCACGGGCAATTGTCGCCGCCCGGCTGTGGCCCGCGGCGGACCGGGCCTCGCATCGCCGTGACTTGACTGGACGCGGCGGTCTCGCGGACGATATTTGGGTCATGACCGCAATTTTCCGCGCCCTTCGCCCCGCCCTCGCAGCCTTGTTCCTTGCCCTGCCGGTTGCGGCGGAAACCTCAGGCGCACGCTACGAGGCGCTCTTGGCCGAGCTGCGCGGCGCCCAGTCGGCGGCCGAGGCGGATCGGCTGAGCGATGAGATCTGGCAGGTCTGGCTGACCGCCCCGGATGCCGCCGCGCAAGAGGTCCTGGACGCCGCGATGCAGCGGCGCGTGAATTACGACTTCGCGGGCGCGATCGGCCATCTCGACCGACTGGTCGAGACCTATCCCGACTTCGTCGAGGGCTGGAACCAGCGCGCGACGATGTATTTCCTAGTCGGCGACTTCGAACGCTCGCTGGCCGATGTCGCCGAGGTGCTGGTGCGCGAGCCGCGGCACTTCGGGGCGCTGTCCGGCAAGGCGGTAATCCTCTACCAGCAGGGCAAAGTACCGCTGGCGCAGATCGCCGTCCGCGAAGCGCTGAAACACCACCCGTTCCTGAACGAACGTTTCATCCTGAACGCGGGCGGAGGGCAACAACTCTAGGCGCGAAAGCACCAATTACTGTTTCGAAGCCCCCAAACCCGTTGTCTCTGACATGACCGCGGAACCGCCACCGGTGTTCGTTCTGTCATTTGACGAGCCAGGTGAACCCGTTCCCTTCGAACTCGCTGGCCCGGTCAGCAGCATCTCGCGTCGCCGGTAGTCAGCGGGCGGCTCGAAGAACGAAGGATCCAGCGCGCGCCGAGAGCGCTCCTGATATCTGCGTTCGGCTTCCCAGAATTCGTCGCTCAAAGGCTCGGGCGCCTCGTCCCCGAGGGCGACGCTGGCGCGGTGCAAACGCTCGAACAGGGGCAGCATGGCGCCGACTTCATTGGTGCGTGTCATTTGCAGCCAGGTTTCGCCTGGACCCCCTCCGATATGCAGGCTGACCCCGCCCGCGCCCATCTCCATCCGGCCGGTTGGCCGCAGGTCATACATCGGACCACTGGGCGGCATGGTTCCGACGCCGTAGGTCCGGCCGAGATGGTCCACCAGAATAACGTCTGTCGAGCCGTCGTCGCGCAGGATCAGCACGACGTCCTTATTCGGCTTCCCGTCCGAGGACCTAATTTCCATTTTGAGGTTGGGCTTCTCGACGGAAAATTCCATCGATTGGGTGCCCGGCGATCCGCTGTGGTAGGTGGATTCGACTTGAAAAACCACGCCGGCGGATACCACGGAAGGCAACGCCGAAAACGCAAGGGCGAGCAGAAGACGCATGATCTTCCTCCAAAATCAACAAAGCGACGTGCGCAATATGCGCGCCAAACGGCCAAATAACCAGAACTGCGTGAAGCGTTTTTGCCCGGCAAGACCCGAGTCCAATGGCGCAAAACCTTCGTACATTCTGCTCACCGATTGGCCGATTGCCTGGTTGATGCGTGCATCGGCGGGAACTAACCCTTGCACCCAATCGCCTGATTTGCTTGGATCGCGGTCGGGGAAACGGGCGCGAAAAAGCTCGGCCACCAGTCAGGGAGCTGAATTTGGCATCGACCGGCACGGACGGCGCATTCGTAGAATTCGACCGGGTCCAGAAGAGCTATGACGGCGAAACGCTCGTCGTCAAAGACCTCAATCTCAGCCTGCCGAGGGGAGAGTTTTTGACCATGCTCGGTCCGTCGGGCTCGGGCAAGACCACCTGCCTGATGATGCTGGCGGGCTTCGAGACCGCGACCCATGGTGACATCCGGCTGGGCGGTGTGTCGATCAACAACATCCCGCCGCATAAGCGCGGCATCGGCATGGTGTTCCAGAACTACGCGCTGTTTCCGCACATGACGGTGGCCGAAAACCTGTCGTTCCCGCTGGAAGTGCGAAAGATGAACAAGTCCGAGCGCGAGGCGAAAGTGCAGCGCGCGCTCGACATGGTGCAGATGGGCGCCTTCGGTGGCCGCCGTCCGGCGCAGCTGTCGGGCGGCCAGCAGCAGCGCATCGCGTTGGCCCGCGCGCTGGTGTTCGAGGCCGAGTTGGTCTTGATGGACGAACCCCTCGGCGCGCTCGACAAGCAACTGCGCGAGCATATGCAGTTCGAAATCAAGGCGATCGCCGATAACCTTGGTATTACGGTGGTTTACGTCACACACGACCAGACCGAGGCGCTGACCATGTCGGATCGCGTCGCGGTGTTCAACGATGGCGTGATCCAGCAGCTCGACCCGCCCGACACGCTTTACGAGGCGCCCAAGAACAGCTTCGTCGCCCAATTCATCGGCGAAAACAACACGCTGATGGGCACGGTGACCAAGATGAACGGCGAGATCGCCGAAGTGACGCTGGACGACGGCGAGGTGATTGACACGGTGCCGGTGAACGTGGGCGCGGTGGGCGATCGCACGTTGGTTTCAATCCGACCGGAGCGGGTGGAGTTCAACAAAGACCGCCTGCAACCTGACGCCCACACAGTGCACGCCGAGGTCATGGAGTTCATCTACATGGGCGACATCTACCGCACCCGGCTGAAGGTCGCGGGCAACGACAACTTCATCGTCAAGACCCGCAACGCGCCCGACCAGCGGCGGTTGCAGGCCGGCGAGAAACTGGAAATCGGCTGGCGCCCGCAGGATTGCAGGGCGCTCGACGCCTGATATCGGCACACCCCCCCGGGGAGGCCTGCCCGGGGCAGGGGGGGATCGACACGGGAGAAACGCAACATGGAGAGTACCCTGATGAAAACCAAAGCACTGATGCTGACGACCGCGGCGGCCTTGGTGGCAGGCCCGGCCCTGGCCGGCAGCCACATGGCCAGCGAGATGACCATCGTCAGCTGGGGCGGCGCCTATTCCAAGTCGCAGCTGAATGCCTATCACAATCCCTATTCCGAGATGACCGGCACCACGATCATCAACGACGACAGCTCGGCCGAAGCCGTGGCCAAGCTGCGCGCGATGAACGAAGCCGGCAACGTGACCTGGGACGTGGTCGACGTGGTTGCCGCCGACGCCATTCGGCTCTGCGACGAAGGCCTGGCGCTGGAAATCGACCCTGACACCCAGCTGGCCGCTGCGCCCGACGGCACGTCTGCCGCGGACGATTTCGGCGACCTTCTGGTCAGCGACTGCTTCATCCCGCAGATCGTCTATTCGACCACCTTCGGTTACCGCACCGACATGGTCGGCGACACGCCGCCCACCAGCGTCTGCGCCGTCTTCGACACCGACGCCTATCCCGGCAAGCGCAGCCTGGAAAAGCGTCCGATCAACAACATGGAATGGGCGCTGATGTGCGACGGCGTGGCCAAGGAGAACGTCTACGACGTGCTCGAGACTTCGGAAGGCCAGGACCGCGCGCTCGCCAAGCTCGACACCATCAAGGACGACGTGATCTGGTGGTCGGCCGGCGCCGACACGCCGCAGCTTCTGGCCGACGGCGAAGTGGTGATGGGCTCGACCTATAACGGCCGTCTGTTCAGCGTCATCGAAGAGCAGAACCAGCCCGTGGCCATGCTGTGGGACGCGCAGGTCTTCGACCTCGACGGCTGGATCATCCCGACCGGCCTCAGCCCCGAACGCGAGGCGCGCGCGCTCGACTACATCATGTTCGCCACCGACACCCAGCGGCTGGCGGACCAGGCCAAGTACATCAGCTACGGGCCCGCGCGGATGTCGTCGGCGCCGCTTGTCGGCATGCATGCCGAGCTCGGCATCGACATGGCGCCGCACATGCCGACCGATCCGAACAATGCCGCGAACACCCTGCTCTACAACTACGAGTTCTGGGCCGACTACCGCGACGACATCGACGCCAAGTTCCAGGCTTGGCTGGCGCAATAAGCGTTTGACATGAAACCGGGATGGGCCGGCGCGGCCCATCCCGCCAACCCCTGGGGGACGGGCCATGCCCAAAGGCTACATCATCGCCCATATCACGGCAACCGACCCCGAGGGCTATCCTGAATACGTCCGCCGCGACACGCCAATTCTAGAAAAGCTTGGCGCCAAATTCATCATCCGCGGCGGCCAACATGAGGTCGTCGAAGGCACCAGCGGCGACCGCCACGTCGTCATCGAATTCCCTAGCTACGCCGAGGCTCTGGCCGCCTATAACGACCCCGAATACCAGGAGGTCGCTGATATCCGCCGCCGCTGCGCCGACAGCACCATCATGGTCGTGGAGGGCGCAGCATGAGCACGATTCGCGGCACCGGTCCCGGCACAGCCGATGCGCCATCGCCAGACGACGCGCTTCATGAAGCCGCCGCTCTGTCAGATCGCGACGTTCCGCCGCCCCACGGCGCGCCTTCCGATGGCCCGATGCTCGCCGCCGACGGGACGCCACTGAAGAAATCGCTCGCCCGAGCACTCCGCCTTCAGAAGACACGCGCGCTGATGCTGATCGCGCCCTTGCTGATCTTCGTCCTGATCTCGTTTATCGTACCGATCGGCCAGATGCTCTGGCGCTCGGTGGAAAACGACATTGTGGCGCAAACACTGCCCCACACCGTGCAGGAATTGGCGGGCTGGGACAGCGCGGCCAATGAACTGCCGCCCGAACCCGTGTTCGAGGCGATGTATTTCGACATGTTCATTGCCGCCGAGGCAAAGTCGCACACCAAGCTTGGCACACGGCTGAACTATGAACAGACCGGGATGTCTTCGCTCTTCCGGCAATCCGGCCGTAAGCTCGACGACCTGGGCAAGGACTACCAAAAAGCGTTCAAGGCCATCGACGGCGACTGGTCCAAGGGCGAAGCCTGGTTTGAGCTGATGTCTGGCGCGGCCGACGCCCCCCGCGCCGCCGATGTCGCTGCGGCCCAGGCCCGCAACGTCGCGACGCTGATCGATACGCCCATCGCCGCGCGCGACGGCTTCGCGCCAAGCCAGGAGATCGCCGACCTTTTGCCGCTGACCGCCCGCGCCTACACCGCCATGGCGATGTTCATGCAGTTCGAGGACGGCGACGACCCTGCCGGCGAAAAACCTTGGGAGACGCTCTACCCCGCGCTTCTGCGCGACCTCGAGACTGCCGACGTGTCGGCTTATGCCGGCCCGCGCGCCGGGA
The DNA here is from genome assembly GCA_030066215.1 of Rhodobacter sp. Lineage (GTDB taxonomy): Bacteria > Pseudomonadota > Alphaproteobacteria > Rhodobacterales > Rhodobacteraceae > JASJCA01. The sequence goes on along the minus strand of JASJCA010000029.1, from coordinate 43,321 downwards.
TGCTGCAAACCCTGGCCGCGGCCCGAGGCGACATCGAGCAGATCAGCTTCACCGACGCCTTCGCCGAGATCGACGAGGATTGGGTCGTGGCAGAGCCCTGGCGCACGATCCAGACCCACGCCCGCAACGTCACGCCGGGCTATTTCCTGAATGCCGTCGACATGCGGCTGACGCCCGACGGCGCGGCCGCGCAGCCCGAGGACAAGCAGATCCTGATCAGGCTGTTTCAGCGTACGCTGGTGATGTCGCTGGTGATCATGGGCTCGTGCATCCTCTTGGGCTATCCCATCGCCTATCTTCTGGCCAACCTGCCGATGCGCACCGCCAACATCCTGCTGATCTTGGTGCTGCTGCCGTTCTGGACCTCGCTTCTGGTGCGGACGTCGGCCTGGAAGGTGATGCTGCAACAGCAGGGCGTGATCAACGACACACTGGTGTGGTTGGGGCTGGTGGCCGACGAAAGCCGGCTTGTGATGATCAACAACCAGTTCGGCACCATCGTGGCGATGACCCACATCCTTCTGCCGTTCATGATCCTGCCGATGTATTCGGTGATGCAGACGATCCCGCCGTCTTATGTGCGCGCCGCCAAGTCGCTCGGCGCCACGAACTGGACGGCGTTCTGGCGGGTCTATTTCCCGCAGTCGGTGCCGGGCATCGGCGCCGGCTCGATCCTCGTCTTCATCCTCGCGATTGGCTATTACATCACGCCCGAGATCGTCGGCGGCACCAAAGGCGTCTTCATCTCGAACCGGATCGCCTATCACATCTCCAGCTCTTTGAACTGGGGCCTCGCCGCGGCGCTCGGCACGATCCTGCTGGCGGTCGTCCTGCTGCTCTACTGGTGCTACGACAAGATCGTCGGCATCGACAACGTGAAGCTGGGGTAAGCCATGAGCATCGAACTGGCCCACAAACCCGGCACCGAGTTCACCGCCGCCGTCACCGCCGCTTTCGGCGCCTTCGCGGGGCTCTTGGTCGGCACATCGCAGGGCTCGGCTTTGATCGGTATCCTCTTAGGCGCGGCGGTGCTCGGCGCGCTCGCCTGGGGATTGCTGAATTTCGACTTGCCCGAACGTTCCGCACGCTGGGGCGTCGCGGCGGTGTTTGCCGTGCTTGGCCTGTTGATCGGCGGGCTTGCGGGCCTGGTGGTTGCGCTGATTTTCGGCTGGTTCTTCGGTTGGTTCATCTATTGGCTGGGGTCCGGCCGCTACCGAATAAGACTTGCGCCTTACCTGACGCCGGGCCAGGTGCTCTGGCACTACACATTCCGGGTGATCTGCGGCGCGATCTTCGTCTTTCTGATCACGCCGATCCTGGTGGTGATGCCGCTGAGCTTCAACGCCGAGGACTTTTTCACCTTCACGCCGGAAATGCTGCGGTTCGACCCCGAAGGCTATTCGCTCAAGCACTACCGCGATTTTTTCACCAACAACGAATGGCAGCGGTCGTTCAAGAACTCGCTGATCATCGCGCCGGTCGCGACGATCATCTCGGTCTCATTGGGCACGCTCGCCGCCATCGGGCTGAGCCAAAGCCACGTTCCGTTCCGCCGCTCGATCATGGCGATCCTGATCTCGCCGATGATCGTGCCGCTGATCATCTCGGCCACCGGAATGTTCTTCTTCTACAGCCAGATCGGCAATTGGATGGAGGGCGCGCTTGGGCTCAACAAGACCTTCGTGGGCTACGTCAAGGTGGTGCTGGCCCACGCCGTCCTGGGCATTCCATTCGTGATCATCACGGTGACGGCGACACTGGTGGGCTTCGACCGTTCGCTGACCCGCGCGTCGGCGAATATGGGCGCCGACCCGGTGCGGACCTTCTTCAAGGTGCAGATGCCGCTGATCCTGCCCGGCGTGATCTCGGGCGGCCTCTTCGCGTTTATCACCTCGTTCGACGAGGTCGTGGTGGTTCTGTTCGTGGGCTCGGCGAGCCAAAAGACCCTGCCCTGGCAGATGTTCACCGGCCTGCGCGAGCAGATCTCGCCCACGATCCTGGCGGTGGCGACGATCCTGGTGGTGATCTCTATCGCGCTTCTGACGACGGTTGAGCTTTTGCGCCGCCGTTCTGAGCGGCTTCGGGGCATGTCGCCGGGATAGAGCAGGGCGGCTCCCAGTCGAACCGTGACTGTATCTTCTATCAGCGCGGACGGTCGAAGCGAGTCTCGGGCACGGCGTCACATGCGGTTTCAGGTGTCCGATCAAGGCCGCGTAGCGGGCGTTTCGTTCGATCCATCCCCAATCTCTCCCCAGGGAGACAGGTAGAGTGACTCCCTGGCTGGGAATCAAGGGGCGTAGCCCCGCCGTGCCCATCGCCACCCCGCGGGTCGGCGATGGGCACGGCTCGTCACGTGGTCACAAGCGTCCGGCCACGGCCGAATGGCAACCGTGTCGTTCGATCCATCCGCGCTCCGCTCTCGGCCATCGATCGGCCCAACCCATGCGCCTACGGCAGTACCGCCAGCCAGACCCAGGCGCTGATCACACTGAGGCCGGTGCCGATCAAGACGGCGGAGGCGGCGACGCGTTTGGCCACGCCGTACATATTGGCGAAGATGTATGCGTTGACGCCGGGGGCCATGGCCGCGGTCAAAACGGCCGAGCGGAACTGCCCGGTCGAGAGGCTCGCGGCGCTGCCCAGGACCCAGACCGTCGCGGGATGCAGGACCAGCGACACGCCGCAGATCCAGGCGATCGTGCCGGCATCGCCCTCGGGCCGGTAGCGGTAGAGCACGCCGCCCAACCCGAACAGCGCCGCCGGCAGCGCGGCGCGGGCCATCAGGTCGGCGGCGTCGTCGATCACCGCTGGCACCGGCACGGCGGTGACGTTGACCACGAAGCCCACCGCGATGCCGATCATCAGCGCATTGCGCACCATCGCCAGCAGGATCGAGCGGGCGGCACGGCGCAGGCCGCCGCCCGAGGCGCGCACGATCTCCATCGCGGTGAAGCCCAGGATGTAGCAGAATGGCGCGTGCAGCGCGACGATGGCGTAGTTCGGGGCCAGCGCCTCGGACCCGAAGGCGCGCTCGGTGATCGGCAGGCCGAGCAGGACCGAGTTGGAAAAGAGCGTGCAGAAACCGATGGCGACGCTGTCCTCCCACGGCCGCCCGAAGAGCAGCCGCGCGCCGAGAAAGCCCGCCAGAAACCCAACCGTGGCGCCGGCATAGAAGCTGCCCAGCAGCGCGGGGTCGAAGTTCTGGCCCAAATCCAGCGTGGCGATGGCACGGTAGAGCAGGCAGGGAATGGCGAAGTTCTGGGTGAATTTCATCAGCCCGTCGACCGCGCTGTCGGCCAGAAGCCCGCGCCAGACCGCGGCATAGCCGAAGCCGGTGACCAGGAAGACGGGCAGAATGACCTCGAGCAGCGCCTGCATCAGAAGGCGCCGCCCGGCGGCCTAAAGGTCATAGCGGACCACCAGCCCGTCATGGGCCGGCACGACATTCGCAGGCGTCTCGGCGGCGACGGTGGCGTGGTCGAGGTCGATATGCATGTTGGTCAGGATCGCGCGGCGCGGGGCGGCGCGGGCGATCCAGTCCAGCGACTGGTCCAGATGCGTGTGGGTCGGATGCGGCGTGCGGCGCAGCGCGTCGAGCACCCAGCAATCGAGACCCTGCAGCGCCGCCCAGGCGGCATCGGGCATTTCGGCCACGTCGGGCAGATAGGCGAAATCGCCGATCCGAAAGCCGAGCGCGTCGATTGCGCCGTGGCCGACCTTGAACGGGCGCAGCACCACCGGGCCGCCGGGCCCCGCGATCGTCACGTCGCCCTGGATCGTGTGCATGTCAAGGATCGGTGGATAGGGCGAGCCCTCGGGCTGGGTGAAGGCATAGCCGAACCCGGCATAGAGCCGCTCTTGCGTCGGCCCGTCGGCCCAGACGGCGAGGCGCCGGCGCATGTTGAAGACGATCATCCGCAGGTCGTCGATGCCATGCACATGGTCGGCATGGCCGTGGGTGTAGACCACCGCGTCGAGCCGCCCGATGCCGGCGTCCAAAAGCTGCGCGCGCAAGTCCGGCGAGGTGTCGATCAAGACCGCGGTGGTGCCGGTCTCGGTCTCGCGCTCGATCAAGAGCGAGCAGCGGCGGCGGCGGTTCTTGGGATTCTCAGGGTCGCAGTCGCCCCAATGGCCGCCAAGCCGCGGCACCCCGCCCGACGAGCCGCAGCCGAGGATCGTAAACCGCAGCTCGCCCATCAGGCGGCAGCCTCGAAGGCGGCGGCTTTATTGAACAAGCGTTCAAAATTGGCCTGGGTTCGGGCCGCGAAGGCGGGGTAGTCGAGGTCGAAAAGCGCGGCGCCGACCTGGGCGGTGTGCACGGTGTAGGCCGGTTCGTTGCGCTTGCCGCGATGCGGCGGCGGGGCGAGGTAGGGGGCGTCGGTCTCGACCAGGATCCGGTCGAGCGGGGCGGCGGCGAAGATCTCGCGCAAGGCTTCGGCCTTGGGGAAGGCGGCGATGCCGGACATCGACAGGTAGAACCCCAGATCCAGCGCCGCCTCGGCAAGCCCGCGGCCCGAGCTGAAGCAATGCATGACGCAGGAAAACGGCCCGGCGCGGTGTTCCTCGGTCAGAATGCGCGCCATGTCGGCGTCGGCGTCGCGGGCGTGGATGATCAGCGGCAGCCTAGTCTGGCGCGCCGCCTCGATATGGACGCGCAGCGATTGCTGCTGCACCGCCTTGGTCTCGGCGGTGTAGTGGTAGTCGAGCCCGCTTTCGCCGATCCCGACGAATTTCGGATGCCGGGCCAGCGCGGTCAGGTCGTCGACAGTGGCCATGGGCTCTTCGGCGGCGCTCATCGGGTGGGTGCCGGCGGCGTAGAAGACCGGTGCGTGGGCCTCGGCGATGGCGCGCACGGCGGGCTCGGTCCGCAGCCGGGTGCAGATCGTCACCATGCGCGTGACGCCGGCCGCGACGGCGCGGGCCACGACGCCGTCGAGGTCCTCGACTAGGTTCGGGAAGTCGAGGTGACAGTGGCTGTCGGTGATCTGCGGCGTGTCGGTCATGGCGCGGGCTCAGGCAGCCGTTTCCGCCGCCATGTCGTGGATTTTCAGCACCATATCGAGGATCAGGGCAGCCGGGTCAAGGTTGACCGCGCGGCCGTGGCGGGCGCGGGCGCCGAGGCTTTGTTGTAGCTCGGCCCAGCGGCGGCCGGCGGCGGGGCCGGGGGCGAGGCGGGCCAGCAGAGCGGCCTCATCCGGCGCGGCCTGGGGCTGCGACGGGCCGGCAACGCCGGTGCGGGCGAGGCGCGCCAGGAGCAGGTCGAAGAGCTGCAAGAGCAGGTCGAACCGGTCGGCCGCGGCGCGCCCGGTGACGCTTTCGGCGAGCTTCAGCGCGCGCTGGCGGTCGCGGGGATCGGCGAAGACGGCGAGCAGATCGGCATAAAGCGTCAGGCCGTCCAGGGTGATCAGCCGCAGCGCGCCGCCGACCGAGCCGGCCGACAGCGCGGCCAGCGCCTCGGCATTGTCGGGCGCCTCGATGTCGGCCTGCGCCAGCGCTCGGGCGATGTCCTCGGGCGCCAGAGCGGCGCAGCGCAGCGCGCGGCAGCGGCTGAGGATCGTCGGCAACAGCCGCGCCGGCTGGTGGCAGACCAGCAGCAGGACGGCGTCCGGCGGCGGCTCTTCGAGCAGCTTCAGCAGCGCGTTGGCGGCATTGGGATTGAGCGCGTCGGCGGCGTCGACGATGGCGACGCGGCGGCCGCCATCGGCGGCGCTAAGCTCGAAGAACTCCTTCAGCCGGCGCACCTGGTCGACGGTGATCTCTTGCCGCAGGCGCTCGCGGTCGGCGTCCCAAGCGCGGCGCAGCAGGTGCAGGCGCGGCTCGCTGAGCGCGCGCAGGCGGTGGGCGACGGGGTGGTCGGGGTCGATGTCGAGGCTTTGCGGCGGTGCCGCGGCGGGGCCGTCGAAGAGACCGCCGGTCTGTGCCGGCGCGGCGAGAAGAAACCGCGCGATGCGCCAGGCGAGCGTCGCCTTGCCGACGCCGCGCGGGCCGGTGATCAGCCAGGCATGGTGCAGCCGGCCGGCGCCGAGGGCATCCAGGAATTCGGCCTCTGCGTCGGCCTGGCCGAAGAGCCGGGCGGTCTCGCGCGGGTGGGGGGCGCCGGGGGCGCGATCGGCTTCGGGCGGTGCGTCGGTCACGGCAGCGCCGATCCGACGGCGGTCAGGACGTCGGCCGCGACCGTGTCGGCATCGCGGTTGCCGTCGATGACGCGGAACCTGTCGCTGTGCTCCTCTGCCAGGGCGAGGAAGCCCGCGCGCATCCGCTCCTGCAGGTCGAGCCCGAAATCCTCGAACCGCTCTTCGCTGCCCTGCCGCCCCTTGGCGCGGTCGAGCCCGGTCGCGGGATCCATATCCAGAAGGATCGTCAGGTCGGGCTCGCGACGGATCATCAGCTCGTGCAGCGCGTCGACCTTGGCGCGCAGATTGCCGCGCGACAGGCCCTGGTACATGCGCGTCGAGTCGGCGAAGCGGTCGCAGATCACGATCCGACCGGCGGCGAGCGCCGGTTCGATCAGCCGCTCCAGGTGGTCGCGGCGGGCGGCGGTAAAGAGCAGGAGTTCGGTCTCGGCCGACCAGCGGTCCGGGTCGCCCTCAAGCACCAGCCGGCGGATCTCGTCGGCGCCAGGCGAGCCGCCCGGCTCGCGCGTCAGCACCACGTCGTGGCTGCCGCCGCGCAGCGCGTCGGCCAGCCGCCGGGCCTGGGTCGACTTGCCGGACCCGTCGATGCCCTCGAAGGTGATAAACCGGCCTGTGCTGCGCTGCGCTGTCATCGCGACTTCGCCTAGCCGATTGCCGCGCCGAACTCAAACAGGCTGCCTCGGTTAGAGGATCTCTGCCGCATTGCCGGCGATTCTACCGAGCAAGACCCGTGCTGCCGTCCGAATCCGCGGCAGGAACCCGCCGCGTTCGACGGCGCGGTCGGCGATCAGCGCCACGCGGGTCTCTGGCATGTCCTCGATGTTGATCACCAATTCACCGATTTCTTGGCCCTCTGCGATGGGCGCCTGCAGCGGCCCGCGATACACCACGTCGCCGGTGATATCACCTTGCACCAAGGCCGGGATCAACAGCGACACATCCTCAGACACCACCATGCCGACCCGTTCGACGTCTCCCATCCAGACGGGGGCTTGGGCCAGCAATGTGCCTTTCTCGGCCACCGTCTTCTGCACGAATTGCCGGAATGCCCAGTTGACGATGCTCTCGGCCTCGTCGGCGCGCTCGCTTTCCGAATTCATGCCAGTCAGCACAAAGACAATCCGCCGGGTGCCCTGCATGGCCGAGCCAACAAGGCCATAGCCCGCCTCGCTGGTATGGCCGGTCTTCAGGCCGTCGGCACCGATCCCGAGCTTCAACAGCGGATTGCGGTTGAACCGGTTCTGCGGCGCGCGGTTGTCCCAAGCGAATTCCTCCATGGCGAAATAGCCGTAGTACTCGGGGAACTCGGTGATCAGACGCGCGGCGAGCAGGCCCAGATCGCGCATGCTCATCTTGTGGTTCGGGTTCGGCCAGCCGCTGGAATTGGCGAAGGTCGACCCCATCAGGCCCAGATCCGGCGCACGCTCGTTCATCATCCTGGCAAAGGCATCCTCCGTCCCCGCCAGACCCTCGGCCACCACGACGCAGGCGTCGTTGCCTGAGAGCACAACGATGCCCTTGATCAGCTCCTCCACCGTCGGCCGGTCGGTCTCGTCGAGAAACATCGTCGAACCGCCCATGTTCCTGGCCCGCGACGAGACGCGAAACCGGGTGTCGAGCATCACCCGGCCGTCGCGCAACGCCTCGAACAGCATGTTGAGCGTCATCAGCTTCGACATCGACGCTGGCGGCAGCGGCACATCGGCGTCCTTTTCCATCAGGACAGTGCCGGTCGTCAGGTCGAGTACGTAAGCCGCCTTGGCCCGTGTTTCGAAGGCGCGGGCAGGGAAGGCAGCGGCGAGGATCAGGGCAAGCGTTGCGAGCAGACGGGCAAGACGCATATGGGCGATTTGGTCCTCTTCTATTGGTTGATTCTATTTGGCCACGAAGTAGGCATCCTCATAGCCAAGCTTCTTCACTTTGTTGAGAAGGGCCGTGCGTTCGATCACACTCGGCGCCGGCCCGGCAAGAACCCGCCAATAGGTCTTGCCGTTGCTGTCCTGCTTTTGAACCGTCGGCACGATGCCGGCATTGCGCAGGGCCGTACCGTTTCGGTTGGCGTTGTCTTCTATGCTGAAGAACCCGATCTGAATGAAGGGCTTGTTGAGTTTGCCCAAGGCCGGCACGACGGCCTGCACGTCGGTTTGCTCCGGTGCGGCCGGTGTGGAGGCGGCTGGCGGAACCGTGGATTGCGCCGGCGCAGAGGTCGGCTGCACATTGCTCAGCGGCAGGTCCTTCTCGGCCGCGGCGATTGCAGCGGTCGCTGTGGCGACCGGGTCGAGCTCTGCGGTCTCGATAGGCTCGGGCGCCTCCAGCGCCGCGGTCTCGACCGGCGGTTCGGCAATCGGCTGAGGCTCGGCCACGGGGACTTCCTGCCGACGCAGGGCCGTGACGTTTAGTGTTTTGGGCGCGCCGGCCAGCAGACCAAGCGCGTTCGCGGCGTCCGAAGACACCTGGATCGTCGGCCCGGGATTGTCGCGTTCGCGCCGGAACAGAGCGCCGATGACGAACTTGCCGTTGTCCTGGTTTCGGATGATCACCCGTTCGGGTTCCTTGACGTTGGGGTGCGCGACCCATACTCCGCCGAGCGAAGGACGCCCGTCCCAAAGCCCCTGTTCGCTGACCTGAAACACCTCGGGCGCCTCGATATCCCGCTCCACGAGCTTGACCGCATCCACGGGCCGCGACGCATCCGCCGTCACCTCCGCCGCCGGTTCATTGTTTTTCTGGAGGAAGTTTAGGTTGACGCCATCGCTGCACCCAGCAACCACAGCCGTACTGCACACAATCAAGGCGAACCGCCCCGTCCGAAACCTTGCCATACCTTGCCCCTTTTCCGCACGGTCGACGCCGCACTTTTTTGCTCGATCACTCCCACGGGCGCGTAGGAGATAGGCCACCATACCGCGCAGCGGGCCGTTTGGGAAGAGTCCGGGAACGCGGCCATGAATTTCGGCAACGAATTGCGGCATTTATGACCGGGTTGAACTCTGGCCGGTCGAGAGGCTAAGCACTGCTCGCGCGGAGAAGTGGCAGAGTGGTCGAATGCGGCGGTCTTGAAAACCGTTGAGGTGCAAGCCTCCGGGGGTTCGAATCCCTCCTTCTCCGCCACCTGACTCATTCTCTGAATTTCCCTCAATCGTATAGAGCGCTCGATTTCTCATATTTCATTGGGCGATTCGCATTCAGTCGGTTTCTCTGGATTTCTTTCGATTTCGTTAGTATGCTCTCCTTGAGTGGTATGGATTGTGGTATATCTATGGCGCTGAGCGGCAAGCTAACGAAGAAACTGGTGGAGAACCTTGGCCCCGGTCGGCACGGCGATGGGGGCGGTCTCTACCTGGTGGTCGATCCGTCTGGCGCGCGGCGCTGGATCGTGCGGGTCACCGTCAAAGGGCAAAAGAACCGCAAGGGTGCGCCGCTGCGGACGGATTTCGGTCTCGGCGGTGCTGACGTGGTTCCTCTCTATCAGGCCCGCGAGCGAGCGCTGGAGTACCGGCGCATGGCGAAACAAGGGCTGAACCCGCGCTACAATGCCAAACAGGACGTGCCGACCTTCGAGGAATTTGCCCGGCAGGTACATATCGAGCGTCTGCCAACCTGGAAAAACGCCAAGCATGGGGCGCAGTGGATCAACACGCTCCGCGACTACGCCTTTCCCAAGATCGGGCGGATGCCCGTGGACAGCATCGGCCAGCCCGAAGTGCTGATGTGCCTGTCGCCGGTCTGGACCGAAAAACACGAAACCGCGCGTCGGCTGTCGCAGAGGATCAAGATCGTGCTGGACGTGGCGCGGGCGAAGGACTTCCGGTCCGGCGAGAACCCCGTCACAGCGATCAAGGACGCCGGTGTACTACCGAAAGTGTCCAAGAAGGCCCGTCACCATAGGGCGATGGACTGGCGCGCTGTGCCAGCCTTCTACGCCGACCTGCGCCAGCGGAATGCGATGGCGGCAAAGGCGCTGATGTTCACTTGCCTAACTGCGTCGCGCACCGGTGAGGTGCTTGGCATGCGGTGGGACGAGATCGACGCAGAGGCACGGCTTTGGACTTGTCCGCCGGATCGCATGAAAACGGGCGAAGCGCACCGGGTGCCGCTCGCCGACGAAATGCTGGCCATCATCGAGCCGCTCAGGGCGATGCAATCGGAGTACGTTTTCGAGGGCCAGAAGCGTCACAAGCCGTTGTCCAACATGTCGATGCTGATGCTGCTCCGTCGCATGGGCGTCGAGAATGCGACCGTTCACGGCCTCAGAAGCGCATTCAGAGATTGGGCAGCGGAATCCGCAAATGCGCCGCGTGAGGTTGCTGAGATGTGCCTCTCGCATCGGATTGGATCGCAGGTCGAGCAAGCGTATGCACGGTCCGATTTGCTTGAGAAGCGTCGGTTATTGATGGAGCGATGGACGGCTTTCATTTGCGGAGGCAGTGGAAAAGTGCTTCAGATCGCATAATGATTGACCGCGACCGATTTACAAAACCGACGCGCAAAACCACGGTTTGTTCCATTAGGATCGAAAAGACCCAACCGGGAGATTCTTTTCATCCGAGCGAAATGGCACGGGATTTGTATGGCCTGTCGGGTAACGATATTGATGGGCCGGTTTGGCATGTTTGGATTTCCACCAAGACCGGCCTCGACCAAAACAACCTTGGTGTCTTCCGCTTCACAAACGAAGAGGAAGCGCAGGAAGTGGCGAAGGAATTTCAAGTAGGTTCGGAGGTTCCTGATCACGCTGAGAATGACCCCCTTTTATTTCGTGAGATTTACCAAAAGGCTGGAAACCTCAAATTTTTTTCGACAGCGGGAGATAATGATTTTTTTGAATGCTACGATTGCCTTCAGGGCGCTGGGGTGATCGACTCAGACGCCCAGCCAACAAGAGCGGTTCTGGATTGGTGTGGCGAGGAGACCGTCGAGCGGGCTAAATCGGAATGGGGCGAAAATTGGTCTGCTTATTGCGAGTTTGCGTACTGCTTAAATCATTTTCCAAGGTCATCACTCGCCCACATATCCAGCCAAATAATGTACGCTTACTTTATTGAGTACGACGACTTTTCTGCTGGATACCTTCTCAGAGAGCTACAGTTTTTGATGGGTGGCGCGGAAGAAATTGCCAGTCAGACAATAGAAACCAGATCAAAAGCAGGTAAAGCTGGTAGCCACGCATCGAGAAAGGCTAGGGGAAGAAGGATCGAGGCCTTCATGCAAGCGATTGAGGCATTGTCTGACCTATCTCCGAGGATGAACGAACGAGCAATACTGGACCAAGCCTTCAAGAACGCGGTCGCCAGCGATCCGGCGCTCTGGCGTCAGGGAAAGGGCCGCAAAGAGGAATACGAAACCGAGCTGCGCTTGAATCATGATTATCGCACGCGCTATTTCTCGGTCTTTGGAAAAACCGCCTAAGCAGTTCTGCATTTTCCCGAGGTCGCTTAGGCCGACAAACAAATCTGTTCAAAAATCCAGATATATCCACATAATTCGGGGCCATCGCTGAAAACTCAGGAGGCTTTAGAGATGGCGGAAATATTCGAGCAGGACCGTAACTATGTGCTTGGCGACGCCGAACTTGAGATCATTGGAGATCGGCAGAAACTGGCGCAGTGGCGGCACAAGGGACTGGGTCCAGCCTATTATCGGCTAGGTCGCAAGATCGTCTATCGCGGAGCCGACTTAAACGCGTGGGCTGAGGCAAACAGGGTCGATACTCAGAACGAACGGCGCGACTGATGGCAAAGCGCGTTTTGATACGCGCGCTCAAAAGGCACCGGCACTACACCTATGATGAAGCGGCGGACGCCTTGGGTGTCACGGTGCAAACCGTTCGGTCTTGGCGCGCTCAGGGATTGCCGGTGATGACCGAGAAGCGGCCCCACCTGATGCTTGGGGAGGACCTAGCCGCGTTCCACAAACGGCGAAACAAACCACCGAACAAACCCGCAAAGGACAGATTCCGTTGCTTTCGTTGCAGGGACAACACCCGTCCGCTCGACGGGATCGTGTTCTACACATCGCTGACCCCAAAGCGCGGGCAACTGGAAGCCGTTTGTGGGGTGTGTGGAAACCCGTGCTTTCGGTTCGCCAGCGAGGCAGGACTGGCCGATCTCTCGACGATTTTCGAAATCGTGAGAAACGGCCCCTCGCAAGCCTAATGGAACCCCTCAGACCCAGCTTGAATCATCACTTCCGCAAGCAAGACAAACCGGCCTGAGCAACAACCAGAAGGAAACCCCAAAAAATGGCGAAACGGGTCGAGCAGAACGAGAGAGCGAAGCGCGACTATGTGTTCTTCCTAGAGCAGACCGAAGGTCTGGACGAAAAGTCCACAAACAAGGTGCTAGCAGCGATCCGCAAGTTCGAGGTGAGCACGGGATACAAGCCCTTCAGCAAGTTCCACATCGAACAGGCGGCGCGTTTCAAGAGAGACCTGAACCGCGCGAAAAACCCGCGAACTGGAAAGCTGCTGAGCCACGCGACGGTGGACAGCACACTGGCTGTGGTTCGCAAGTTCATCATTTGGCTCGCAGGGCGGCAGGGCTACCGTTCCAAGTTCACTTACAGCGATGCCGAATACTTCAAGAACAACCGCAAGAACGCGCGCATCGCCCACGCCCAGCGCGATGTGCCTCACCCTTCGATGGAGGCCGCGTTTCATGCCTTTCAGGCCATGCCGAACGCCACCGAGATCGAGCGGCGCGACAAGGCCCTCTTCGCCTTCCTGATGCTCACCGGCGCGCGGATCGGGGCCGTGGCGTCCCTCAAGCTGAAGCACGTGAATCTGCGCGAGTGCCACGTGCGGCAGGATGCGCGCGAGGTCGCCACCAAGAACGCAAAGGACATCGACACCTGGTTCTTCCCGGTGAACTCCGAGTACTTGGACTGCTTCACCGACTGGCTGAATCACCTCAACGCGGACAAGCTGTTCGGGCCGGAAGACGCGCTTTTTCCCAAGCCTCTTGTCGAAGTGAAGGACGGTCAAGGGTTCGCCAACCTGGGCGTTTCCCGTGAAGGTTACTCATCCACCGCGCAATTGAACCGGATCATCCGAACCGCCTTCGCCAACGTCCAGATGCCCGAGTACACGCCGCACAGCTTTCGGAAGACGCTGTTTGTCTACGGGACCGAGGTTTGCGACGGCCTCGAAGAAATCAAAGCTTGGTCGAGAAATCTGGGCCACGAAAACCTTGCCACGTCGTACAATTCCTACCTGCCGATGAGCCGGGAACGGCAGCGAGAGGTGCTGAAACGGCTGCGCCGGTGAGATTGCTGTTTGTGCCGTCTCAGGGCATTGGCTAGTCTCGTTTCAATCAGGAATGCGGCGCGCCACTGCGGGCCGGACGAGGACGGTACATGCCCACATTACGCTGGTTGACGCGGGACGAGGATGTGCGGGCAGCGGAGAAGGTGCCCTATCGCCTGCTGGAGGAAGACCCGGCGCTGGGCTATGGCGACCGCGACACCGGCAACATGCTGATTCAAGGCGATAATCTGGAGGCTCTGAAGGCGCTTCTGCCCTACTACGCGGGTCAGGTGAAATGCATCTATATCGATCCTCCATACAACACCGGATCGGCCTTCGAGCATTACGACGACAACCTTGAGCACTCGAAATGGCTGGCCATGATGTGGCCCCGACTGGAATTGCTTCGCGAGCTGCTGGCTGAGGATGGCTCGATCTGGGTTAGTATAGATGACCGTGAGGGACACTAACTAAAGGTTATCATGGATGAAGTATTTGGAAGATTAGCTTTTGTCACTTCAGTAACTTGGCAGCAGCGAACAACGCGGGAGAACAGGAAGGTGTTCTCGGAAGACTGCGAACGACTTTTGCTTTACTGTAAAGAACCTAAAGAATTTGGTGCTTCGAGGAATGATCTGCCTCTCTCGGAGGAGGTTAAGGCTCGATACAAGAACCCGGATGATGATGAACGCGGCGCTTGGCAATCAGTATCCCTTAACGCGCAAGGCGGCCATGGCACCAAGGATCAGTTTTACGATTTCGTGGCACCGAATGGGAAAGTTCATAAACTGCCTGAGGGTCGCTGCTGGCTCTACACTTGGCCGGTGATGCAAGAAAAGATCGCTGATGGGCGGGTCTGGTTTGGAGCGACTGGGAACAATGCGCCGCGGCAAAAGAAGTTTCTCTTTGAGGCAAAGGCGGGCCTTACCCCCAACACCCTCTGGCTAGCGAATGATGTAGGGACCAACGACGAGGCCAAAAAGGACACTGTCCGCCTATTTGGCAGCGCGGTTTTTGATACACCTAAGCCGGAAAGGCTATTGGGTCGAGTAATACACATCGCCACCAACCCCGGCGACCTCGTGCTAGACTCTTTCCTCGGTTCCGGCACAACAGCCGCAGTCGCGCAAAAAATGAACCGGCGCTACATCGGAATCGAAATGGGTGAACATGCCGTGACCCATTGCACCCCACGTCTGCAGAAGGTTGTGGACGGTGAACAGGGCGGCGTCTCCAAGTCGCAGAATTGGCGGGGCGGCGGGGGATTCCGCTTTTTTCGCCTAGGCCCTCCGGTCTTCGACGAGGACGGCGCAATCCAGCCCGACATCCGCTTTCCTGTCCTCGCCGCACATATCTGGTTCTCGGAGACCGAAACACCGTGGACCAAACCAAAAAGCCTCACGCCCTTCCTCGGAGATCACGATGGGCAGGGCTATGCGCTGCTTTTCAACGGCATTCTGGGTGACAAGTCGATCGGCGGAGGCAACGTCCTGACCCGCAAGACCCTCGCCGCGATCCGCGCGGGGGCGAGCGGATACACCGGCCCGCTGACCGTCTACGGTGAGCGCACCGTTCTATCGGATGCCTCGCTGGCTGAAGAAGTCGTCACGTTCAAGCAGACCCCGTACGACGTGAGGGCGCGCAAATGAAGCTCAAGACGTATCAGCAAGAGGCGTTCAACCTGCTTGGGAGGTTCTTTGCAGAGGCGCGCGTAAGAGGCCCGCAGGAGGCGTATGAGGCAATCACAGCAGAGGAGGAGCAGGCGAAGCGGTTGCGCGGCTATGGCGGGCGCTACGCGCCTGTGGCGGGCCTGGAGAGCGTTCCCTATGTCTGCCTGCGTCTTCCTACTGGCGGCGGCAAGACCCTGTTGGCCACCTACGCCATTCAGAAGGCCCGCGATCACTGGTTGGAGCGGGAATATCCGGTCGTCGTCTGGCTGGTCCCATCCGAGGCGATTCGCAGCCAGACGGTCGAGGCGCTGAAAGACACGCGCCACCCCTACCGCCGGTCGCTGGACGAGGCTTTCGAGGGGCGCGTCCGCATCTTCGACATCGGCGAATTCACCCAAGCCACGCCGCAGGACTTGCGGGCTAACCTGAGCGTCTTTGTCGGGACGATCCAGACGCTGCGCGTGAACAATACCACGGGGCGGAAGGTGTATGCCCATCACGAGATGCTGGAGCCGCATTTCTCGACCGTATCGCCCAACGCGCCGGGTCTGGAGCGAAACGACGAAGGGCCGTTCAAAGGCGAAATCCGGTTTTCATTCGCCAATTTACTGCACCTGCACCGACCGCTTGTAATCGTGGATGAGGCCCATAGCGCGGTAACCGGATTGGCGCACGAAATGCAGCGGCGCATCAATCCCTCAGCCATCGTCGAATTCACGGCCACGCCGAGAGACCGCTCGAACATCCTGCACTCGGTTTCGGCGCAGGAGCTGAAGGACGAGCAGATGATCAAGATGCCGGTTGTGTTGGAAGAGCACGATAGCTGGCAGTCCGCCGTCACCGGCGCGATCCTGAAACGGGCGGAACTGGCGGTGGAGGCGGCAAAGGACCGCGACAACTACATCCGGCCCATCGTTCTGTTTCAGGCCCAGAACAGGGACCAGGAGGTCACTGTCGATGTGCTGCGGGACCATCTAATCGAGCGAAAGGGGATCGCGCCTGAGAAGATCGCGGTCGTTACGGGAAACCAACGCGAACTTGATGGCATCGACCTGAAAGACCCCGAATGCGAGATCGACTATGTGGTGACGGTTCAGGCGCTTAAGGAAGGGTGGGATTGTTCCTTTGCCTACGTCTTCTGTTCAATTGCCAACATCGGTGCTGCCGGGGCTGCTGAACAGCTTTTGGGGCGGGTGCTTCGAATGCCCTACGCCAAGCGCCGCACCTCCCCAATGCTGAATAAATCCTATGCCTGTTTGAACTCGCCCCGGTTTCAGGAAGCGGTCAGGGGCCTGGTGGACCGGTTGGTCGATATGGGTTTCGAAGAGGGCGAGGTCGCGAACAATATCGAGCATGTGCAGCCCGAATTGTTGGACGATTTCTTTGGCCGTCAACGCAGGCCGAGACCGTCCTTCGAAGTGACCGTCGATGCCGAGCCGGAAGAACTGATTGGCATCGAGACCGCCGCGCCGCACAAAGTCAAGATCGGGCCGGACGAAAGCGGCAAAGCGAAGATCACGGTGAAGGATTATCCGACGCCAACTGAAGAAGCCGCGATCTTCAAACAGATGCCAGAGAAGCATCATGGCGCGTTCCGGGAAGAGTTGGAGCGGTTCAAGGCCGAGAATGTACATAGGGCCTCACCAGCACAGCGAGGCATTTCGTTCGTTGCGCCGCGTTTGATGGCCGACGTCCAGGGCGAATTGGTTTTCGCGGACAACGAGCGGTTCTTCGAGTACCACGAATGGTCGCTCAAGGATCATTCGCACCAGCTTTCGGAGCAAGAATTCTCGATCAGACAGGTGGCGGATACCTTTGAAATCGACCTGGACGGGGACAGACTAGAGGTCAAGTATTCCGACCAAACCGAGCAACTGCTGCTGGATATTCCGGTTGAAGGATGGACTGAGCAGGGCCTCGTGATTTGGCTCGACCGAAAGGTTCGGGATCGATTTATTGGACAGGCCGAACTGATCGCATGGCTTAGTGCGGTGGTCTCGCATCTTGTAGGCTTTCGGAAAATTCCTCTCGCTTCACTGATGCGCTGCCAGTTTGTCCTGGCGCGCCGTCTGCAGAAAAAGCTGGCAGAAATTTACGAGGCGGAACAGCGCCGCATCTATCAGCGATGCCTATTCGCTGAGGACGCGATCCCTAAAGTGAGCGTCGAGAAAGGCTTTGATTTCTTTGATGGCATGTTCGCCGGTGTGCCCACGTACCGGGGGCGTCTGGCCTTTTCGAAGCACTTCCTAGGGAAAGATCAAGTGCCCGCCTTCGACGGGCCAGACGACGGCGAAGAGGTCAGATGCGCCATGGCACTGGACAGCCTAGCCGAGGTGAAGCACTGGGTGCGAAACATTCCGAAACACGCGAATGCCTTTTGGCTGCCGCTCGCGACCGGAAGATTCTACCCTGACTTCGTGGCGGAACTGAATGACGGTCGCATTTTCGTTGTGGAGTACAAGGGGCAGCGCGGAAGGGACGATCCAGAGGAGAAGGAGAAGCTAGCAGTCGGGCGGAAATTCCAAGAGGCTAGCGGTACCCGACGCGATGTATTCTGTCGTGTTGAGATCGAGATCGATGGTATGGATATGCGGGAGCAGATGCGCCGCGCCATCGGTGCATAATAGATCGTGGCGTGGTACTTTTTGTGGTATTGTTCCGAAGATTGAGCATTTTTCTGATAGAAATCAGATGCCTATCGAATTTTTGCGGCGGACTCCTTCTCCGCCAAATAATCGAAGTCTCCATTTTTCTGAATTGGATTTTCTACCAGATCCCACCTTTGTTCCCACATTCGTCCCCACGGCTCTTAGCGAATTCCGGCATTCCCAATCCCTTGCTCTCAGTGCGACCCTCTAAAAAAACTCCTTATGAGCACCGACCAGAGTCAGGCGGAAAGGGCAGCAATTTCGCCGCCCCTTGGTCTCGAAATGCAACTTTCAGCAGGCGCAGCACTTTCCCAATTCCAATATGCCTCGTGAAGTTCCCAAGTCGGTGTCGAATTTGGAGACGCGCTGAGCATCTCGGAGCGGATCGGCATCTGCAAAAGAGTGCTCGGCGGCCCATGCCGTTCGCCGCTCGGGATCTGACCCAACTGAAACACGCCGAAAACGGACCGTTTGAGTCCAATTTGCCGGATGCAGCGCTGCGGTTTAGTTGGCACAAACGTCTCAAAAGCGGACCTACGTTTCCTCTCCGTTGCTTGGACGTGACGGCAAATCCAAACATCCGATCGCAAACCGATAAGCGCGTCGCCGAAGCGGCGGATCGTGACCGGTACACGACCCGCGGCCGCCTTTTCGGATTTGCGTCCGCGGCGATTGCCTCCTAACCTGTCGTTACAAAAAAGTTACAAACCCGGGGAGGATCCAATGAAATCAATCAAATATGCATTTGGAATGTCGCTTATTGCGATGGCGATGTCAGCGGGTACCGCCCAAGCGGCCAAGCTGACCCTCTACTGCAGCGCCGAAGAGGACTGGTGCCAGGTGATGGCCCGCGGCTTTGAAGAGGCCACTGGTATCGACGTGAACATGACGCGCAAGTCTTCGGGCGAGACCTTTGCCCAAGTCAAGGCGGAGTCGTCAAATCCAAAGGGTGACGTCTGGTGGGGCGGCACCGGCGATCCGCATCTGCAGGCCGCAGAGGAGGGGCTCAGCATCGCTTACGTGTCCGACATGCGTGGCGAGCTGCACGACTGGGCGCTTCGTCAGGCCGCGTCCGCCGACGACAAGACCATCGGCATCTATTCCGGTGCGCTTGGCTTTGGCTACAATTCGGACCTTCTTGCGGCCAATAACCTGCCGATCCCGGCCTGCTGGAAAGACCTCTTGAAGCCCGAATACAAGGGCCACGTGCAGATGGCGAACCCGAATTCGTCCGGCACCGCCTACACCACGCTGGCCACGATGGTTCAGCTCTTCGGCGAGGACGAAGGCTTTGAGTTCATGAAGGGCCTGCACGCCAACATCAACCAGTACACCAAGTCCGGGTCGGCTCCGATCAAGGCCGCGGGCCGCGGCGAGAATACGATCGGCATCGTCTTCCTGCACGACGCGGTCAAGCAGGCGGCGTCGGGCTTCCCCGTCGTTCCTGTCGCGCCCTGCGAAGGCACCGGGTACGAGATCGGTTCGATGTCGATCATCAACGGCGCGCGCAATCTCGACGAGGCCAAGCAGTTCTACGACTGGGCACTGACCGCCGCGGTTCAGTCCGAGGCATGGAAGGTTAAGTCCTATCAAGTGCCGTCGAACATGGCCGCCGAGACGTCGCCAGACGCGCCCGATCTCTCGACGATCAAGCTGATCGACTACGACTTCGCCAAGTACGGGTCCAGCGACGAACGCAAGCGGCTGTTGCAGAAGTGGGACGAAGAGGTCTCGATCCTGCCGCAATAAGACGTGCGCAAAGCCGCTTCTGAAGCGACCACCCACCCGGTTCTGATCTTCTGGATCGCCGCCGGGTGGGTCGGCTATGTCCTGCTGCCCTGGTACGGCGTCGAAGACGGGTTCTTCAGCTTCGGCTGGCTCACGGGCGGCTATCCCTTCGATCAAGACTATGCGCCCGCCGCCTTCCTGATCGCGCAGGGCGAGAAGCTGTGGCTCGCGCCGATGCTTCTGGCGCTGATCGCACCGCTCGTCGTCCTGAGACTTCGCAAGACCGACCCGCCCTATTCCGTGGTGTTGATCCTCGCGGGCGGCTTCGGTTTCTCCTGGCTGATGGCACAGGGTTTCGGCATCGGCATCCGCGGTTTCAACTACGACTGGCTGACGGCGATCTTCGGAGAGCTCGGCGACCGGCAGTTCGGCATGGGCTATGGCGCGCTGATTCTCGCTTCGTCTTTCCTGTTTCTCTTCACCCAAGGAATTGCCGCGCGCGGCGCGATCAACGGCGACGTCTTCGTCGTCAGCGCGATCGGCGGTGTCATCGTCATCGTCGCTACTTTTGTCTTCTTCCCGATCGCACGCATGCTCATCGCTGCCTTCATCACCGACGACGGCGGCTATGCCATCGGCGCCTTCCTGTCGAAATTCTTCGACGACCGGCTCTGGGGTTTGGGATGCTTCTGGGGCGCCCGCTGCGGCGCCGCGCTGAATTCGCTGTTCATGGCAATCTGCGTCGCCACCCTGACAACTTTGCTAGGCCTGGCCTTCGCGCTGGTCGTCACCCGCTCCGGCTTTCGATTCAACCGCTGGCTCAGGGCGTTGACCGTCCTGCCGATCATCACACCGCCGTTCGTGATCAGCCTCGCCCTGATCCTGCTCTTCGGCCTTTCAGGCACCGTCACCACCTTTTTCGCCGATCTCTTCGGCACCCAGCCGACCCGCTGGCTTTACGGCCTTCCAGGCATCATGATCGCCCAGACGCTGGCCTACACGCCCATCGCCTTTCTTGTCATGATCGGCGTGGTCGAGGGCGTCAGCCCGTCGATGGAAGAGGCCGCCCAGACCCTGCGCGCCGACCGCTGGCAGACCTTCAAGACCGTGTCCTTGCCGCTGATGCGCCCCGGCCTCGCCAACGCCTTCCTTCTGGGCTTCATCGAGTCCATGGCTGATTTCGGCAACCCGCTGGTCTTGGGTGGCAATTACGACGTGCTCTCGACCGAGATCTTCTTCGCCATCGTCGGCGCCCAGTACGACCAGGGCCGCGCCGCCGTCTTCGCGATCGTGCTCTTGTTCTTCACGTTGTCGGCCTTCTTCGCGCAACGCCGCTGGCTGGGCAAGCGCAGCTACACCACCGTCACCGGCAAGGGCGACGCCGGCGTGCACCCGCTGATGCCGCGCCGCCTGGCCTGGCCGGTCTTCGCCATCGCCGGGATCTGGGGCACCTTCACCGTCATCGTCTACGGCATGATCGTCTACGGCTCCTTCGTCGAGCTCTGGGGCGTCAGCAACACGCTGACCTTCAAGCACTACATCACCGCCTTCTCGATCGGCTTCACAGAACACGGGCTGCACTGGTCGGGCTCGGCCTGGGACAGCTTCTTCACCACCATCTTCATCGCCGCCACCGCCGCGCCGCTGACCGCCGCCGTGGGCCTCGTCACCGCCTATCTGCTGACCCGCCAGACCTTCCGCGGCAAGGACAGCTTCGAATTCGGCACCATGCTCAGCTTCGCCATCCCCGGCACCGTCATCGGCGTCAGCTATATCCTCGCCTTCAACGTGCCACCGATCGAGCTCACCGGCACCGGCATCATCCTGGTCGTCAGCTTCATCTTCCGCAACATGCCGGTCGGCGTGCGCGCGGGCATCGCCAGCATGTCGCAGCTCGACAAGAGCCTCGACGAATCCTCCCTCACGCTCGGCGCCAACAGCTGGCAAACCTTCCGCCGCGTGATCCTGCCGCTTCTGCGCCCGGCCATCCTCGCAGCGCTCGTCTTCAGCTTCGTGCGCGCCATGACCGCTATTTCAGCCGTAATCTTCCTCGTCTCCGCGCAATACAACATGGCCACCAGCTACATCATCGGACGGGTGGAGAATAACGACTACGGCCTCGCCATCGCCTATGCCACGACGCTGATCTTCGTGATGCTGACGGCGGTGGCCTTCCTGCAGCTCATCGTCGGCCGCACCCAGATCGGCCGCCGCACCCAGTTCGTGACCGGGAGATGACCCATGGCTGACACCCAGATCACCGGCAAGGCTGCCCCGGTCAGCTTCCGCAGCGTCACCAAGGTCTACGGGCGCGAGGTCACCGCCGTCGACGATGTCAGCTTCGACGTCGAGGCCGGCAAGCTGGTCACGCTGCTCGGCCCCTCCGGCTGCGGCAAGACCACCATGCTGCGTATGATCGCGGGGCTTGAGATGGTCACCACCGGCCGGATCCTGATCGGCGACAAGGACGTGACGATCCTGCCCGCCACCGACCGCGACGTCTCGATGGTGTTCCAGTCCTACGCGCTCTTCCCGCACATGTCCGTCTTGGAGAACGTCGCCTACGGCCTCGGCTTCTCTGGATTCCCCAAAACCGAGGCGCGCGACCGGGCGCTCGCCGGCCTCGACCTTGTCGGCCTCAAGGGCTACGGCGACCGCCTGCCCAGCGAGCTTTCCGGCGGCCAGCAACAGCGCGTCGCCGTCGCCCGCGCCCTGGTTCTGGAGCCCCAGGTCCTGCTCTTCGACGAGCCGCTCTCCAACCTCGACGCCAAGCTCCGCCGCCAGGTCCGCGAGGACATCCGCTCCATCCAGCAGGACCTCGGCCTGACCGTGATCTACGTCACCCACGACCAGGAAGAGGCGCTCGCCGTCTCCGACGAGATCGTGGTGATGCGCAATGCCCAGATCGCCCAGATCGGCACGCCCCGCCAGCTCTACGACGCCCCCGCCGACGCCTTCGTGGCCGACTTCATCGGCGAGGCGAACCTGATCCCCTGCGAGATCCTCTCGGTCGAGGCCGATACCGCCGAGATTGCCGTCGACGGCTACCGCTACCGCTTGCCCTCCCGAGGCCTCCCCCCCGGGCCCGCCAAAATGGCCGTCCGCCCCTCACGCATCGTTCTGGGCGTCGAGGGCGGCTTCACCGCCACCGTCGCCCGCGCCACTTACGTCGGCGTGCACATGGAATACTCGCTCGAAACCTCCTTCGGCTCCATCTTCGCCGTCCACGACGACGTCTATGACGCACATGATATCGGCAGCGAGGTGAAGGTCGGGTTCAAAAGCCCGGGGCCGGTGTTGATTCCGGGGGGGTGAGGGCGATTGTGATCAAGGTCGGCTTCAAGCCCAAACGTTAGATGGGAGTCGGGCGCAACGAATGACCAAATGCGGTACTTTCGAAAGCACCTGTTCAAAGTGCTTGAACCGATTCCAAAATTCATTATCACAAGAAACCGCATAAATATGTTATTTATAAACAAGTATGGGCACCTAGGTATATTATATTGCCTATAAAAAATCTATGATTAATCACTCGAGAATATAAAAGGACGTATAGTTTGGATTCTATTTATTTACTTGAATATCAAAAGCGCTGAATCTATCGATCATAATTTTTCCACGTCGCTCAAGATCTTCCTTCAAGTAATAACGCCATTTACCGGCGCTTACAGAACTCCCGTCATAAATGTGTGTCTGCACGAATGGGAGGCCCGATCGCACGTAGTGGCCTTGGACCAAGACTCGAAGAAAAAAACGCTTTGAGAGAAGAGATTCATCAATTTCAGCAATCCTCTCCCCAGAGCTTGTTATCGGCTTGCTACTGGATGAAACGAGAAGGTAGCCGAAAGCATCTAAGATGATGTATTCGTCATAGTTCAAAATAACCTTGCATGTTTTATGAGCGGTGCTTCGGGGAAAGGAATCCAATATTTCAACCAATTGAATTCTAATTTTAACATCAGCAATATCAAACTTCGAGTTATTCCCAATTCTAAACTCTAAACTCCATTCATCGCCAGATTTTTTTGAGAGTAGAACGTGGTTTGCAAACATCAATGCGGTATGATTCACCCGAATTGCGCGAAAAACTAACAAAGCAATAAAAACACTATTAAAAAGAATTGCGAATAGTCTCTGACCCAGGGCAAGATTCGAGTTTAGATTTGCGTATTCTTCATCAACAGCATTGCCGTAGCCCAGTGTGTGCGTTGCGCTCTCAATAATAATATCAGAAAATGAAAGGGCCTCAAGGGGGATTAGTTGAAATTTAGTTTTTACCGCAATCAGTATACCTGCGCCAAACGCAACTATTAGAGTTAGGGAAAATATATAGATCAAAAGCAGCGTGGAAAAACGAGCTGAGGCGATACTGAGAAGTATATAAGACAGCAAATTGTTTCTCCGGATATCAGATCAAAGAGTCGTTGCTTGGCGTTTGAATTCGAAATCATAGTACTGTGTCGACTCGGGATTTACTATATATTCCGTTCCGGGAGGCAGGCTGTTGAGCTTGAGCGCCACGTAACGGTTGACACAAGCGTTGCACTCTCCGCAAGGCGTGTCGTCTAATGGCTGAAAACAAGAAAATGAGGAGAGCAGTGCTTCAGGTCTTCCGCCGGAGGCCAAATACCTGCGTACAGCTTGTGGCTTGGAATACTCTGAGAGCGGTGTAAACACTTCCGGATACGCAAGGCCATGCCGAGGATCCGATGCAACCTTCTGAAGCAAGAGGGACATCAAAGAAAGAAAAAGCTGGTCTCCGTCAGATGTGCTCTCGCTTAAGGGGTGCAACTGGCCAAAGTATACTTTGTTTCCCATGGTGGCACAGAGCAGTACCATAAAAATATTCCGTAATGATACTATCGGGATTGGTGAGGTCTCATCAGCTTCACCTAGCCAAGAAATGCGGTCGTCAATCTGAATCGAGGGGTCTAAACGTCGGATTTCGGCTTCGGAGTAAGGCTGACGAAGATCGAAATAGACGGGGACAACTTCGTCGCCCATTCTTGCAAGAGTACGGCGAACCATGTCCAGGACGATCGTTGAGTCCAGGCCTCCGGAGTACAGGACGACATGAGTGGTCAAATGAACTCCCTTTCGACATGTATCAATAGGCGTGCTTGTGTAGTGGTATCGTAGCAGCGGACTGTGATTGCCGGAAGTGTCTTGATTGCACCTCATTTTTGGCCTCATGCACGCAGCAAGCGTAGGGTGGGCAGTTCTGCCCACCACCCTCCAAAAGCCGCGAGCCACCACCCCACACACCTCCCACCCGGATGAAGACCCGTCGTGCCTCACCCGTCCCCACCCGTTGGTAGCGCAATCATCAATAAAACCAACGCATTAGCACTGCGTCCAGAACTGGATACTCGTCCGGACTCGCCTCAAAACGCCGCATCCGACAGCCGCACCAGCTCCTCAAACACCCCCGGCACGCCCACCACGACGCGGCCGCCCGTCTCGATCATCCGGTCCGCATCCTGATCCTCGACCCCGCCGCCGGCCTCCTCCACGATCAACTGCCCCGCCAGGCAGTCCCACGCATTCATATGTTCCTCGGCATACCCCAGCAGCCGCCCCGCCGCGACATAAGCGATCGAAAGCGCCCCCGAGGCGTTTCTCAAAAAGATCCCGCCCTCGTCGAAGATCGCCTGCATCAGCCGCATCACCCCCGCGGTCCCGACCCGGTTCGAAAACCCAATCCCCGTCGTCCCGTCCTTCAAGCTGAGCCCCGTCGGCGCCCTCAACCGCGCCCCATTCAACGTCGCCCCCTGACCCCGCACCGCCACGAAGGTCTCGCCGTGGCAAGGATCGTGGATCACCCCGATCTGCGTCCGCCCGCCGCTGACCCCAGCCAGAACCACTGTCCACGCCGGGATCCCGTTGATGAAATTCGTGGTCCCATCGATCGGATCGATCACCCAGGTGAACCCCGACATGCCCGGCGTGGGCGCCTCCTCCTCGCCCGCGATCCCATCGTCGGGGAACAGCTCCGCCAGCCGAGCCCGCACCAGCCGCTCGACCTCGCGGTCTGCCTGACTGACAAAGTCCTGGTGCCCCTTTCGGTCGATGCGCAGGCTGTCGGGTTGCCGGAAAAATCCCAACGCCAGGTCGCCCGCCTCGACTGCGATCCGCTGCGCGGCTTCGCATCTTTCAGAAAGGTCCATCTTGATAAGTTCCTCCACCGGCCAGGTCCGCCGCGTGAGGCTCCGACCGGCCCTCAGAGCCCCTCATCCGCACGCGCCGACGCCATTTCGCGGAAATGCTCGAACATCATCGCGTATTGAGGCGGGATGTCGCGGTACGACAAGAGCCCCACGACCCGGCCGTTCTCCATCACCGGCAGGTGTCGGAAGGCGTCGCCCAGTTTCGCCGCCAAGGCATCGGAGATCGGGTCGTCGATCTCCACAGTCACCGGTTCCCGGGTCATGATGTCGGCCACAGAGGTGTCGTCGACCGGCAGGCCACACCCGACGCCGCGGAACACGATGTCGCGTTCGGTGAGGATCCCCACCAGCTTGCCATCTTCGACGACCGCAACGGCGCCTACATTGTGGTCGGCCATTTCCTTGGAAATATCGCGGAGCGATTGGTCCGGCGATGCGCTGTGCAGCTGCCGTAGACCGAGGATCTTGCGGATCGTCGTGGTGCTCATACGGCTCCGATGCGTTGTGGTGCCATTCGAGTGTTGGCGGTGCCACGATAGAGCCCGCGTGTCTTTCCCACAAGCCGCTGAGTCGCAGAACCGCCGTCCGCCGGCTCGCTCCGCCACCCGCCCAAATAGGGGGTGTCCTGCCCGGAGACCTGTTTTCGAATATGCCATCCATCAGGGAACGCTCTGCGTCAGAGCAGGTAGACGCAGCGAGTTGAGGTGGAACGGCGGCCGACGGAATTCAAGCCGCAAAGCACCGCTGCGTCCCGCGCCGCCGACCTTGATGCCGAGCACGGCCAAGGTCGGCTTCGAGCCCTAAGTTGAACCGGAGATTTTCTCCTGCGCGCTTGCAGAAACCCGTGCCACGCCGCAACGGATATCGATGTCGCGTTGCCGCGTAGGCAACAGGCATTCATGCGGTTCTCAGCCTTTGCGGACCGTCAAACAGACGGACCGCTCGAAAATTCGAAGATTGATACGCTGAGGGGCGTGGTTGCGTGAAGATGGCCTTGAATGAGGGACGAAGGACTCAGTTCTTGGTTCCATAGCGCTCGCTCCGGAGATGACTATTGGGCGTTGGGCGTGAGCCTTGCATCAGACTGCGGCTTACCTCCGGCGCGCATATGATCAAGCTGGCCGGCCCATGAACAGGGCAAAGTCCGTATAGCTGACAAGCAATGCAACTCGTAGGTGGAGCGGACTCTTCTCTCACGAGGTCGATCGGACATGTCAGAGCGTCATTTCTAACCAGAACTGCCCAAGAAAGAGACTTATGCCTCTCGGAGTCCTTGATGCCGCGAGCCCGGCGGTGGCGGATTTTTGCTGTACAACCAAAGATTGAGTTCGCTCGGTTTCACTACGTTTCTGGTTATGCTAGCCAGCCAGGGATGAAGCTATGGCGATTGCGATGAGCTTGAGGAATTTCGTTCTGATTTTTAGCATCATTGCGGTCTTTCTTGCCGTATCTCGGGTTCTGGAACCGCCAGGCGTGTGGCTGCATCATTCTGGGCTTACAGAGAATGCGGCTCCGGCATCGCACGGTCTCTCCGAACAAAAACCCCATCACTCGAGCCTGCACTCTCATATGGCTCATGATCGAATGGCGCCGCGTGATCACCAAGCGCCTGGAAATCCGGACTCGACAGGGTCGGAGTGCTGCTGCGCATCTGCCTTGCTGACGAAATGCCCGTTCAAGTTTCAAGATGCCGCAGTCGCATTGCATCAAATTCCGCATTTGGGCGGAAATCTGCCGTGGCTGGAGGTGGGAGCGCTGTGGCGTACGAAATCCGTCATCCTCGACGTCGTTCCGGGACCACCGCGACGGGCCTAAAACTTTCTAGCTGCGAAGGCCGTTCATTGACCGGAAATGTGTGTTCGGGCTGCATTGTTTCTTGTGGACCCGTACCGTCTGAAGCGTTGCGGTGAGTAATTTGGATTTGTTCCGATGCCCGCATCATCCCGGGCCGATTTATGCCGACCTGAACCGCACTTGATCTGTCAAACGACGGCTCTGCCTAGCTGCTCCGCGGCGCCGGAACGGCCTGTTCTCCGCATCGGCCGTTTCTAGCCACTGCCGACAGGTCATTCCGGCAGGTTTCGGGACAGCATTCCATCTGGATACGGCATCGCAGCACATTTTTCAGCGTTTGCTCGCATAGGGCGACGTCATTCCTGAAGGTTTGGCGACCAATTGCCTTGCGCATCTTAAATATTTGAAAACAAACAAGAAATTTGCGTATTGACGGTTGTCAGATGAATCTTTTTTCCCGATGCTTCATTGGAGATTCGAAGCGAGAGTCATGCCGATGCCATACAACTTGAGGATGCCGTGAAACCCGATTTGCTGGACTCCAGATCAATTCTGCTTTCGGCGATTGCATCGGTTGCTTCGACGACGGGTACTCCGATTGGTGCGGCCGGTGACTGGCCTGCGACGCGCGCGACGGGCAACAAGTTCGCCGCCCACGCGGAGGTCCAACAGTCCCTTTGGCCGGCCTGGACCGTCGAGCTCGCGGTGTTGGGCGCGGGCCATGACTTCAGCGCAACGTCAAGCGACCCAGGCGAAGCCCGTCGCATTCCGATGCAGAGGGTCGCTGATTTCATGGTGCGGGACGATTTGCACATCTCTCACGACCGGGCCTTCGCACTCGGTGAGGTGGTGCATTGATCCCAACCCGGACGAGCTAAACAGAGAGGTCAACACAGTGATTTGCTCTATCAGACGACTTCGCGCCGAGGTTGGAGGCCGAGCCCTGTTCGACATCTCGGCTGTCGAAATCACGGGACGATGTTGCTCGATCTATGGCCCGTCAGGGGTGGGGAAGTCGACCTTCCTCAAGGGGCTGGCCAATGGCGAGGCCGAGTCCACTTCTGGCGAGCTTACAATTCGCAAGTTGCTGAGATTCAACAGTGGCATCAGGAACATACGGTACATTCCGCAGCATCCGCCGCGGTTCGACTTCACTGTCAAGAAATTCTTCGACCGGATGCTGATCGCCAACCAGGACTGTGCGGGTTGTGCGGATACGCTGGACAAGATCTGTACCGACTTCGACCTTCACCCGATCCTGAATGCGCGGATGACCGACGTGTCGGGCGGCCAGCTGCACCGTGTTCATCTTGCGGCAGCCCTGTCGTCGAATGCCGACCTTCTTTTGCTCGACGAGCCGACCGCCGCATTGGACCGCAACAACGTTGTCATTCTTATGCGGCTTCTGCGCGAGTTCATCGACGAGCGCAGCGGCTACGTCATCTGCTGTACGCACGACGCCAGCTTTCGGTCTCAGGGCAATTTCTACGAACGCTGGCATGCGCTCGATTTCCCCACCTTCAATCCGGTTCAGGACGATGAAAGCGACAAAATCTACGCGACTTAGCATCATGGCGCTATTGCTCGGCGTGTCATCGACGGCCGCGGAACAATCCAGCAAGATCACCTTCGGGTTGACGACGACACAAGAGGCGTCCGGCGTGTCCCGGGCGATACTCGAAGAACTTGAATCGGCGTTTCCGAAGCTGGAACTCAGCTATTCGGTCGCTGGAACAAGCCAACAGCTTCGATCGTTGGAAGATGGCTTCATTCCGTTCGCAATCACCCACAATGTCGAGAAAGAGAAAGCGTTGACGGGCAAGGGAGAGCATTCGCGCACTGAGTTGTTTGCGAACGATTTCCTGCTTGTCGGGCCCGCAGATCAGCCTCTTGACTGCGAGGGCATAAGCGCTTGCCTGAAACTGATTGCCGAGTCCGAAATCGCCTTTCTTTCGCGCGGCGATGGATCGGGAACCCACATCTACGAAATGGCACAATGGCAGACGCTAGAGGTCGATCCGATGCTGCTGCCAGAATACCTGGTCGGGTCCGGCGGCGCCTCAAGCAGCCTTCGCATTTGTGCGATTCAAGACTGCTTTTTGATTGTCGATGCAAGTTCGTTCGAAGCCAGCAAGGGCAGAGGTCTGATCGAAGTGGCGCGCGATCAGGGCGCCAATGTCTATTCGCTTGTCTACTCGTCGGAGTTCGCGGCGGCGGTGCAGCCCGACGTCATAAACTGGTTGGCCACAGAAGTGCCCGCACTAAGCGAGCAGTATGGCTATTCGGCAAAGTGAGGAACCTAACATGCTGACCCAAAAGGAAATTCTACGCTACAATCGCAACATGAAGCTTTCCGAAGTTGGCCTCGAAGGGCAAGAAAAGCTGAAAGCTTCCCGTGTCCTCGTCATCGGCGCCGGCGGCTTGGGCTCTCCGGCGATCTTGTACCTTGCCGCTGCCGGCGTCGGAACGATCGGCATCATCGATCAGGACACTGTGGACGAGACCAACTTGCAGCGCCAGATTATTCACACCACCGAATTGGTCGGCCAGAAGAAGGTTGCCTCTGCCGAAGCGGCCATCAGGCGTCTGAATCCAAACATCACCGTCAAGAAATACGACGAGTTCCTGACTGAAGAAAACGCATTCGACATCGTCAGTTTCTATGACATCGTGGTCGACGGCTGCGACAATCTTAAGACCCGATATGTGTTGAACGATGCATGCCGTCTGGCGGGCATCCCGTTCGTTTACGCCAGTATCTACAGGTTTGAAGCACAGCTGACCCTGCTCGGGCTTGAGGACGGCCCGTGCTACCGCTGCCTGTTCCCAGAGCCTCCCGCAGATGTTCCGACCTGCGGAGACGCCGGTGTGCTCGGCACGCTTCCGGGAATTGCGGGCTGCATGCAGGGGACCGAAGTCGTCAAATACATTGTGGGCTTTGGCGAGCTTCTGAGCGGGCGCATGCTGAACATCGACCTTGCGACCCACGAATACGACTTCGTCGCCGTGCCGCGGAACCCCGATTGCCCAGCTTGCAACCACAAGCAGACCAAGGTCGGTGACTTGCCGTCGGACGCCGTATGCGGGGTCAACCTGCCGCCTGCTGCCGAGACCGAACCGGTCCCGGTGATTTCTGCTCATCAGCTTCGCCGCAAGATCTCTGCCGGAAACACCGCGCTGATCGACGTGCGCGACAATTACGAGTTCATGTACGGCCACCTGCCGTCGTCGATCTCGATCCCGGTGACACTGATGCGCAAGGCCGATGCGGATGGCAGCTATTTGGAGCGTGTTCTGGAACGCACCAACGGGCACGAGATCGTCTTTTACTGCAAGTCTGGCATTCGCTCGAAACGCGTCCTCGAAGCGTTGAAAGAGCGGCTCGACGAAAAGAACATTCCCGCAAGCTCGCTCGACGGCGGCGTATTGCAATGGCAACGGGAAAACCCCGATTTTCCGGTACTTTGAAAGGCACGATAATGGATCAGATCGTCACGGAAGAACGCTACGTCCGGCAAATCCCGATCATGGGAGAGACCGGCATCCAGCGCCTCAAGCAAAGCAAGGTCTTCGTCGGCCGCTGCGGCGGCGTGGGTGGTACGGTGGTCAACTATCTCATCCGGTCCGGGGTCGGTAATCTGATCTGCGCCCATGGCGGAAAGATCGTGCCCGAATACCTCAACCGCATGCAATTGGCTTACGAAGGAGATGTTGGGAAGCCCTGCATCGACGCGTTCCGCGACAAGACGGAAAAGATCAACCCGGCGACCGAGATCGAATATATCGGCAAAAACATAACCGAAATCGACAACTTAGACGAAGTGCTCGATGGCGTGGACGTTCTGATCGACGCACATCCCCTGTTCGAGGAACGCTACGAGCTGAACGACACTGCCTTGCGCCTCAACGTGCCGATGGTTTCGGGCGCGATGTACGGAGACGAAGGCTATGTCTTTTCGATCTTGCCGAAGAAGACGGCTTGTTTGCGTTGCCTCTATCCCGAGCGACCGAAGTTCTGGACGAATATCAAGGTGTTCCCGGCGCTTGGAATGGGGCCGGGGATCATTGGTTGTTCTATGGCGCGCGAGGCGATCGAACTGCTGTTGAAAAACGAAAGCCCGCTTTTGGGCCGTATGCTGCATTTCGATCTGACCGACATGGATTTCTCGGTTCTCGAGATGCCCCAAGTTGACTGCCCCCACTGATCCAAGGAGACAAAAATGCCCAATGTCAAAGTCGCAACCCGCCTGCGCGAAATCTACGAAATCCCCCCGGGGGCGCTGTCCATCAACGACGCCGATACGGTCGACAGCGTGGTCGCGGCTCTGGAGGACAAATTCCCCGGCATCAAAGGAGACCTGCTGGTCGACGACGGTGCCGTGCGCCCGGACGTCGTGATCTATCTCGATGGCCAGCCGATCGAGCCGACGAACACATCCGCCTCTGTCACAGGCGTCGGAACGATCCGCATCATCCAGGCCATGGCCGGCGGCTGAACATGCGCCTTGCCGCCTTCACGATTTTCGTCAGTGCAACGGCGACATTCATCGCCGTTGCATTGGCAATCATTTTGGGTTTCTGGATCATCTCGAAACAACGCGGCTTCGAACGGCAGGTTCTGCTTGGCGCACAGGCGCTCAATGCGACGCCCCCGACCGTCGTTGGCATTTTCTTTTACTACCTGTGCACGCAGTTCGACACCTTGAAGGGCCTTCTTTTTACCCCGGCCGGAATGATCATCGGTCAGATCATTCTCGGTCTTCCCATTGCCTACTACCTGTTCGCCCAACTGCTCTCGACGAGCATCGACAAGGTCTATGACCTCGGCATTTGTACCGTGGACGGCGAAAGGCGGTTCCAACGGACAATCCTGCTTGGGACCGTGTTGCTCGATATCAGAGCATTGATCGTGCCGACATCCTTTATCGTGTTCGGGCGCCTCGTCGGCGAGGTCGGCGCCATTCTGATTATCGGCGGCGGGATCCATGGCAAGACCGACACTCTGGCCACAAGTATCGTCATGCAAACGCATATGGGAGATATCGAAAGCGCCTTGGTGAGCGGCATCGTTCTTCTGGCGATTGTGGTTATGACCCGCTTCATCGTGCTTGGCTTCGAACGCCGGAAGTCATTTTGAAATGACGGAGCTGCTGACGCTCTTTCTGGCATGTTTCATCGTTGCGATCGTACCTGGACCGCTCGCAGTGGTTGCATTTCAGGGCGGCCTCGAAAGACCCGCCGCTTTCGTCTTTGGGCTACTTGGACAATTGTTGGGCTTGGCGATTATGACCAACATTCTGGTCCTGCTCGGGAACTCGCTGTCTGTTGCCGAGGCGAACTGGTTTCTGGCGCTCGCCGGGCTGGCGCTCCTCACGCTTGGGATCAAGACACTTACCACAATTAGGAAGTCTAAAGGCGGTGGTGCTGTGACCTTTGGCGGAACCTTCGTTCTGGCGTTCACCAACCCCAAAGCCGTGCTTGGTTTTGGTCCTCCGCTCTTGCTGTTTCACGGTGCAAATGTGTCCACGAACGCGGTTCTGTGGGCCACGACTGCCTTGATCTCCGCCGTGACGCTGTCGATGCTGATCTATTTTGCTCTCGGACGGCTTGTCTCGGATCAAAAGATCGTCGGACAACTGCGGAAAATCTGCGGTGTGTTGCTGGTGGCGGCCGGAGTTGCGTTTCTGGTGCGCCAGTTGGCCGTTTGGGTCGCGTAGGATCGAACTCTCGCGGGCGTTTCACACGCGACGACATCTGTTCACGGGCTTTACCCGCGGCCCAGATCCCCCCGAATTCCGATGCAGTTAAGGCCGAAGCCTTCCCAACGGGCTTGGTCGGGTGGTAAGAAATTTCGAATGGCGATCAAGGCAATCGGCCTCGGGAGGAACGGCAGTTGGCTGTACGACATTTCATAGTTTTTGGTGGGCTTTTGGCAGTGGCAACAGCCGCTTTTGCCCATCAAGGGGTTCAGAATCCGGCGGTGAAGGCCCGCATGGATGCGATGGGTGTTATCTCAAAAAACACCAAGGTGCTCGGGGCCATGGCCAAAGGAGAAACATCGTTTGACGCGCAAACCGCCCGGGATGCCGCCCGAGCCATCGCGGCGACGGGCGCCGAGGTGCCTGGCTTGTTTGAAGCACAGGAAACGGATCCGAAGTCAGAGGCGTTGCCGGCAATCTGGGACCGCTTCGACGACTTTGTGATGAAAACCGAAGATATGGTGGCCGCTGCAGGCGCGGCATCTACGAGTATCGAGACACCTGCCAGCCTGCGCGCGGCCCTTGCGACAATCGGCGGAACTTGCAAGGCATGCCACGAAGAGTATCGCGAGTAGGCCGCCGATCTTCGCGTCACGTGCAGTTGTTGTGCCGGCGCCACATTTCGGCATTGTGGCCGGCCGGGACGTTCTGGCACGGATCGTCGGCATAGCCGCGCAGAACATTGTACCGCTCAATCTGCTGTCGGGTCAGAAGTTCAGGCGTTGCCAAGTGCCGCGACAGATGAACAAACCGAAGCTCCGCGCGCGCCGCCGAGGCTTCATCGATCAACTCCTGCAGAACGGAATCGCTCAACCCCTGATCTTCGAAGGCCTTGCTCAGCGCTGCCTCAGCCGCGATAAAGCGCGACCCCGCTGCGATCGCTTCGGACAGCATTTGCTCATAGATTGACTGGATTGCTGCGATCTGATCTGCCGACAGCCCCAGTTCGTCCTTGTGTTCCAGCAGATGCGCCGGGCCCGGCCGCCCGCTAAGTTCCGCGGGCAGCGCCAGTCCCCAGCCTTCACCGCGTTGAATCTCTTCAATGTCCTGTTGCGACAAGCTTTTGATCTCGCGGCTCTCGAAACCGGCATAGGGAGTGTTGTCACTGGCATCGCCGGCTTGCTGCGCCGATGCCTGGTAGGCAAATGCCGAAAGGCCGACGCACAGGGAACAGATGAGCTTTCGTGTCATGACGTGATCCTTTGAGGCTTGGGTCAATTTAGGATGGTTGATTTCGGACCGTGTTTCAGTGGTTTGCATCGCGGATGGGCAAGGCAATCGCCGACCGCTTCTTGCTTCGATTTCAGTGATGCGGGCTGTTGCGCGCTGCTTGGATCTCTTTCACGCGATCCGGCCAGGTGGACCGGATGAAGGCGAGGATGTTCCAGATTTCCTCATCGGCGATCACGCCGTCGAAGGCCGGCATCCCGCTCTTGAACCCAGTTATGCCCCGCGCCTCCAGCGCGCCCTCGCCCCCAAGCTTGGTGTAGTCGAACAGCAATTTGTTGTCGTGGTGCCAGGTATGCCCGGTCTCGTCATGCGGCGGCGCGGGCAAAACACCGTCCTCACCAGCGGTTCGCCAATCCGGTTGGCCTTCGAGCTTCGCACCATGGCACGCAGCGCATTGTTCCGCATAAAGAGCTTCGCCGCCTGCGATATCGCGCCCTTCCAACTCATGCGCAGCGTTTGCGTGAAAGGCCGACACGGCCGTCAAAAGGACGGCCGGCCATATCGTCGGTTTAGGGAAGCGAAGTATCTTCATCTCTGTCAATTCCGATCCCAGGTTGCCGTTCTCGCAATTGTACGACGACGCATCGTGCGTCGCTTCCGTGGCGCCTCTCGACCCGTTGTTGAAAGGCCATGTTTGGCATAGAGCGCATTGCGCGAACAGTTTCCACTTCACTCCCTCTTTGCGGGTGTTCCTGGTCGTGAGTATACAGGCTAGAAACAACCCAAGTCCATCATTTTGCAAGGTAAAATCTTTGTGACGCAGCGCGCGGCTTTGCTCGAATCCGCAGGTCGGCTTGCAGGCGGGTTTTGCGGTCATGAGGGTCGAGACGCAATTTGCGCTACTCTGGCCGCCCCTTCGATTCGCCGTAGAATTTTGGTCCTCGCCACCGTCTGTGGCGGTTCTTAGAGCGAAGTGGAGTCAGAAATCTGCGCAGGCCTGTTGTCGCCGCTGCTGACGCTATTTCCTCCCAGATCGCCTCTCAAAGCGATGGTCGTTTGCGGCATTCCTTGGGATGGCGGCGAATACCCGGATTGGAACCAGAGACGAGGAGCAGATTTGAACGTCCGCTCAGGAGGAGCGTGTCGCGGCGCAACAAACTCGTTGCTGCGGAAGCGAGGACAGCGATGGGTACAAAGACAGAACTGGCTGCAGGCGCGTCGGTCTCCTTTGGTCGCACTGCCGTCTTTGCCAAGTCTACCGCCAGTGCCTGTCTTCGGTGCGAGCGGTCGTCAGTTTTGCTGGCGTGCTATTGTTAGCGACCCCGGTAATTGAGTGAGGGTTCATCGATTTCATTAGTCAACGTGTAGCAAATCACGTGGTAGATCGTCGTTTGATGTGAAATTTCTATAACAAGTTCAATTTTCATAGGGAATTCCTTCAAACCTCATTTCCAACATATGATAAGAGAAAGTTTTTTATTATCGGAAATTTTTATTGCAATTTGATATTCTTACACACATTGATTCCCACAAGTTACGGCGTGCCCAATCTATTGGGACCAGCGTGTTCAAGAAACCGCCAATACGATTGGCTCCTGACTGGCGTTGGGCAGGAAATGGCGCAAAGGGTGGCTTTCGGTCATTCGCTGCAGTGGTGAACTAAGCACCTGAAACAGTTGACTGTAGGCGCATATGAAGAGGTCGAATAGTGGCGGGATTTGACTCACCTCGGTTGATCAACCGCGAAAAACGCGTGCGAGCATTCTCGACTTCAATGTAGGTCGGGCATAGAGTCCTTGCATTGATGGGGCTTCGGAATCGTGATTTTGTCTTTGAAAGCTCTTCTTTTTCTCGCACTGTTCTTCGTTGTGGCAGTGGGCGAGGCTCGCGCCCAAGCCCCCTCCGCCAGCGAAGTGCCGGTCATCGAAGATAGCGATTTTGTCGACCGCTATTCCAGTCTTTTGGGTGCAGCCGACCGCGTCCGCGAGATCATCGACGAGATACCAAACGCATTAGATGCGGCTTCCGGGCCGGAGGGCCGGTCTCTGCATGACGAAGTGGCTGGCTTGTCCGACCAAATCACGCTTGAAATCTTGGAGATGGCAGAGGACTTCACCTATGAAGACAGCCCGGTCAGATATGCGCAAATTTCCAAGATTTGGCCGGCCATAGAATTCCAGATTCTCGTAACAGAATTGCTCATCGAAAACAGCGATATCTACCTTGATCTTGGTAATGATCCTGTTCTGCGGTCATACCGACGAATTCTAGAAAACACCGGCGAACTTTGGAAGTATTTTGCGGGCGGGCTAATCTACGAAACGGATTGGGATGTGCTCTGGCGTTATCGGGCGCGGCGGGTTTCGTTCTTTTTCCTGATTGCCGAGTATAACTGGGATATTGGCACGATTCATCAGATGCTCGCGCCGATCCCGGCCGATCTACCGGATGGCGTCGCCGGTCACCGGCGGTTCCAGCAAGAACGCACCCGGATGATGCTGCGCGATTTCGGCATGCAGGGTTACGAGGGGCTGTTTTCCGCCCTTCACCTAGCGACCGACGAGCGCGACAGGTTCGCGGAGAACCTAAACGATCTGCATGTGCGGGTTTTGGTGCAAGCTGTGCCTCGGTTTGCCCAGATCCACCAGCGCAGCAAACTGGGCGACGCCGAGGGCGTTCTGGACGTTGTGAGCGATTTGATCGACGCGCTGGTGCCGATCTTGGCGGAGGACTTGCCGGATCTTGGCAAGGCCTTGACCGAAGTAATCTCTGTAAATGCAGACAACGCGGATTTGCCCCCCAATAATCAGGGCGACTCAACGATAGGTCCAACCGCGGCCCCAGTGGATGCACGCGAAGAATTGCGTTTCGTGCTGTTGCACGACGAATTCGACGACGAAGCCCTTTCCGAGATTGTCAGCGCGCAAAAGATTGAGTTGGGGGCCGAGTCGCTGGCGGTGTTTCTGGTCGAGATCATGGCGGCAGCCGAAACCCAAACCGCGGTCTCGAACGCGGCGCGGGCCTTGGCGATCATGGGACGAGACGCCGGTTCGGCCACTGATCCGCTGGCGGACATTGTGAAAAACGGCGAATGGAATGACGCAGATATTCACGCGGCCGAGTTGCTTGTCAGTCTGGGGTCCGAGACAGAGGACGTCGCCGGTTTTGTGGCGAAGCAGCTTGATAGCGGCACGCTTTCGCGATCGGAAGTGATCGTGGGGTTGGATGTCCTGATCGCGTTGCAAGGGCACGAGCAGACTCTGTTTCCACGGGTCTTGCGGTTCATAGCCGATGACCCGGAAAACAACCGCGCCGAAGGGATGAGTATTCTAAAGGCTGTTTTTGAATGGTCTTACAATCTTGATAGCGCTTTTTCTTCTGGGGATCTGAGAATCAGCCTTGACGAGTACTTTGTGGAAAACGAGAAACTCGCCCAAGAGGTTCGCCCGGTCTTCCAAAGATTTGTGAATGAAGGAACATCGAACGAATTCGAACTGAAGATCTTCACTGCGTTGAAGGGAGATCCAAACGAGGCGGTTCGCGCTCTTGTGAACAAGCTCAAATTATCGTCGAACCCGGATTTCATTTGGGAATTCATCAATACTGTGCGCGACCTGCCATTCGACGACAGCCTGGCGGAACTGACGTACCGTGCGATTCTGGACAAAGTGAATGCCAAATCGCCGGGTTCTTCTGTCCTGCACTATGCGTTGGACAATCCTTCGCTCGCGGCTCGGGTGAGAGCCGCGGACCTGAAAAGTCTTTTGGCCAGTTCCGACTTAGATACCATCGAAGTAGGCGCCTCAATCGCGGCCTTGTCACCGACCGCCGCAGGGGAATTGGTCCCCGAATTGGCCGGGCTTCTAAAAAACCAGCGCAGCGACGATTTCGACTTTGGCTCTGTCCTTCGCGCGCTGGCCAAAGCCGGCCCGGCGGCTCAGCCCGTTTTGCCTGACGTGGTGGATCTTCTGGAGAAATCCGACGAGGTAACCAGCATTTATTCGAATGCCGTGGTCGAGGCTCTCGTCGATTTGGGGGCGGCGGCCGCGCCGGTGTTTCCACGCCTGCGGGACATTTTCGAGGACGACCTGCAACCAGAACCGGCGCGGCTGTCGGCCGCGATGGTGCTTGCACTCAACCTTTATGGGTACTCAGAGTCGGCGTTGGCCTATGTGATGGCGTCAAATGTCGGCGAGAAGGAGAGCTTCCCGGGAAGGGTGCGGACCAATGTGCCGGATTTCCTAACAGAGGCGCCGGCGGATCAAAGGGCGTTCGACACGATGAGCCTGCTGATCTCTAGCGAGTACCCAGACATACAGTCATCTGCAATTGGCTATGCCAACGATTTCTTGGAACGCGCCCCGGACAGAACGCGCGAGACCTGGTCGCAACAGACCGTGGCACGGATTTTGCCGATCCCGAAGGGAACCGTGGACGAAGAAAGGCTTGTTACCGCCCTCTCTGATCTCGGCGCGACCGAAAAGACGGTTTTCGACCGTACGCTTGAATGGGTGGTTGATGTCATAGCCGAGGCGCGCAGCTTGAATGCCGAGGAATTCTCGAGTTTCGAAGTCGAGCGAGCGCTTAAATTGCTCTATCGCATCGCCGTTTCGGAGGGTGATGTCGAGGACGATGGGCGCAAATCAGAGGCGGCCGAGGTTTTCGTGTCGTCGCTCGATCTGGCGGCCGGTAGTTATCATCTCGAAAGGTCTGTTCGCCGGATCGTCAATCTGGCCCCGTTTCCGCCAGTGTTGAACACCAAGGTCTTTCAGGCACTTGCGCGTCACATGACGGCGGATGGCGGCCGGAACTTCATCGATTTTGCCGAGGCCTTGGTTCAACTTGCTGACCATGATCCGATCTTTTTCGAGCCGCTCGCGGAAATCATGACGCGCGACGAGGCCTCTGACGAACACCTTTCGCAGTTGCAGGACATCTTGTTTCAAGTCCTGCCGGAAGCCAGCACCAGGGTCATTGGGTTCGCAAGAACGCCGTTGGAGGCCCTATACTCCTCAGAAACGGTGCAGGACCTTCGCGCTCACTACTATCGCGCCCAAAGCGTCGTTTTGCTGGGCAAACTTGGCCGCGACGCGATCCCGATCCTGATGCGCTTCGTCGAAGCCGATGTGCCTGAGCACCGGCGCGAGATTCGCAAAGCGGTAGTGGAATTGCGCGAAGCCATTCTTGCCCAGTATTCGGATCAAGAGACGGGTGAATTGCGTGCGACCGTCACCGAGATACGTGAATTGAAGAGCGCAATTGAAGCCGTGAAACCCGGTTTCGATGAGCGCGATCTGCCGGCGGCGGAGCGCGCGATAAGGGATCTGAACCTGCTCGATCAATCCATAAGCGATCGGATCCGTGCCAACTCGAAAGACTGGTGGGAGGACCTATTTGACAAGATTAAGACGAACCAAGCCGTTATTTGGTCTGCGTCATTTTTTGGCGTGATGTCGTTTGTGTTCCTGTGCAGCCTCGCCGCACCGATCCGGACATTGAACTCGTACCGCTGGCTTGCACGTGCGACGGATGGCAAACCGGTCATCTTGGGGGTGGTGCCGCTGCCGCTTGTGTTCAAGTGGTTGGTCGTGAACCCGTATGTGCTGCGCGCCTGGGTCAGGCACCACTTGCTCAAGGCGCGCGAGAACTATAGCTCCGAACGGACCGTCCGTGAGCGGAAGACACTGATACCGTTGCCCATTCTTCTGGATGGAGAGCCGCTGCAAGGGCGCCCGCTGGAGAAACTGCTTCAAGAGTTGGTTCGGCTGTTTTCCCGCAAGAACATCGTTCAGATCCTGATTACCGGCTTGGGCGGGAGCGGCAAGACCAGCCTGGCCTGTCGGTTGGGCAGCGAAGCCCTGGATGGGCATTTAGCAAGAAATCCAATGATACCCGTTCTGCTGGAGGCCGAGTTTGTCGATTTGGAGCGGGCGATCAGCGACCAATTACGGAAGTTGCTGGACCTGGTCGAACCCATCGAAACGCCTCTCTTGCTTTCCCTGATCCGATCCAGAAGCCTGCTTGTCATTCTCGATCACTACTCGGAACTCAATGACAAAAGCCGAGCGGCATTCAACAGCGGGTTCAGCAAGCTTGGTTTGAACTCGTTTGTGGTAACATCGCGGGGCTCGGTCGACAGCCTATCGAAAGTTACAAAAATCGAACAAATGCCCATCGGCCGGACGACCGCATTGTCGGCCTTCATCGAAGGCGTGCTTGGAGAGGCCGAAGTCAAGGTCACGTATGACGACGGTAAGACCGTGACTAAGAGCGCATTGAGTTGTCTGGAAAATTCAGTGATTTCAGAAGCCTGCGCGCATCTGCAAAGAGTGTCCTACTCGCCGATTTCGCCGGGTCGAACCGACGCCGCTAGGTCGCTAAGCACCGGCGTCACGCCGTTGCTCGCCAAGGCGTTTGCCAACCAGATACTCGGCAAGTTGAACCAGATACTTGAACAAGATGCCGACGCCTCCCAAATCGACTTTGAAGCATTGTCGCCCAGCATTCCGTCGATCTACCTCGGTTACCTGGAGCAACTGCACAAGAAGAACGATCCGGATTTTCAGCAGGTCCGAACGGATCTATTGACGCTAGCTTTGGCGTGTTTGCGA
The DNA here is from genome assembly GCA_030066215.1 of Rhodobacter sp. GTDB lineage: Bacteria > Pseudomonadota > Alphaproteobacteria > Rhodobacterales > Rhodobacteraceae > JASJCA01. Next base: position 2,397 of record JASJCA010000029.1, on the reverse strand, counting down.
CCACATTATGTACCACGATCACTGGCATGGGACCTTGCTGTCGAGGAATTGCAGGTGTCCGAACTGGATAGAGAGGCCGCTGTCAAAAGACTTACCTACTACACATCCGAGATGCCTGTATTGAGAGTGGATAGCCAGATGGCGGGAGACATAATCTCATTCTCGCATGATTCCATTTGCGAGTATCTTGCGGCATCTCAAGTACTGAAGACCTGCACTGCCGATTCCGATAAGTGGGACGAATTCCTTGATGAAATCGGCAAGACGCTGGATCTTCGAGGCGAACGGTTGGAATTCCTTTCCGTCTTGCAGGTGGTGATTGAATCGTCTGTCTATTTCTCAGATATTCCAGACAGTGTTTTGAACAGAATAGACAAGATGCAAAGATTGGAGGCCGAAAAATTCAAACAATGAGTTTTCTATGCATATCCACCACCAAGAACTTGACTAGGTCTGATCGAGTATTCGTACCTCGCAGATAGCCCCCGCAGATGGTGAAGATCCGGGGGTGGCCACCGCGTGGGGGCGGCGTCCCTCAAATGACCAGAACATTCGCTGGCGATTTGAGCCAATTGGCCGGACCGATCACAGCCGTTTGCCGGCGGAGTCGAAGAGCATTTGCCGGGTGTCGTCCCAGGTGACGTGACAGGTGTCGTGCTCAGCCGGCTGCGGGCGGGTGCCGTCCTGGCGGATGGTGAACATTTCGCCGCCCGGCAGCCGTAGATGAACCAGGGTCTCGGCCCCGAGCGCCTCGGAATAGAGCGCGGTGCCGGTGAGCCGGGCCTCGGCCTCGGCGCTGAGCCAGGCATGTTCGGGGCGGATGCCCACGGTATTGGCCGGCCCGGCCAGGCCCGGCACATGGTCGGCGGGTAGGAAGTTGGTGGCAGGCGAGCCGATGAAGCCAGCGACGAATTCGGTCTGTGGGTCGGCATAGACCTCGAGCGGGGCGCCGATCTGGTCGGCGACGCCGGCATTCATAACGATCATCCGGTCGGCAAGCGTCATTGCCTCGACCTGGTCGTGGGTGACGTAAAGCGCGGTGATGCCAAGCTCGCGCTGCAAGGCCTTGATTTCCAGCCGCATCTGCACCCGTAACTTGGCGTCGAGGTTCGACAGCGGCTCGTCGAACAAAAACGCCTTGGGTTTGCGCACGATCGCCCGGCCCATGGCCACGCGCTGGCGCTGGCCGCCTGACAATTCGCGGGGCTTTCGCGTCAGGTATTCCTCGAGCTGCAGCATCTTCGCCGCCGCGGCCACGCGCTCGGCGATCTCGGCCTTGGGCGTGCGCGCGATCTTCAACCCGTAGGCCATGTTGTCGAAGACCGACATATGCGGGTAGAGCGCGTAGTTCTGGAACACCATGGCGATGTCGCGGTCCATCGGCTCTTCTTCGTTCATCCGATTGCCGCCGATCTGAACTTCGCCCTCGGTGATGGTTTCGAGCCCCGCCACCATGCGCAGCAGCGTGGACTTGCCGCAGCCCGAGGGGCCGACGATCACGATGAATTCGCCGTCCTCGATGTCGATCGAGACGCCGTGGATGACCTTGGTCTGGCCGAAGGTCTTCTTGATATTATCGAGCGAGATCGTGGCCATTTATTTTTCCGTATCTACAAGGCCGCGGATGAAGAGTTTTTGCATACTAATCACCACGATCACCGGCGGCAGCATGGCCAGGATCGAGGTCGCCATGATCACCGGCCAGTCGGCGAAGTCATCGCCACTGGGGAACATCTGCTTGATGCCCATGACAATGGTGTTCATCGACGGATCGGTGGTGATGAGCAAGGGCCAGAGGTACTGGTTCCAGCCGTAGATGAAGAGGATCACGAAGAGCGCGGCCATGTTGGTGCGGCTCATTGGCACCAGGATGTCGACGAAGAACCGCATCGGGCGGGCGCCGTCGACCCGCGCGGCCTCTGCCAATTCATCCGGCACGGTCATGAAGAACTGGCGGAACAGGAAGGTTGCGGTGGCCGAGGCGATCAGTGGAAAGATCAGGCCGGAATAGCTGTTCAGCAGGTTGAGGTTGGCGGCGACCTCGTAGGTCGGCACGATGCGCACCTCGACCGGCAGCATGAGCGTGAGGAAGATCAGCCAGAAGAACAACAGCCGGCCTGGGAAGCGGAAATAGACGATCGCGAAGGCCGAGAGCAGCGAGATGATGATCTTGCCGATAGCAATGCCGAGCGCCATGACGGCGGAGTTCAAAAGCATCTTGGCGACCGGCGCGTTGATGCCCGAGACCAGCGCCTTGCTGTAATTGGTGTAGAACTGGTCGCCCGGCACCAGCGGCATCGGCGGCTGCACGATCTCTTGGTTGGTCACCGTCGAGGCGACGAAGGCCAACCAGATCGGGAAGGCGATGATCAGGACCCCCAGGATCAGCCCGGTATG
>JASJCA010000081.1 GCA_030066215.1 Rhodobacter sp. | reverse complement strand
GGGCGCAGCCCCGCCGGGCCCATCGCCGCCCCGCCCCGGAGGGGTGGCGATTGGTCGAGGCTTGTGCACCGCTCACGGTCCTACGGACTCGACAGCCATAAAACACATCCGAGCATGCGTTGGCTCGCCACCCCGCGGGTCGGCGATGGGCCCGGCTCGTGACGAATTGGCCAACCACCGCCCCGATAGAAGGCCGGCCGAGCAACGAATCCGCCCAAGGATTGTCCACCTCACGCAAGCGCGCGCGGTCGGGTCAGGAACACCGCGGCGCAGGCCACCATCAGCAGCATCGACAGCAGGAACGGCGCGCCCGGCAGGTAGATCGGCGCCAGCCCGCCGGTGAAGGCGGCGAAGATCTGGGTCATGATCAGCGGCGACACGATCATCGACACCGCCGCGGCGCTGGTCAGCACGCCCTGCAGCTCGCCTTGCGCGTCGTCGGGTACGGTGCGCGACATCATGCCCTGCAACGCCGGGGTGACGACGGCGCCGAGCGCGGTCAGCGGCGTGAGGATCAACGCCAGCGTGCCGCTGGTGACGAGCGCCAGCGCGAGGAAGGCGCAGAAGTTGAAGGCCAGCCCGTAGAGCACGGTGAAGCGCTCGCCCAGGCGGGCCAGGACGATCCGGATCAGGCCGCCCTGGACGATCGCCATGGCGATGCCGAACGAGGCCAGCGACAGGCCGATCATGCCGGGCTCCCAGCCGAACCTTGCTTGCGTGAAATAGGCCCAGACCGCCGGGTAGACGAAGAACGCGACCTGGTAGAGGAAAAACATCGCCACCAGCCGGCCGACGCCGGGCAGCGCGCTAACCTGGGCGAAGGCGCCGAAGGGGTTGGCGCGGCGCCACTCGAAGGGTCGGCGGATGCGGTCGGTGACGGTCTCGGGCAGGATGAAGTAGCCGAAGACCATGTTGGCGGCGGCCAGCGCGGCGGCGGCGTAGAACGGGGCGCGTGTGCCGTATTCGCCCAAGGCGCCGCCGATCAGCGGGCCGATGACGAAGCCGATGCCGAAGGCCGCGCCGATCAGGCCGAAATTGGCGGCTTTCTCCTCGGGCTTCGAGATGTCGGCCATGAACGCGTTGGCGGTCGATTGCGTCGCTGCGGTGATGCCGCCCACGATGCGGCCGATCAGCAAAAGCCAGATCGTGCCGGCCACCGCCATCACCAGGTAGTCGAGCGCCATCACGAAAAGCGCCACCAAAAGGATCGGCCGCCGTCCGAACCGGTCCGAGAGGTTGCCGATCACCGGGCCGAACAAAAACTGCATCACGGCGAAGACGGTCGACAGGATCCCGCCCCAGATCGCGGCGCTGGCCAGGTCGCCGCCGGTGACCTCTTGGATCAGGTCCGGCATCACAGGCAGGATCAGCCCGATGCCCATCGAATCGATGACCACCGTGACCAGGATGAAGAGGATCGGCAGGGTGCGCGGCATCGGGTGGTCAGAGCGAGACGCGTTTCATCGCACCGCTACGCCGCGCGGCCGCCGGTGACCGGCACGGGCGACGGCGCGGCGCAGGGCGGCGCTTTGGGGTGTGGGAAGACGCATCTCGCTCTGGTTCCGGTGGTGGTGGAGGCGCGGGCATAGCCGGTTTGGCGCGAATTGGAACCCGGCCCGGGGTCGGGTATTCCCGACTATGGCGCCCGTGACGTCGCGTCACAAGCGGTCGCCGAGGCGCTGCAGCATGTCGAGGCAGGCCCGAAGCTGGTCGATGGCGACGAACTCATCCGCCTTGTGCGCTTGCTCGATCGAGCCCGGCCCGCAGACCACGGCGTCGAGCCCCAGCGACTGAAACAGTCCCGCCTCAGTCCCGAAGGGCACCACGTGGGCGGCGTTGGCGCCGGTCAGTTCGGCCACCAGGGCGCGGGCGGCGTTGTTGTCCATCGGCTCCAGCCCCGCGACCTCGGCGATGGTCTCCAACGCGATCGCGGCCTCGGAGTGCACCGCCTGCATCGCGGGCAGCAGGGTGTCGGCGACGAAGCCTGCGAGGTCGGCCTTGACGAAATCGGCGTCCGGTTTTGCGACCGGGCGCATCTCCCAATCCACGCGGGCGCGGCCGGCGATGATGTTATGCGCGCTGCCGCCCTTCGACGCGCCGACGTTGATGGTGGTCCAGGGCGGGTCGAAGCGGCTGCCGGCGGGTGCGCGGGCTTTCAAGCGGTCCTTCAGGTCCAGAAGCCGCGCAACGTAGCGCGCGGCGTATTCGACGGCGTTGACCCCGGCGTCGGGGGTCGAGCCGTGGCCCTCGAGCCCGGCGAAATGCGTGCTGTATTCGTAGCAGCCCTTGTGGCCCTCGACGACACGCATGCCGGTCGGCTCGCCGATGATCGCCAGCGCCGGCCGGGTGTCGCGGCGTTTCAGGTCGGCCACGAGGTGGGTGGCGCCGATGCAGCCGGTCTCTTCGTCGTGGGTGAAGGCGAAATGCAGCGGCCTCGTGCGCACGGCGCCCGCGAGCGTGGGGGCGAGGGTCAGGCAGCAGGCGATGAAGCCCTTCATGTCGCAGGTCCCGCGGCCATAGATCCGGCCGTCGCGCTCGGCCATCGCGAAGGGGTCCGAGGTCCAGTCCTGGTCGGCCACGGGCACCACGTCGGTATGGCCCGACAGCACGATGCCGCCGTCGGTTTCAGGCCCGAGCGAGGCCCAGAGGTTGGCCTTGGCGCCGCCGGCGTCGGCCAGCACCTCGACGCGGGCGCCGGCAGCCTCGAGCCGGTCGGCGAGGTAGGCGATCATGTCGAGGTTCGGGTCGGTCGAGACCGTGGGAAAGGCGATAAGGTCGCCGAGGGTCGCGATGGTTTCGCCGAGCATCCGTCTGGTCCCCTGGCCGTCCCGGGCCCGACCCGGGAGGTCCAGGTTGCCGCTGGAGAGGTCCCGGATCAAGTGCGGGAAGGCGGGGGAACGATTTCCGATTGCAACAGGCAAACCATGTGGACAGTGCCCGCACGGCCCAGCGGTTGCCCGCGGGATGCCGCACCGACCTCTGAACGGGGTGCTTTTATGGCAGCAAGGTACATCTTCCATATCTGCGACGCGCCTCGGACAGCCAAAGCGGCAGCCCACCCGGGCGGGGTCGTCATTGGTTGCGCCATTGGTTCGAGCAACCAATGACGACGCTGGGCCGGGGCGCTACGCGCTGTTAACCCGGCCCGGAGCCATGCTCCGATTTTCGCTCATTTTTCGAGTGCCGGCCTGAGGTGTATCCGCGATCACGGACTCCGGCACTGGCCGACGAGGCCCCGGGTCGAGTGCGGCCCGGCGCACGGCGGCCGCCGCCGTCAGGGCTTCACGAAAAGCTTGCGGGGCAGGGTGCAGAAGCACTCGGCGGGGCCGTCGTCGCGGATTAGGATCGATTCGGTGATCTCGAGCCCCCAGTCCTCCATCCAGAGGCCAGGCATGAAGTGGAAGGTCATGCCGGGCTGCAGAACGCTGTCGTCCTCTTCACGCAGCGAAATCGTGCGTTCGCCCCAGTCGGGCGGGTAGGAGAGACCGATCGGATAGCCGCAGCGGGCGCCGCGGTCGATGCCGGCCTTGTCCATCGCCGCGCCCTGGGCGTTTGCGATGTCGCAGGCGCGGTTGCCGGGGCGGGCGGCGTCGAGCCCAGCCTCGAGACCCTCGATCAGCGCGGCCTCGGCGCGGCGGATCGGATCGGGCGGCGTGCCGAGAAAGACGGTGCGCGACAGCGGCACGTGGTAGCGGCGGTAGCAGCCGGCGAGCTCGAAAAAGGTGGCCTCGCCCGCGCGCATGGGCCGTCCGTCCCAGGTCAGGTGCGGCGCGGCGGCGTCGGAACCCGAAGGCATCAGCGGCACGATGGCCGGGTAGTCGCCCCAATCATCGTCGACGCCGAGGACGCCCTCGGCCAGGATGCCGGCGGCGAGCACGTTCTTGCGCAAGCCGGGCTCGGCGCGGTCGAGCGCGTAACGCTGGATCTTCTCGGTGATCCGCGCGGCCCGGCGCATGAAGGCCAGTTCTTCCTCCGATTTCACGCCGCGTTGCCAGTTCACCAGCGCGGTGGCGTCGGTCAGGGTCGCGCCGGGCAGAGCCTCGGCCAGGGTGGCATGGGCCCGTGCCGAATAGTAGTAATTGTCCATCTCGACGCCGATCTGCGCCCGGCCGTGGCCGAGGTCGGCGAGCACGCCGGCGAGGTGCTGCATCGGGTGCCGCTCGGTCGATTGCACGAACGGGTCGGGATAGCCCACGACGTCGGTACGCGCGGTGTCGACGGTACGCAGCGCACCGTTGGCGTCCTGGTTCCGGCCCCACCAGAGCGGGCGGCCGTCCAGGGCCAGCACCACCGCCTGGGGCACGTAGAACGACCAGCCGTCATAGCCGGTGAGCCAGGCCATGTTCGAGGGGTCGCAGGCGATCAACACGTCCAGCCCCTTGTCCGCCATCGCGGCCCGGGTCAGCGCCAGGCGGCGGTCGTATTCGGCGGCGGAAAACGGCGGGATCGGGTCGGCCATGGGCGGAAGATAGCGTATCGATCGGCGGATGGGGGACAAAAATGTCACCGGTTTCCGCCGTTTTTCAGGGGCTTGCCGGGGTTTTGTGGACCGGCGGGGCGGGCGCGTGATAGTGTCCATTGGTCGGCACGCGGGCCGGCAAGTCGAAAACGAGGCGTCCATGCCGGGAACAGCTTTCCTCCGGGTCAGCGCCCTTTCGGTTGCGCTCACGGCGGTGGCGTCGTGCCAGCCGGGCGAGGTGTCGACCAGCCGGTCGGGGTTCAAGAAGCCCTATATGGTGGCGCGCACGGCGCTTGAGGGCGGGCAGTACGACAAGGCGGCGCGGCACTATGCCAATCTGATGAAGCGGGCCGGACCGTTGCAACCACGGTTGCGGCTGGAATACGCTCATGCGCTGTTGCGCGATGGCGCCTACGACGCCGCGGCGACCGAGGCACGGGCTGCTGCCGGCGAACTCACCGGCCCGGGACGGTCGGCGGCGCTGATGGTGCAGGGCACCGCCGATCACGAGGCGGCGCGGGCGGCGATCGCGGGCGGGCGGTCGGGACGCGACGAGATCGACCGGCTGAGCGCTGCGCGTGCGGCGCTGGACGAGATGCTAACGGCGCATCCCGAACTCGACCCGCTGGGCGCGATGGCGGCCCGGCGCAAGACCATCGATCTTGAGCTTAGCGCGATCCGGTAGCGCGGCACTGGGCGCCTGACATGCCCGCAGACTGGCCTCTGGTCGTGTTTCTTCTGCTATTGGGGCCGGCTATCGGATCATTCCTGGGTGTGCTGGTCGATCGTCTGGCGGCTGGTGGCGACGTGATTCTGCGGCCCTCGCATTGCGCCGCCTGCGGCACCCGGCTGCAATGGCGCGATATGGTGCCGATTGTCTCCGCATTGTGGCTCGGCGGTCGCTGCCGGTCCTGCGGCACCGCCTTTCCGGGGCACCTGTTGCGGATCGAGGTGGCGGGGTTATTGGCCGTCGCCTTGGCAGTGTCGCAGGGACAGGGCGGCGGGCAAACCGTTGTGATGGCGGGCTTCTTGTGGTGTCTGGTGGGGCTGTTCTACGCCGATTTGCTGTATTTCCGCTTGCCCGATCTGCTGACCGGAGCGCTGTTCCTGCTGGGCCTGGGGTTGGCCGCGTTCGACCCGGCGCGGGGGATCGTGGACGGGCTCTTGTCGGCGGTCATTGCCAGCGGGGCGTTTCTGGCGATTCGCTGGGGTTACCGGGCGTGGCGCGGCCGCGAGGGGCTGGGCTTGGGCGACGTCAAGCAAATTGCAGGGATCGGTGCGGCTGTAGGTTGGGCGGAGGTGCCATGGGTAGCGCTGTTTGCGGCGGCGCTCGCCCTGGTTGTGGTCGGGATCGACATGCTGCGCGGCCGTGGTCTACCTGCGGGCGATATGCGCCTGCCATTTGGGTCCTTTTTGGTCGGCGGCACGGTGCTGACACTTATTGTTTAACGGCACCCCCCTTGCCCCGGCGCAGCTTTTTTGCTGGGGTCGGGTTCGATTGGCGCGCAGGTGGGTGTGCCGTTTATCCGGCTTGCAAGACGAAGGGATTGCCTGATGACATTCCGTCCATTTCAGTTCGGACGCTTAACCGCCGCGGTGCTGATCTGCGCTGCCTTGGCGCCGCTGCCGGCGACGGCGCAAAGCGACACCGAGACCGGCACCATGACGCTGGAGCAGGTCGAGGACGCCTATCGCGACGGCGATTTCGAGATCGCGCGCGCCGGCCTGGTACCATTTGCCGAGGATGGCCAGTCGGTGGCGCAGTACCGGCTGGGCTATATGATGGCCAATGCCATCGGCGGGCCGGCGGACCTGGCAGGCGCCAAGACATGGCTGGAAAAGGCCGTCGCGCAAGAGCACCGGGCGGCGATCGTATTGCTCGCAAGGGTGTATCTGTCGGGCAACCCCGAATTGCCCGATTTCGAGCGCGCGGCGGAGCTCTTGCAGATGGGCGTCGATGAAGAGATCGCCGAGGCCGGGTTCTATTTGGGCCAGCTCTACCGTAGCGGCCGCGGGGTCGACTCGGACCCGGTGCGCGGCTTCGAGCTGTTGTCGGCGGCGGCGCGTGCGGGCGTGCTGGACGCGCAATTCGCGGTCGCGCAAATGTACTCGCGTGGCGAGGGCGTCGAGGAGGACCCGGCCCAGGCGGCGCGCTGGCTTTTGCAGGCCGCCGATGCCGGCCACACCGAATCGCAGCTGTCGCTGTCGTTCAACTACCAGCGCGGCACCGGCTTTCCGCAGGACGAGGCCAAGGCCGCCGAGTGGCTCGCCAAGGCCGCCGAAACCGGCTCGCCGCTGGCGCAGCGCATCCTTGGCACCGACCTTTTGATGGCCGAGGGCGAGGAGGCCGATCCGGTGCGCGGCATCTCGCTGCTGTTGCAGGCGGCCGAGGCGGGCGAGCCCGGCGCGCAATCGAACCTTGGCTTTGCCTATGCTACGGGCAGGGGCGTGGCGCAGGATGACGCCAAGGCTGCAGAATGGTACCGCAAGGCCGCCGATCAGCGACTGACGCGCGCCGCCCTGGCCTATGCCAGCTTCCTAGAGCAAGGGCGCGGCGTCGAACAGGACGTCGAAGCCGCGGTGCAGTATTATCTGGTTGCCTATACCGGGCGCAGCCTGCCGGCCTCGCAAAGCCTCGGGCGGCTCTTGGTCGCAGGCGCCATCGACGAGGCCGAGTACCCCGAGGCCGGCCTGATCTGGGTCTCCGATGCGGCGGCTACAGGATCGGCCGAGGCGCGGGACTGGCTGTTGGCCAAGGCCGAGGGCGGACGGCCGTTCGCCTACCAACTGTTGGGCAACCTCTACCGCGAGGGCCAGGGCGTCGAGGCCGACACCGCACTGGCCGCGGGCTATTACCGCCGCGCCGCCGAGGCGGGGCTACCATTTGCACAACTGCAATTCGGGCTGCTGCTGGCCGCCGGCGACGGCGTCGAGCAGAACATCATCGAGGCGCATAAATGGGTCAATGTGGCGGCGGCGAATGGGCTCGACGAGGCGGCCGAGCGGCGCGATGTCCTGGCCAATCTGATGACGCCGGAACAGATCGCCGAAGCCCAGGCACGCGCCCGGGTTCTGATCCCCAAGAATTGAGCGCATGGAGCGGCCGATGCTGATGTCCGCGCTTCGCGCGCCATGCGCTGCGCTGCTGGTGGCGTGCATTCTGGCCACGGCGGCTTCGGCGCAGCAGCCCGTGCCTTTGGCGCAGCTCCAGGGGGCGGCGGAAGACGGCATGGCCGAAGCGCAATTCCGTCTGGCCGAAGCGTTGCGTGCCGGATCGGGGGTGCCGCAAAGCTACGCCAAGGCGGCGCGCTGGTACCAGGCGTCGGCCGATCAGGGTTTTGCGCCGGCGTTGAACGGCCTGGCGGGGCTTTACGCCGCCGGGCTCGGGGTCGAGCGCGACCCCGCGCTGGCCTTTGAGTTGACTGCCAAGGCGGCGGAAACGGGTTCGGCGGAATTCGTCCACAATCTCGCCAGCCTGCACGAGTCTGGCGTCGGCACCGCGCAGGACCCGGCGCGCGCTGCTGAATTGTACGAACGGGCCGCGGCCGCGGGTTATCAAGAGGCGGCGGTGGCTCTGGGCGTTTTGTACCAGGGCGGCATCGGCGTCGAGCAAGACATCCAAAGGGCGCTCGAACTTTATCAAGGCCCTGCCGAGGCCGGACATCCGCGGGCGCAAAACAACCTTGGCCTGATCTATTCGCGCGGCGAGGGGATCGCGACGGATTACGAGCAGGCGGTCAAGTGGTTCTCCCGCGCCGCCGAACAGGGCTTGCCGACGGCGCTGAAAAACCTCGGCGTGATGTACGAAAACGGCTTCGGCGTGGAGCTTGACGAGGATGAGGCGAAACGGCTGTACCGGTTGGCCGCGCAGATCTCGGGCGGTGCGGTGGCGGCCGACGCCGGTGGCACGCCGGTTCTGCCGCTGATCTTCGATGCGCGGCTGGCCCCGCCCGATCCCAGGCGGCTTGACCAATACCTGATTGCGGCCCGGGCGGGCGATCCGGTGGCGCAGTTTCTGATCGGTTACCTGAGCGCCAGCACGGCGCAATCGGCCGCCGAATACCGGGTTGCGGCGGGTTGGTTTGCGCGCGCCGCAGAGAGCGGTGCGCCGGCGGCGATGGCGAATTTGGGGCTGTTGCAGTTCGAGGGCAAAGGCGCGTTGCAAGATTTCGTCGAGGGCTACAAGTGGCTCTCGCTGGCCGCGATCAGTGGTTTGCCCGGCGTGTCGGCGCTGCGCGACCGGTTGGCCGAGCGGATGACGCCGGACCAAATCAACGCCGCCAACGCGCTGGCCGAGGCCGAATGGGCCGCCCGCCGCGCGGCCGAAGAATGATCCGGCCGATCCCCGCCGAGGCCCCGCCGCGGGACGGAGCGGAATTGCCCCGGGGTGCCTTTGGCGGTAGCCTCGCGGGGTGTGTTTCCGGCGGCGCACTGCCGCCCCCATTGTCTTGAACGCGGAGGAACTGAAAAATGTCATCGCGACTTCTGGGAATCGCCTGCGCCGCGGCGTTCGGGCTCGCCGGCACCGCCGTTGCCGCTGAGGTCGAGGCGCGGATCCAAAGCGGCTCGCTGTCGTTTTCCGGCGGCAACAACTACACCAACGCCCAGCTGATGATCACCGGGCCGCAAGGGTATGAGGCAGAGCAGACTGCCAGCCGCGGCCTGCCGATCTTCCGGGTCCAAGGCGCGGGCCGCATGGTCGACGGGCTTTACCAGTACAGCCTGGTCGCGGCGACCGACGAGAAGGTGCCGCTGAAGAACGCGCTCAATAACGGCCGCGGTCCGGATGCGCGCCAGCACGCCTTCAAGCCGTTCTCAATGTACGGTGCGTTCCGGGTCGAGAAGGGCGTGCTGATGCCGGCCGACGAAACCAAGTCTGGGGTCGACGGCGACGCCACGGAATAGCCCGTTGCAGGTACCACGGCGCGCGCCCTTGGGCAGAACGGGCCGGGACAAGCTGCGGCGGTATAGCAGTTTGATTTTGCATCGATTCGCGGGAAGACTATGTTCGGGCGGGTCGCTGTTCGTGCCCGTTGCAAGCTGCGTGTCGACAGGGGAGCCGTTGCCGTGAACGGATCGGGACTGATTGCCAAATCCGCCGAAAAGCGGCTGGTCTTTGCGCTGTTGATGATCGCGGTCCTGGCGGGGCTGTTCTGGACCGGCTCGCGCTACCCCGCACTCGACGAAAAGGCGATGATGTCGGGCGCGATCCAGCTTGAGGACCCGATCAGCTTCGAGGCGGTGTTCCCGGTGACCCCCAACATGCCGGTCACCGAGCGCATCGCCAAGTCCACCGTCAACTGGGTCGACACCAACAAGAAGGGCATGACCTTCGGCGTGCTGATCGCCGCGGCGTTCCTGACGCTTTTCGGCTATCTCAAGCGGCGCAGCTTCGCCGGCGCGTTCTCGAACTCTGCGCTCGGCTTGGTGATGGGCGCGCCTTTAGGCGTCTGCGTCAACTGTGCCGCGCCGATCGCGCGCGGGCTTTATTCGGGCGGCATGCGGGCCGAAGCGACCTTGAGCGCCATGATCGCCTCTCCGACCTTGAACATCATCGTGCTGACCATGCTGTTCAGCCTGCTGCCGGTCTACATGGCGCTGGCCAAGATCGGACTTAGCCTTCTGGTGATCCTGGTCGCCGTACCGCTGATCTGCCGGCTGCTGCCGAAGGCCGAGCTGCAACTGGCCCCCGACGCGATGACGGTCCCGGCGCCCGAAGGCTGGGACCTCGACAGCCCGCAAGAGACCCTGGTTCAGGCGCTGGCGGGCTACGCGAGAGCCTACGCCGCAAATCTGTGGTTCATCATCAAGACCACGGTCCCGTTGATGCTGCTGGCGGGGTTTCTGGGCGCGACCGCCGGCACGCTTCTGCCGCAGGACCTGATCCTCGGCGCGACGTTCAGCGTCCTGGTCCTGATCCTGGTTGCCGTGGTCGGAACCTTCTTGCCGGTGCCCATCGCCTTCGACGTCGTTGTCGCCGGGGCGCTTCTGTCCGGCGGGTTGACCCATGGCTACGTCTTCGCGCTGCTCTTCACGCTCGGCAGCTTCTCGGTCTACTCCTACCTGATCGTCGCCAGCACGATCTCCGTCCGCGCCGCGACGCTTCTGGGCGCGGTGATCGTGGGCCTGGGCATCCTAGGAGGCGCCGCGGCCCATACCTATCACACCTGGCAGACGCAACGCGCGCTCGACATGCTCCTCGGGCTCGAACGGGCGGTCCTGCCGGCCGCCGAGGCCGCCGATTACCGCATCGCCTCGGACCTCCCGATCCGCATCGAGGCGCGCCCCTTCGCACCGCGCTCACCCGCCACCGACACGGTGTTTCAGCGCGTCGAGGCTTGGACCGCCGGCATCGACAAGCCGCTTGAGTTTTCGATGAAGGACATGTGGCCGCCGTTCTGGGAGGGCCGCAGCCTGTCCACCGGCGACATCGACCGGGACGGCGACCTCGACCTGGTCATCGCCTCGACGGAACGCGGGCTCTACCTTTACGCCAATGACGGCGGGGGTCGGTTTTCGCGGATCGAGGCGGATCTGGGCGCTTTAGGCGAGCGCGACATCTTCAACGCCGCGCTGGTGGACCTCGACAACGACGGCTGGCTGGATCTGTTCCTGGCCACCTACCTCGACGGCAATTTCACCGTGGCGAACCGCGGCGGCGCGTTCGATTTCGCCAAAGCGGCGGCTTCGGCCAACCGCGAAGACACAATGCTGGTGATGGCGCTGACTTTCGGCGATATCGACCGCGATGGGGATCTTGATGCCGCGTTGGGCAATTGGGCGGCCGGTTGGTACCGGCGCATTCCCGGCGAGGAGTCGCGCAACCGGCTGATCTTCAATGAGGGTGGTGCGCTTGACGGGTCGAGGTTCGCCGATCTGCCAGGGTTGCCCGGCGAGACTTTGACGATTTTGCTCAGCGACATCGACACCGATGGCGCGCTCGACCTGCTGGTCGGCAACGATTTCGAACTGCCCGACTATGTCTATTACGGCGACGGCCGGGGCGGCTTCGATCCAGTGACCCGCGACCAGGGCCTGATCGAGCACACCACCAACACCACGATGGCGATCCGCACCGCCGATTTGCACAACGATGGCACGATGGAGATGTACTTTGCCCAGATCGCCGGGAGGTCCTCGGGCGTCTCGGACACGCTCAAGATGCAGCATCTGTCGCAATATTGCGCTGGCATCGTCGACGGCGATGCGCGCACGCTCTGCGAACGCAATATGGAGATCAAGACCTGGTACAAATCCGGCAACCGGTTCGACCCGACCTATGCCGGGAAGTGCGAGGAACTGACCGGCGCGCTGAAGGCCGAATGCAAGGGCATGCTGGTCAAGGACCTGGCGATCCAGAAGCAGGACCCGTCGATCTGCGGCTTCATAGCGAGCGACCAGACCCAGGCGCGGGCCTATTGCGACATCCATTTCAAGCCGCGCGAAGCGCCGCTGCAGGCCGTCTTCGACACCACGATCCCGCAGATCCGGCGCTCGAACGTGCTGTTGACGCGGGCCGGCGCGGGGTATCAGGACACCGCCGAGGCCGAGGGGCTCGAGGTTGGCGGCTGGTCCTGGGACACCAAGATCGCCGATTTCGACAATGATGGCTGGCAGGACGTGTACATCGTCAACGGCACCTGGGTGCCGAACGAGGTGTCGCCGTCGAACCTGTTCTTCCACAACCAGGGCGACGGCAGCTTCGTCGAAGCGTCGGGGCCGTTCGGGCTGGAGGACTACCTGATGACCGCCGCCGCTGTGGCGTTCGACATGGACCACGACGGCGATCTCGACGTGATCACCCAGCCGGTGAACGGGCCGGTGGCGTTGTTCCGCAACGGGTCGCAAGACGGCAACGCGGTGCGCGTCGAGCTGCGCGACGCGGTCGGCAACTCGCACGGCGTCGGCGCTCGGGTCGTCGCGGAGTTGGCCGACGGGACGCAGATGATGCGCGAGCTGACCTCGGGCGGTGGCTTCATGTCGTTCGACGCGCCGGTCGCGCATTTCGGTCTCGGCGCGGCCGAGGTGGTGGCCAGGCTGACGGTGCACTGGCCCGCTGGCGGTGTGAGCGAAATCGCCGGGCCGATCGCGGCGGGCGCGACCTACACGGTACATCGCGGCGAGGGCTGAAGGCCTTTCGAAAGGCCTTCCCCACGCGGTTACGAAACCGCGTAAAAAGCCGCTTCGAAGCGGCTCGTCCCAAGGGCCTTCGAAGGCCCTTGCCCGCGCGATCAGGCGAACGGATCGCTCTCGTAGCGCACCGCTTGCAAATAGAGCCCGTCCGGCGGCGCCACAGGCCCGCAAGCGGCGCGGTCCCGCGCCTCCAACGAGGACTTGACGTCCTCCGGCGCCCAGCTCCCGGCGCCCACGCGTTCCAGCGTGCCGACGAAGCTGCGGACCTGGCTGTGCAGGAATGACCTTGCGCGGACGTGGAAGCGGATTTCGGGTTCTTCCGCCTCGATCTCCAACGCGTCGAGCGTCTTCACCGGGCTCTCCGCCTGGCATTCGGCGGCGCGGAAGGTGGTGAAGTCGTGCCTGCCCAGAAGATGCGCCGCCGCGGCCCGCATCGCCTCGACGTCGAGCGGCTGCGGGACTCGCCAGGCGAGGCCTTTGTCGAAGGTCAACGGCGCCCGGCGGCAGACCACCCGGTAGACATAGGCCCGTCCGGTAGCGGAAAACCGGGCGTGGAAGGCGTCCGACACCCGCGCCGCGGCGACCACCGCCACCGGGTCGGGCTTGAGGTGGTAATTCAGCGCCTCGGACAGCCGGAACGGGTCCCAGTCTTTGGCCAGAACGCAATGCGCCACTTGGCCCAGCGCGTGCACGCCGGAATCGGTGCGCCCCGCCGCGGCGATGCTGGGCACGTCCGGCTCCAGCTGTGCCAGTGCCGCCTCCACCGCGCCCTGCACCGTCGGCAGCTCCGCCTGCCGCTGCCAGCCCGCGAACGGGCCGCCGTGGTATTCGATTTTCATGGCATAGCGCGGCATGGGCCCGTGCCTTAGCGCCCGGCGCGGGGCTTGGCAAATTGGCCGTGGCGCGGTTGGGTCGTTGGGATTGAGAGTTGCCGAGGGGACATGCTGGTCTGATGTGGATGCGGTCCTATTCGTGAAGAGCCGTGCCCATCGACGACCCGCGGGGTGGCGAGCCGACATTTGAGCGGTGGTACTTTATGGCTGTTGAGTCCGTAGGCCATCGAGCGATGCGCTGGTGTCGACAAATCGCCACCCCTCCGGGGCGGGTTGGCGATGGGCACGGCGGCGCTGCGCGCCTTGAGTCCGTGCCCTGGGGTATCTCGCTTCAGGCATAAACCACCCCTGCATCCGCCCCCGTCCGGCATATCCCCCTAGCACCGGCCCTGTGCCCTGCCTATCTTCGCCAAGCGAAAGGCGGAGAGCGGTTTGATCATCGGCGACATTGCGGACGGATTGACGCGCGGGGTCGAACGGATCGGCGACACCGTGAGCGAGGCGTTCTTCGAGCCCGTGATCCGGCTTGGCGTCACCGGGCTCAGCCGCGCCGGAAAGACCGTGTTCATCACCTCGCTGGTTGCCAATCTCGTGGACCGTGCCCGGATGTCCGGCCTGGTCGCCGCCGCCGACGGGCGGCTTTTGAGCGCCTACCTGCAGCCGCAGCCCGACGACACGGTGCCTCGTTTCGACTCCGAGACCCACCTCGCCGCGCTCACCGCGCCCGCGCCGCATTGGCCCGACAGCACCCGCGCTGTCAGCCAACTGCGCCTGTCGCTGCGCGTCCAGCCCGCCGGGCTGCTCAGCGGCCTGCAGGGCCCGCGCACGGTGCATCTCGACATCGTCGACTACCCCGGCGAGTGGCTCTTGGACCTCGAACTCCTCGACCTGACCTACCCGCAATGGGCCGAAAAGACCCTGGCCCGGATCGGTGGGCGCGCCGAAGCGACGACCTTCGTGGAAGCCGCCCACGCCAAGGACGCCGCAGAGACATTCCACGAATCCGACGCCCAAGCCCTGGCCAAGGGCTTTGCCGGCTACCTGCATGCCGCCCGCGCGGCAGGTTTTTCGGACTGCACCCCCGGCCGGTTTCTGCTGCCCGGCGAAATGGAAGGCTCTCCGGTCCTCACCTTCGCGCCGATGCCGAAACCCGCCAGCGCGCGGCGCGGCAGCCTCTGGCGCGAGATGCAGCGACGCTACGACGCCTATAAGCGGCAGGTGGTGCAGCCGTTCTTCCGCGCGACCACTTCGCCCGGATCGACAGGCAGATCGTGCTGGTCGACGCCTTGGGCGCGATCCATGCCGGCCCGAAGGCGATGGAGGACTTGCGCCGCGCCATGGCCGACATCCTGTCGGCCTTTCGCCCGGGACGGAACGCGTTCCTGACCAAGCTGCTGCTCGGCAAGCGGGTGGAGCGGATCCTGTTCGCCGCGACCAAAGCCGACCACCTGCACCATCGCCAGCATCCGCGACTGACGGCGATCATGGAGGCGCTGGTGAAGGAGGCCCGCGCCCGTGCCGATTTCGCCGGCGCCCAGACCCAGGCGATGGCCATCGCCGGCCTGCGCGCCACGGTCGAGGAGACCCTCGACCACGCCGATGGCCCGCTCGACTGCGTACGCGGCACGCTTTTGAGCGGCAAGCAAGCTGCGTTCTATCCTGGCGAGCTGCCGGAGGACCCGCAGCGGTTGCTCGCCCCCGCCCGCGAGGGGTCCGAGAAATGGCTCGACGCCGACTACCAGGTGATGTCTTTCGCGCCCGCGCCGCTCAGCCTGAAACCCGGAGAGGGGCCGCCGCATATCCGCCTCGACAAGGCGGTGCAGTTCCTGATCGGAGACCGGTTGTGAGGCTCACCCCCGCTAAACGCCGCGACGCCCGCCGTCTTGCCCGGATCCTCGCCGATTGGATCGACGAGACGCCGTGGATGCCGACGATCCACACGCCCGACCAAGACCGCAGCTTTCTTGCCTGGCTGATCACAAACACCGAGGTCGTTACCTTGCGCAGTTGGCGCGGGCCGCAGGGTTTCCTGGCCCGCGAGGACACGATGGTGCATGCGCTTTATCTGCGCCCGGCCGTCCGCGGCCAGGGCCATGGCAAACGGTTGCTCGATTGGGCCAAGGCGCGAAGCCCGAACCTGACGCTTTGGACCTTCCAGGCCAATGCGGGCGCCCGGGCGTTCTATGCCCGCGAGGGATTCAGGGAGGTCGAGATGACCGACGGTGCGGGCAACGACGAAGGCGTGCCGGACGTGCGACTGGTCTGGCCTGCGGAAAGGGGTGGCGCATGACCGACAAACGCGGACCGGTGCTGATCGAGCTTGACGCGGCGCCCGAGGTGACGCCGGCCGAGGCGCCGCCGGTCGCCGACATCGCGCCGCCCGCCGATGCGGCGGCGATGCAGCGCGTGGCGCGGCTGGCGGCACGGCGCCCATCGCGGCTGGCGCGGTGGTTCTGGTCGCTTCTGGGCGCGATTCTGGCCTTCGTGCTGTCGCTCGCGGCCTGGGATTTCGTCACGGGGTTGATCGCGCGGAACCCGGTGTTGGGCGGCCTCGCCACCGGGCTGATCGGGCTCTTCGTCTTCGTGCTGCTGATCATCGCTATCCGCGAATGGGCGGCGTTTGCGCGGCTCCGGCGCATCGACGGTCTGCACCGCGCCGCCGAGGCGGCGCTGGCGGAGGCCGATCTGGGCGCGGCGCGGCGGGTCGTCGGACGATTGCTGCGGCTTTATGCCGGGCGCGACGATCTCGACTGGGGGCGGTCCCGGTTGACCGAGCGGCAGGGCGATCAGTTCGACGCCGACGGGCTGTTCGGCCTCGCCGAGGCAGAGCTGCTCGCCCCCATCGACCGCGCGGCGCAGGCCGAGATCGAAGCCGCTGCGCGGCAGGTGGCGACGGTGACCGCCATCGTGCCGCTGGCCTTGGCCGACCTCGCCGCGGCGTTGACCGCCAATCTGCGCATGATCCGGCGGATCGCCGAGCTCTACGGCGGCCGGGCCGGCACGCTTGGGTCCTGGCGGCTGACCCGCTCTGTGCTGACCCACCTGGTGGCGACCGGCGCGGTGGCGGTGGGCGACGACCTGATCGGCTCGGTCGCGGGCGGCGGTGTGTTGTCGAAACTGTCGCGCCGGTTCGGCGAGGGCGTGGTGAACGGCGCGCTCACCGCCCGGGTCGGCGTCGCGGCGATGGAGGTATGCCGCCCGCTGCCGTTCCGCGCCCGCAGCCGCCCTTCGGTCACCGGGCTCGTGAAACGCGCTCTGGCCGGGCTATTTACCGGCGGGAGCACGAGGGACTGAGATGGAAAGCCTTGCCGAAGACCTTGCCACGCTGGTGCGCACGCCGCTCGCCGATGCTCATGTCCGGGCGATGCGTAAGGTCGGCGA
>JASJCA010000199.1 GCA_030066215.1 Rhodobacter sp. | reverse complement strand
AGCAGGTCCCGGAAGTGGCATTGTCGTCGCGGCTGCGGTCGCGCAATCGACGGGAATTTCCTTCGCCGCCAGGCGGCTGCATTGACTACCCGCGGCATGCGGTTACTCTCGTTTCGACTACGGTGGGGCAAGCGGTCGACCGGTCGCTGACTCGGCTCTTCGCCTGCTGTTATACTGTGCACGCGGTGGAGTTTCGTTCGCTGCAACAGTCTCCAGGATTCTCACCCAGAAAGTCTTGAGCGGGTTTCGTGGAATAGCCATGAGCAGTCCGCTCGCAGGACGTTTTACAGGAATCCTTTTGTATGAGCATTACCCAGAACAAGGTCGTCAGCATTCACTACAACGTGGTTGACGCCGACAGCGAGGAGAGCATCGACTCATCTGACGGTCGCGATCCGATGGTGTACCTGCACGGTGCACGTAATATCATCCCGGGGCTCGAGCAGGCGCTCGAAGGCAAGGCGGCGGGAGATGCGTTCGATGTCACCGTGGCGGCTGTCGATGCCTACGGTGAGCACAGCGACGACCGGGTACAAAAAGTGCCGCGCGAAGCCTTCGCCGAAATCAGCGAGGTCTATCCCGGTCTGAAGGTCACCGCGCAGACCGACATGGGGCCGATAGAGTTACTGGTCACGGAGGTTGCGGACGACGAGGTTACGGTCGATGCGAATCACCCGCTGGCGGGGAGGAACCTGAAGTTCAGCGTGCGCGTGGAAGACGTGCGGGACGCAAGCGAGGAAGAGGTTGCTCACGGACATGTGCATGGCCCCGGCGGACAGGAGCACTAGCGGAGCATTCCTGTGCCGCCATTTTTACGCCCGGGCGGCCTGGATCAACCGCGGCAGCGGCAAGGATCAGGGATTCAGAGCTTCGCTCTGGCGCTTGACGTTGACCAGCGTGCGCAGGCGCGTGAGCAGGTCGTGCTCGTCTACCGGCTTGGTAATGAAATCATTGGTTCCGGCGCCGAAGATGCCGGTGAAGTCGGTGCGCTCGTCTTCGCCGGGCTCGATCGTCATCAACAGCACCGGTAGCGCCAGGTAGTCCAGCTCGAGGTCGTTGCGCACCGCCTGGATCAGCTCGAAGCCGTTCATGTCGCCCGACAGCGTCAGGTCGGTGATCATCACGTCGATAGCGGTTTCGCCGTTGTTTACCGCCATGTCCCGCCGCAGGAACGCCAGCGCCTCGGATGCCTCGCGAAAATGCTGGTACTCGATGTTGTTGCGATCGAGTATCGAGGTCGTGATCGCCGTCGAGGTGGCGCTCTTGTCGACGTAGAGCACCTTGACCGGAAAGTCATTGCGGGTGCCCAGGTAGTTCAGGATGAAATTGACCAGCGACTTGTGGCCCTCCGCCTTGTCGAAGTAGGCCGTAACCGCATCGGTATCTTCCATGCCGGCGCCGACCACTCGCGTGTCGGTATCGCCGGACACCACGAAGATCGCGGTATCCTTGTTTTTCGGTGTTAGCCGAATCTGTTCGATCAGCTGGTATCCATCGGTATCCGGTAGCGAGATGCCGGTGGTGATGATTTCGAACTCGAATCGTTTGACTGCGGTGAGAGCTTCCTTACCGCTGCCACAGGCGATGATGTCGAGGTCCGGCGCTTCCGCCGATATCTCCTTGAACAGGATCGTGCGAGCAGAATCGGACGAGTCGATCAGAAGCAGGCGGCGTTTTCCGGACATGGACAGGTTCGTTAACTGGGTTCTATTTTTTTCAGGTGTCGGGCCACCGCGATCCAGGATCCGGCGAGGCCGAGCAATGTACTAGAGGTTAGCAGAATAACGAAGTCGTGCAGGGAAAATGTAATCAACTGGTATTCCGATTGGTACAGAAGATTGAGACGCTGCAGCGGGCCCGAGACCGCGAGGTAACCCAGTTCGACGATAATCCATGACAGCAGACCACCGAACAGACCGTACCAGATTCCGCCGTAGAGAAAGGGGCGGCGAATGAAGGCGTCGGTGGCGCCGATCAGCTTGGTGACGATGATTTCCTGGTACCGGTTCTGGATGTCGAGGCGGATCGTGTTGCCGATGACCAGCAGCACCGCCACCGCGAACAGCGCGGTAACGATCGCCACGCTGCGCTGCGCGATTTCGAGAATGGTGTAAAGCCGTTCCAGCCACTCGGTATCGAGTTTGGCAATGTGAACTTCGGGCAGTGCCTGCAGTTCGCCCAGCAGGTTACGCACGCGGAATCGGTCGACCTCGAGGCGGGGCTCGACCACGATAGTGTGCGGCAGCGGATTACTGCTCAGGGTGTCGATACTCTTGCCGAAACCGGATTCTTCGCGAAATTCCTGCAGCGAGACCTCGCGCGAGATGAAGCTTGTGGAGGCCACGTCGGGCATGGCGGCAATCTGCTGGTCCAGCGCACGCGCCCTGGTTTCGTCGAGACCGAGGTCGAGGAACAGGCTGATCTGCGAACTCGAGCGAAAATCACCCGCCATTGCGTCGATGTTTTTCAGGAACAGGTAAAATCCGCCGGGCAGCGACAGCGTAATGCCGATGACCGCAACCGTCATCAGGGTGGTGGCGGGCGCCTGGTAAATCTTGCCCAGACTGAAGACCAGCGACTGCAGGTGATGCGCGAGGTAAGCCGTTAGATGAATACCGCCCGGCGGTCGACGGCGCCTGCGGTTACTCGTAGCCATGCAGGATTTCCTTGGGCCCGGAATCGAGGTCGTTGAGGATCAGCTCGCCACGGTTCAGCGTCATCCGCGGTTTCTCCAGTTCGTCGATCAGACCGAGGTCGTGACTCGCGACCAGCACGGTGACGCCGACCTGGTTGAAGTCGACGAAAATCTGCATGATTTCACGCGACAAGACCGGGTCGAGATTGCCGGTTGGTTCGTCGGCCAGCAACAGCATGGGTTTGTGCACCACGGCGCGGGCGATACCGACGCGCTGCTGTTCGCCCCCCGATAGCGTGATCGGCATCGACTTTTCCTTGTGCAGCAAACCGACCTTGTCCAGCGCCGCGCGTGTACGACGCGCGACTTCGTGCCGGGCATAACCCTGGATATGCAGGGGCATGGCGACATTGTCGAACACTGGTCGGTCGAACAGAAGCTGGTGGTCCTGGAAGATGATGCCCATGTTGCGGCGAATATAGGGAATCCGGTGTCGCGGCAGCGTGTTCAGGTTGATCCGGTTCAGCAGGGCCTGGCCACGGGTCGGCTTTTCGATCAGCGCGATGAGTTTGAGCAGGGTGCTTTTACCCGCTCCGGAATGTCCCGTCAGGAACGCCATTTCGCCGTTGGCGAGCGTTAGCGTCACGTTCTTGAGGGCTTCGTAGCCGCCCTCGTAACGCTTGGTGACGTTGTGGAACTCGATCATTCAGGCAAGCGGTCAGGATTCGGCGAGCAGGGCGTCGACGAATTCCTCGTGATCGAAAGGCCGTAGATCGGCCGCGGTTTCGCCGACGCCGATAAATCGTATCGGCGTTTGCAGCTGTTCGGCAACGCTGAAGATCATGCCCCCCTTGGCGGTCCCGTCGAGCTTGGTCAGGATGATCCCGCTGACGCCGATCGTATCGCG
This sequence comes from Rhodobacter sp., assembly GCA_030066215.1. GTDB lineage: Bacteria > Pseudomonadota > Alphaproteobacteria > Rhodobacterales > Rhodobacteraceae > JASJCA01. The sequence goes on along the minus strand of JASJCA010000199.1, from coordinate 2,014 downwards.
GAAATTCTGCGCCTGCGCCATCGCGTTCTGACCGGTACCCGCATCCAGCACCAGCAGGGTTTCGTGAGGCGCTTGCGGGTCGAGTTTGGTCATGACGCGGCGTATTTTTTCGAGCTCGTCCATCAGGCTCATCTGCGTGTGCAGGCGACCTGCGGTGTCGGCGATCAGCACGTCGATGCCGCGCGCCTGGGCTGACTGCAGTGCATCGAAAATGACCGATGCCGAGTCGGCGCCCTGGCCCTGGCTGATCACCGGCACCTCGAGTCGTTCGCCCCAGGTCTGCAGCTGCTCCACCGCGGCGGCGCGAAAGGTATCGCCGGCCGCGAGCATGACCTTGAGACCCTCGTCGCGAAAACGCTGTGCGAGCTTGCCGACGGTAGTGGTCTTGCCGGCGCCGTTGACGCCGACCATCAGGATCACGAACGGCTTGCGCGCGCGATCGATCTCGAGCGGTGCGGCACAGGGTTCGAGAATCTCGGCCATGGTCGTTTTGAGCGCCGACATCAGGCTGTCGCTGTCGCCGAGTTCGCGCCGTGCCACCGCCTCGGCCAGGCGGCTCGTGATGCGCTGGGTGGCGGCGATTCCGACATCGGCACTGAGTAACTGGTCCTCCAGCGCCTCCAGCAGTTCGTCGTCGATCTGCTTCTTGCCAAGTAACAGATCGGCCAGTCCGGAGGACAGGTTTTGTCGGGTTTTGCTCAGTCGCTGACGCAGGGAGGCGAACAACCCGGCCGGTTGTTGCGGGTCTTCCTTGTTCGCCGATTTGAATCCGAACATCGATTTTCCGGGTAATGGATTTCAGGCACAATATGCTATCAGAAAGCGGTTCGAGCGGGCACTCCGGCAGACATGAAATCCGAGGTCAGAATCATCGCCGGCCAGTGGCGTGGGCGCAAACTGCCGGTGGTCGACGCCGCCGGTCTGCGACCGACGCCGGATCGTATCCGGGAGACGCTTTTCAACTGGCTCGCGGCCGATTGCCACGATGCCGTGGTGCTCGACTGTTTTGCCGGCAGCGGCGCGCTGGGTCTCGAGGCGTTGTCGCGCGGCGCAAGGCGGCTGGTTGCAATCGAGCGCGACCGGCAGGCGCTCAGAAACCTGGAAGCCTTGCGTCATCGGCTCGGGGATGCCCGCTTCGAACTGCTGGCGGGGGACGCCCTGCAGCGGGTCGACGATCTCGATACCGTTTTCGACATCGTATTCGTCGATCCACCCTACGCGGACGACGTGCTGCGCATGGCGATAGTCGAACGACTCGAAGCCGCGAACTGTCTGCGGAACGGGTGCCGGATTTACTTCGAATGGCCGCACGGTTCGGACGCCGAACCCGTATCGCCAAGACTGCACTGGCTGAAACGCAAAAGCGCCGGTCAGGTCGATTATGGTGTGGCCGAATGGCGGCGAACTGGTTAAACTCTGCCGGGTCGCGCGTCCCGGACGCGTTTTTTCGAGGTAGTTCATGTCCAGCGTCGCCATCTATCCCGGTACCTTCGATCCGGTTACCCGCGGGCACATCGATATCTGTCAGCGGGCACTGAAGGTTTTCGACCGGGTCGTCATCGGTGTTGCCGACAGTCTCGCAAAACAGCCGTTTTTCGATATCGACGAGCGTTTCGATATGCTCGAGACCGTGTTCGCCGACACCGACCGGATCTCGGTCAGGCCGTTTTCGGGACTGCTGATCGATTTTGCCCGCGAATGTAATGCCGACGTGATCATTCGCGGCCTGCGTGCCATCTCGGACTTCGAATACGAGGTGCAGCTGGCGGGTATGAACCGCTCGCTGGCGCCCGAAATCGAAACCGTGTTCCTGACCGCGGCGCAGCCTTTCGCCTTCGTGTCGTCCAGTCTCGTGCGCGAGATTGCCCGCCTCGACGGCGATGTGTCCGAGTTTCTGCATCCCGAAATCCTGCGGCGCCTGACGGACAAGCTGCAGAATCACAAGTAGCCGGTTACAGGAGTTCTCGCATGGCTTTGATGATTACCGACGAATGCATTAATTGCGACGTTTGCG
>JASJCA010000200.1 GCA_030066215.1 Rhodobacter sp. | reverse complement strand
ATCGGGTTTCCCCTAATCTGTCTCAACCTACAATGTCAAAGAGCCCCGCCGCAGCGGTCTCCCCTTATTACTCCCCTACTAGGGGACAAGTCAAGCATTAATTCGCACTTATCCCCGACCCTCTACCACGTTAGCGTTAACCCAGAACAAATGAGAACAAACCCTGTCCATTTGTCGAACTTACTTTTTTATGACCTACCATCCCCGAAACCCTTCATGCCTGTCAGCGGGCCGCTCAGGGCCTCTCAGAGGCATATGCACCCAGCGCATAGCTCAGCCGTCTCCCAGTCCTTTAGCAGGGGATAAAACCCCTCTTATTAAATACAAGATTTTTATCAATACAAAACGACCCCATTGAAATCATTGAATAAAAAAGCGTTTTGTATATATGTTTTATTTAATGACAAAACGGTAAGTCTTTGTTATGCTTAATTAAATCGGCTGTTTTAGGAATTGGGGACTAAATTTGTATAGGCAAAACGAATTTTTTAGAGGGGTTCGTTTTATATTGTCGAAAAGTTATTCAATTAAATCAACGGGATATGGTGGGTGAGAGCAATACAAAAGGACTAAAGCGAAATGTGGTCTAAGTGTTTGAAATTGTTAGATAAAATGAAGTCCACCACAAGGGGCTTGGTTCCCCTTATAGGGGTGGGGAACCAAAGCGCCCGCCCAGTTGTGTGGACCGGATTTTGAGGGCGATGATTTGAGCAAGAGATTTTCAAAGCGTTCTGCGCCTCCACCTCCTGCCGTCGCGAACGAGCCTGACGCGCCTGTCACAACGTCGCCAGGTGGAGACATCCCGCCGCACGTCTGGTCGCTGCTTCAGGAGGCTGGCGAGGCTGCTGCGGAGAAGCTGCTTGCGATCCTCACCTCGCCCACCTTCAGCACCTATGCGCCCACGGCTCAGGCCCGGCTGATCGAACTGGCCATGACGCGGGCCTATGGCCTGCCCGTGCGCCGCAGTGTCAACGTCGAGCTATCCAGCGACGATGCGGACGCCGTCGCAGCGTCCATCGCTGCGCTGCGTGGCAGCCTTCCTGAGGTTGCGCCTAGGGTCGTGGACGTGACGCCGACAGACCCCACTCAGGACGGCTCTGAGTGAGTGTCAGGGGCAATCGTTGTTTGACAAAACTTTTATCAATACAAAATATTGCCAAGGTTAATCATCCACTGGGGGACTATGTGATCACGCTGCTGTGATCACAGCGAGATTGTGATCACAAGGTGTAGGCCCCCACCCCATGGCCGAATGGGTCCCCTATTTTATTTTTATACCCCCACCGCAAGAGAGAAGCCGTTGGCTCAAAAAATTTTTTGTGCATTTTGAATTTCACATTTTGTATTGATAAAACGGCTCGACCCTTTTGTATTGACATCCACCCCAGATTTTGATAATAAAACAGTCCCCTAGTGGGGGACTTGATAAAACAAGGCTAGGGTTTTGACAATATGGACTTGAGTTTCCTACCAGACCATCACAGAGAACAGGTTCTACCGATTATCGAGCAATGCGCCATGTCTCGCGTATGGTTCATCAGGCATGTGCTGAAGGTCGAGAAAATCGAGCCATGGCAGTTAGCGGAATTGGAGGCGTTAGATCGTGGAGAAACAAAGCTATCTATTCGGTCTGGTCACGGTGTCGGCAAAACCGCCTTCTGTAGTTGGAACGCGCTTCATTTCTTGCTATTTCGGGACGATGTTAAGGTTATCGTTACTTCACCATCGCTCAAACAGCTTACTGACGGTCTTATTCCCGAAATTCAAAAGTGGATTTCTCGTTTGCCGCAATGGATGGCGATACAGCTTGAAGTCACTGCGGATAGATGCACACGGAAGCCAAACAATAAAAACAACTTCATAAGCTTTAGGACGGCGCGGAAGGAAAATCCTGAGGCATTGGCGGGAGTTCATGCGTCGTCGGTGATGATCATTGTTGACGAAGCTTCGGGCGTGGAGGAAGTGATCTATGAAACAGGACAAGGTGCCCTGTCTACTGTAGGCTCTATCGCAATCCTGATCGGCAACCCGACTAAGCCTTCCGGTTTCTTCTACAAAACACACAATGAACTGTCCGATTTGTGGCGCACGAGAAAGGTGTCCTGCATGGAAAGCAGCCGTGTCACAGAGGATTACATCAAAAGTCAGGAGCGAACATACGGACGTGATAGTCGGGAATTTAAGGTCCGTGTTCTCGGGGACTTTCCTGAGAGTGGAGAGAATGCCGTTATTCCGAGGAGCTATGTAGAGAGTGCCCAAGGGCGTGACATCCAGTCCCCCAGTAGGGGAATTGTCTGGGGACTCGATCCGGGGAGGGGCGGCGACCCTTCGGGCTTCATTAGCAGGGGCGATAAAGAGCTATTGGAAATTGAAGAATACCGGCTAGATGACAGTATGCGGCTGGTGGGTAACATCAAGCACCGCTGGGATACTACGCCAAGCAGATTTAGGCCAGCCGCGATTTATGTTGATAGCATCGGTCTGGGAGGGCCTATTGCTGACCGGCTTTCTGAGTTGGATTTGCCAGTCGTTCCAGTGAATGTTAGCGAAGTTGCCGCCATGACAGATAGATACGTGCGGTTACGGGACGAGCTTTGGTACAAATGTCGCCATTGGTTTGAGACGATGGACGTGACGATGCCGACGCGGTACGATCACCCATTGGTCGAGAAGCTGACACATGAACTTGTGTCAGTAGAAAGTGAAATGATGTCGAATGGTAAGCTACAAGTTGAGAGTAAAGAAAAGATGAAGCGCCGAGGGCTGAAATCTCCCAACCTTGCGGATGCTCTGTGTATTACGTTCGCTGAAGAAGGGGTCATCGGAGCGGGATTGAGGGACGGCGGATGGGCGAATGTGGACGTTTCTAAGTACCGCGCGCCGGGTGTTCATTAAAAATGTATTGACAAAGTTTTTTCTGTGTGTTATCAAAAACATGCAGCAAAGACTGTGTGAACCTGACCCCACAACCTCGGGTCATTTCATGATAACCTCCCTGTTTGACTGGGGCAGTCCCCCACCGGGGGACTGCCCACATTTAGGAGGCTGTTATGCGCACAAACTCAAAAGCAAAACCCTTCGTAGAACGTATGAGCCACCGGGGTTACGGTAAGGCTGTAGGCGAGATGCGCAAAGGGAGTGGCAAAGTTGGCATGTCTGCCGGTGAAAAAGCGGCGGGCGGTGCTAAGTTGAGGCAAGGGGCCGTACCGGCAACCGCTCGTAAGTCCCGTCATTGTCAGTCTAAGGATGGTAACGGCGGATGAGTAAAGCAAAACCTGCGCACATTCTGAAATTCTTTGATTATAAGCACCTTCCGCAAGATTTGCAGGAGGTGTCTGAAGGTTTTGCAGTATTGGCGCATCACTTGGACGAGAAACTACCTGAGTGCGCTGAGAAAAGCGCTGGATTGCGCAAGCTTCTTGAAGCAAAAGATTGCTTCGTGCGCGCGAAAATAGAAGGACGAAACTAATGGCTGGTATTCGTGGGGTACGCAACCCAGTCCCCCAGTCGGGGAGTAAGCCGACAGGCATTTTCTCGACTAGTGGGTCTCAGAAAATGGACAAACGGACGGCAAAACACGCTGGAATGACGGCTACTGCACTCAAAACGCCTCGTAAAGACCCGGTTAAGCGTGATAACCGGCTGAAGAAGGGGTCGTGACATGGCAAAAATCGGAAAATTCTCGACTGGGCTTAAAGGAGCAGCCAAAGAGGCCGGAAGTCCTTATGGTCAGTCGAATAAAGGCTACGAAGCGCGCTCAAATGAAATGGGTGTGTATAATAGCATCGAAAATCGCCAAAAACCCGCCCCAACGTCTGCTGGGGCTGCACCGTCTTTGACCCTCAAGAAGAAGTGAGTTGAAATCATGGCAACAGCAATGTCCGCATTCAACCATACGGCACAGAAGCTGCTGTCTGGTGACTGGAACGATGGCGACACATGGAAAGTCGCTCTCTATACGAACAATACCGGCGTCGATCTGACCGAGACGACTAAGGCACAGGTCGATGCTACGGCGACTGAGGTCGCTAACGGCAACGGCTATACCACAGGCGGCGGTACTCTGGCCAACTTCTTGGCTTCTACCGTCACGACGAATGACGCTAAGCTTGATGCTGATGACTTCACTTGGAACGCCTCGGGCGGGTCTATCGCGGCTGCATACGCTCTGATATACGACGACACGACTGCGAGCGATGAAGTGGCATTCTGGCTCGATCTTGACGGTACGCAAACGGCAAGCGATGGTACTCCGTTTATCGTGCGCTTCAATTCTGCTGGTATCGCGACACTCACCGTATAACCTCAACAGAAAAGGATTAAGGTTATGTCTGATCTGGAAAATCGGATCAAGAAGCTTGAAGATTTCAATGAGATGCTGGTAACAGTATATAATCTCTGGGGAATGTGGGAAACTCCGTCGCCCCCAAGCCCGACACCTGATCCTGACCCGACGCCCGACCCTGTACCTGTGCCTCCGCCGGTAGATGAATGGGAGCCGCCGTTTCCGGCGACTTTCTACAGCGGCTGGCCAGATGTTTCTTGGGCTGATCCTGCGCCAGACCGTCCGCTTAAGAACGATGGTGAACCGTTTCCAAAACGCTTAGATGACGTACTAGTAGAAAAACTTACTTTCTTAGATCGCCTTTATCGTAATGGGTCTAAAGGTGATAAATATGAAAATGTAATCTTTCGAAACTGTTATTTTAATGATGGTCTAGAATGGCGCGGCGTTGCAGACAATGTCTTGTTTGAGGATTGTGTGTTCTTGGATAACAGTATCTCTTTACAAGGCAATAACCGCAAAGTACGCTTCCGTAATTGCAAAATTTTAGATGTACATCGCCCTGACCGCAGCTCTACGTGGCCTGCTAAAGGTTCGAAAATCCAAGGCATCTACGCCAGTGAAATTGACGGATTGCATATTGACGAATGCTTGTTCGATTATGTCGGATGGCGCGGAGGGTATGATCTAGATCGTGGGCCGGGGCCTCAACCTCCTACCATGTACTCGCATACGCTCTATGTGCAGCGAGATTGCTTGAATGTGGGCGTAGAAGACAGCCTGTTTTCTCGTGCCGCGTCTACAGGCTTTCAGATGCGCTCTGGAGGTCTTATTCGTAATAACGTCATCGTAGATTGTGGCGTAGGCTTTAACTGTCAGGCTGGTGAAAATGGTCTAGGCAATCAGTCTTGGGTAGAGGGTAACATCGTCGCTCACGCTGCTCGAAAACCTGCGAATGGTCGGTGGATTGGTGCTCAAGATTGGTCTTGGCACTTGCAGGTAGACGGTATCACGGCACTCAATAATGTTTGGATTGATGCCGATGATCCTAACATTACGAACGGTGTTACGTTGCTTGGTGACGAAGGTAATCGTGAGAGTACGGTTAATCTGAAAGAGGTGTTATCTCCTGCCAATATCCGGCAAAATCATATCCTTGCAATGATGAACGCGCGGCGTCTGGTCTATGGTAACGCCTGATAGCTAAGGACGGCTATGACAACTGTATCAGGGACCACTGGTAGTCCAACCATAACGTCTGGCGTCACATTTGACGGCAAGACGGGTAAGACC
>JASJCA010000028.1 GCA_030066215.1 Rhodobacter sp. | reverse complement strand
GAGGCCGACATGTACGCCATGCGCCTCGCCCGCGCCTATACCGGCCGGCCGAAGATCGTGAAATTCGAGGGCGGCTATCACGGCATGTGCGCCGAAGCGCAGATGTCGCTGGCGCCCACGCGCCTGGTCAACTTCCCGCAAGCGGTGCCCGACAGCGCCGGCATCCCCGACAGTGTCCGCCGGGACATGCTGATCGCGCCGTTCAACGATATCGACTACGTGCGCTCGATCCTCTCCGAGCATGGGGACCAGATTGCCGCCATCATCGTCGAGCCGCTGCAGCGCGTGATCCCGCCCGAACCGGGCTTCTTACAAGCCCTCCGCGACGAGGCCACCAAACATGGCATCCTGCTGGTCTTCGACGAAATCGTCACCGGCTTCCGCTTCGCCTATGGCGGCGCGCAAGAGCTCTACGGCGTCACCCCCGACATCGCCACGCTCGGCAAGATCATCGGCGGCGGCTTTCCGCTCGCCGCCATCGCCGGGCCCGCCGGGATCATGAAGCATTTCGACAAGGCGCAAGTCGGCGCCGAGGGCTGGCTGATGCAGCTCGGAACGCTCTCGGGCAACCCGGTCGCCGCCGCCGCCGGGTTGAAAACCATGGAGATCCTGCGCCGCGACGGCCAGTACGACCGCCTGCGCGCCCTCGGCAGCCGCATCCAGAAGATGCTGACGACCCACCTCGCCGCCCACGGCATCGCGCATCAAATCGTCGGTGACCCCACGCTCTTCGACGTCGTTTTCGCCGATCGCAAGGTCCGCAACTACCGCGACTGGCTTGCCGCCGACGCCGATAAGAACGCCCGATTCAACACGGTCCTCCGCGCCCACGGCATCCTGAAATCGCCCGCCAAGCTCTACCCCTGCCTGGCGCTCACCGAGGACGACCTTGCGCAGACCGACGCCGCCATCGCCAGCGCCGCCGCGGCCATCGCCGCCTAGATCGCCATCAACCTCCCCACCGGCCGGTCCGCCGTTATCCCGGCCAAGTGCGCCATATGCCAGGCCAAGGCCTGGTTCGACCCGACCACCGGCCTGTCCAACGCCACCTCGATTCCATCGATCACGTCCAGCGTGCGCAGGTTCGTGCAACTCAGGAACACCGCTTCCACGCCGTCCCCCAACCGCAGCGCCGCCTCCCGGATCGACTCCGGGTCGATCCGCGCCACCCGCGCTTCCTCGCGTTCATCGAAGGACATTTCGGCCACCACCTCCAACCCCGCCGCCGCCAGCGCCGCGCGCAGCGGCGCGGTGACCGACGCGATATAGGGCGACACCAGGCCAATCCGCCGCGCGCCAAGCGCCTGGAACGCCGCCAGAACGGCGCTCAACGGATCGCTCACCGCCCGCGCCCGGCACGCTCCAGCGACAAGCTTTTCGACGCGCCCAGGCCCGATCACCGTCGCGCCGGTGGTGCAGCCATAGCCGACCGCGTCGAACTCCAGCGATGGCGGCAACAACGCCGCGGCCGCGGGCAACGCCGCCTCCATCGCGGCCAGAGTTTCTGGCGTCACATCCGCCGCGCTCGGCACCCGGCTGACATAAACCGCCACGTCTGAGGCGGTGAAGAGCCGACGAAAATCCTGCTCGATCGTCTCGTCGGCCTGCAGCACGATCAACCCCAGCGCCGCGCGGCGACCGATCCGGTCCGTCAGACGGTAGGGCTGCGCCATGGGCTACTCCAGCACCGGCACTTCAGGCGGCGCGCGGCGGGTCAACAATTCGGCCCCACCATCGCGCACCACGACAATCTCCTCATGCACCATCAACGCCCCGGGCGCCACCTGCATCCCCGGCTCCAGCGTCAGCACCATGCCCTCGCGCAGCACCGTGCGGTCACCCGCCATCAGCGACGGCCATTCGGTCAGGCTCAGCCCCAGCCCATGCCCCAACCGCCCGGCTTCGCCGTCTTGCCCGATCACGGCCTGCATCGCCTGGAACACCTCTTCCGCCACCGCCCCGGGCCGCACCGCCGCCAGCCCAGCCTCGGTTGCGCGGTAAAGTGTCTCATAGGCCCGCCAAGCCGCGTCTCCGGCCGTTCCGATCGCGTAGTTTCGGTCGAAATCGCAGAAATATCCCGCCCTCACCGCCCCGGTATCGAGCATCAACACATCGCCCCGCTGCAACGGACGCTCGGTCGCCGGAGAGATCACATCCGCATAGCCACCCGGCCCGGCGCCGCCGGCCAGGTACGGCACCCAATCGGCGCCCTCTTCAAGCAACAGCATCTGAAACCGCCGGAACACCTGATCCAGCGGCACGCCTTCATTGGCGATCTCCGGCACCCGGTCGAATGCGCGTCCCGCCACCGCGCAGATCTCGCGAATCCGCGCGACCTCTGCCTCCGACTTCACCTCCCGCACCCGCCGCACGACGTCGGTCGCATCCGCCACGCGCCGCGGCGCAATCGCCGATTTCAGCCGCTCGAAATCGGCCAGCGGCATCCGCAGATGCGTTTCGTGCCCCATCGGCAGGCCGAGCCTGCCGTCCTCGGGCACCAGCTCCGCCACGGCCTCGGCCAGCAGGCTGACCCCGTCGTCCTGCAAATCCGGCGCGCTCCAGCAGCGGATGTCGCGGACCCAGGTCTGCCCCATCAAGGCCGCGCCGATCGAGGGGATCACCGCAACCGGATCGCCCGCCGCCGGCAACAGCAGGAACCAGGGCCGCGCCGGGCTTTCCCAAAACCTCGTCAGGAAGCCGCTGAGATAGAACACATCCGGCGCGGTGGTCAGCAGCAGCGCATCCATGTCGGCCCGCTGCAGTCCCGATTGCAGCCGTGCCGCGCGGCCGTGGAACTCGGAGGCCGGAAAATCCGTCACGCCGGCCCCTCGGACAGCACGGCAAGGATCCGCGACGTGTCCGACAGCGCCATCGCCTGCCGGATCTCTTCCGGCGCAAACAAAGCCGCGACCCCGGCCGCCCCGGACGGCGTCGTCGCCAGGCCCAGCGCGGCAAGCCGCTCCACCGCTGCCGCCGCAAGGCCGTCGCTGATCGTCACGAACAGATCCGCGTCCCGCGCCAGCCCCGCCAGCGCGATCAGCGAGGGCGCCTTGCAATCGAGCCGCCCCATGTTGCTGACCGGTCCCTCGGTCTCGACCAGCCGCCCCGCGCGGACGCTCTCGATCAGCGCGGGGGCCGCCTCGGGTTCGACGACCACAATCTTCGGCCCGTCGCCCCAACGGTGCCGCAGATAGGCGGCCACCGCGGCGGCCATGCCCCCGACCCCGGCCTGCAAAAGCACATGGGTGGGCGGTTCGCCGATCTGCGCGACCGCCTCCGCGGCGAGCTGCAGATAGCCCTCCATCACCCGATAAGGATGCTCGACATATCCCTCCCAAGAACTGTCCGACAGCAGCGTCCAGCCGTTGGCCTCGGCCATCTCCGCCGCCGCCGCCATGCTGTCTTCATAGATGGTGCCCTTGCGCACGACGTCGGCGCCCTTGGCGCGCAGGCGCGCGGCAAAAGCTTCGGGCACGGTATCGGACAGGACGATCACCGCCCGGGCGCCGAAGATCCGCGCGCCGGCGGCGAGCGACAGGCCGTGGTTCCCGGCGCTCGCAGCGACATAGGTGCGCCCGGTCAAGGCCATAACCGGATCGCCGCCAGCCTCCGCCGCGTGCCGCGCGATGACATAGGCCGCGCCCAGTGCCTTGAAGCTGCCAAGCCCCAGCCGCCCGCGCTCGTCCTTCAGATGAATCTCTGCCACGCCCGCGGCAACGGCGAGGTCAGGCACCCGCATAAGGTCGGTCTCCGCCGCCTTGGGACAGCGGTCCAGCAAGCCGGCAACCGCTGCGGCGTCGACGCTGGGCAAAATCGGAGTGTCGGGCCAGAGCCCGGCCAGACCGACACCGCGGTGCGGATTCTCGAAAGTGTCGATGCCGGTCCTCCCCTTGACCCCCCGCCAAGGCACCGCAGGTCGCGACCAAGGTCAAGTACACCGGCTCCTGGAAGGCGCTCTGAGGCGGGAAATGCCCTTTACGGTTGTGCCATAGGCCGCCATTCGGAAGTTTTCTGCCGCTTCGAAGCGGCTTTCGCGAGACCTTCCAATGGTTTTCCGTGCCACGCGGCCAATGACTGCAAGAGGCCAGATCAGAGTTTGATCACAGCGGATTCAATTCATGCTTTCCCGGTCAGCCGAGGCATTGGCGCGAAGTCGCCCGTGCGTTCAGGCGGCCGTGGCCCCGGCCTTCAAGAGCTGCAGCGAGACGTCGAGCGATTGCGGTTTGGCATCGATCTCGAGCAGGCCCGAAAGCAAGTCGGTCAATTCGGCGGCAATCCAGCGGTGGGCCACCGGGCCAAGCATCTCCTTGGCGGCCTGCACCTCGAACGGGCCATAGACCATCTCGCCCAGGCCTGATGCGATATCGTTGGCCTTAGCGACGACCTCGACCACCGCGGCGGCGCGCGGGGCGATGGCGTTCAGCATCGCGCGATCGACAAACACCGGGTCGCGGCAGATCGTGCCGCCATCTTCCTTGGAATAGGGCGCGTGATCCGACGCCCAAAGCAGGATCACCGGACCGCCGATCATGTCGATCAGCGTACGCATGCGGGCGACCCAAGCGGTCTGCAGTTCTTGCCGGACCTGATGCAGCCGGCTCGGGCAGACCCGCGCCAGCCCGGTCAACAGGTCGCTGGTGGTCTCGAAATCGCGGAAGTCGACTTCGGGGTAGATCGCTTTGAGCTGTTTCGAGGCACGCAGGAAACGTTCGTTTCGACGCGGGTCGACCGTGTAGTGACGGTTCGACATATTCGGCGCGCCCATGATCTGGATCACCGTGGCCTTGGCCATGGCGCAGATGTCGATCAGCGAGCTGCAGCTGAGAAACGCGTCGATCCCGGCGCGTTGGCATCCTAGATTGACCGCGGGCAGGCCAAGCGTCTCTTCCAGCAGCCCGGGATAAGGTGTCTCGATGAACCGACCAAAGGTCTCCGTGCTGCCCAGGCAGGCGATATAGTCGCCGCGCAACCGCTGCTTTGGGCCGCGGAACAGGTTTTTCGACGTGCCGTAATAGCACGGTTGGTAGTCAAGCCCTTTGGCGGCAGAACCCTGCACGGTCATTGCACCCTCACTGCAAACGCAGCCCCAACCCGAACCGCACATTGACAGCAAAAGCTTTCCCGGCGGTAAAGGATTTGCCGACAGTTTTAACGAGCGGGAAAAACCGCCGCTCTTGATGCTTTGCGCGGGCGATGCCGCGGTTTGATCCATATCGTTGCGGCCGTGAAGAGACCCGGCGAGAGTCGCCCCGAAAGGGGATCGCCAGAGACATGATCGACCTGATCGGCCTGCCGCTGCCCGTGACTGCCGCGATCTTCGTGGTTGCGGCCGTGGTCGTTTGGGTTGCGGGCGCGCGCCTGGCGTTGATCGGCGACGAATTGTCGGAACGCTACCGGCTGGAAAAAGAGTTCATCGGTTTGGTCTTCCTGGCCACCGTCAGCAAGCTGCCAGAGATTGTCACCTCGGTCACCGCGGCTCGGATCGAGAACGCGGGGCTTGTGCTCGGCGCGCTCTTTGGCTCGATCTCGTTCAACACCGCGATCCTGGCCGTGGCCGACTACTACATCGTGCGCGGCGCGCTGACCTCGTGGCCGCGCAACCCGAACACCGCCCTGACGGCGGTGATGCTGATCGTACTCTTGAGCGCCCTTTTGGCAGTGACCGTCTCCGGGGATTTGGCCTTGTTCGGCACGCTGGGGCTTGGCGGGCTGGCGTTGGCGCTGTGCTTTCCAGTCGTCATCGGGTTGCAGCGGGCCAACAGCCGGCGGGCCAGTTGGGCGCCGGTGGACCTGCCGGACGAAACGCGCAAGGGCCTAATGATCCGCGATCGCAGCAAGGTCGGCGCCCAGACGACCGCTATTCTGCTGATCAAGACCGCGGTCTATGCGACCGGCATCCTGGCAGGCGGATTGGCGCTGACCTATGCGGCTGATGCGATGGCGTTGCGCACAGGGATGGGCGCATCCTTCGTGGGCGTAACGTTCCTGGCAATCGCGACCTCGATGCCGGAATTCAGCACCACGATCGCGTCGGTCCGGATCGGCGCCTACACGATGGCGCTGGCCAATATCTTCGGGTCGAATCTGATCACCATGGCGCTGATCGCCCCGGCCGATCTGGCCTATGAGCGCGGAGCGATTCTGTCCGACGCCGGGCCCGCGGCGCAGTTCAGCGTCGCGGTCGGGATCACGGTGACGGCGATTTACGTCGCCGGCATCCTGATTCGTCGCACACCGAGCTTTTTCGGCGCGGGGCTCGATTCATGGCTGGTGATGGGGGTGTATCTGGGATCGCTGGCAGGGCTGTTCTTCTTGGCCTGACGGTCCATCATATGCTGGTGCAGACGTACTTCATCTCCAGATAATCTTCGATCCCGTGGCGGCTGCCTTCACGGCCAAGACCGGACTGTTTGACGCCGCCGAAGGGGGCGACTTCGGTCGAGATGATGCCGGTGTTCACGCCGACAATGCCGTATTCCAGGCCCTCCTGCACCCGCGTCACCCGGCCGACATCGCGAGCGTAAAAATAGGCGGCGAGGCCGAAGATGGTGTCGTTGGCCATGCCGATCACCTCATCCTCGGTCTCGAACCGGAAGAGCGGCGCCAGAGGCCCGAAGGTCTCTTCTTTGGCGACGGCCATGTCCTGGGTGACGCCGGTGATGATCGTGGGCTCGAAGAAGGTGCCGCCCAGGGCATGGGGCTTGCCGCCGAGTGCGATCTTGCCGCCCTTGGCGGTGGCGTCGGCGACGTGGTCCTGCACCTTGGCGACCGCGGCGGCGTCGATCAGGGGCCCAAGCGCGGTCCCCGCCTCCAGCCCGTCGCCGACGGTCATCGCGGCCACAGCGGTGCGAAGCTTCTCGGCGAAGGCGTCGTAAACCCCAGCCTGCACGTAGATCCGATTGGCGCAGACACAGGTCTGGCCGTTGTTGCGATACTTGGACGCGATGGCGCCCTCCACCGCCGCGTCGAGATCGGCATCGTCGAACACGATGAAGGGCGCGTTGCCGCCAAGCTCCATCGAGCACTTCATCACCTGGTCGGCGGCCTGTTTCAGCAGGATGCGGCCGACCTCGGTCGAGCCGGTGAAGCTGAGTTTGCGCACGGTGGGGTTCTCGCAGATCTCGCGGCCCACGCCCGAGGAATCGGTCGAAGGGATGACCGATAGCACACCCTTGGGCAGCCCGGCGCGGTCGGCCAGGACGCCTAGGGCAAGCGCCGAGAGCGGTGTCAGGGTGGGCGGGCGCAGGAGAATCGAACAGCCGGCCGCCAGTGCCGGGCCGACCTTGCGGGTGATCATCGCGTTGGGGAAATTCCACGGCGTGATCGCAGCACAAACCCCGATCGGCTGGCGGATCACGGTGATGCGCTTGTCGGGCTGGTGGCCGGGCACCGTCTCGCCATAGATGCGCTTGGCCTCTTCGGCGAACCACTCGATGAAGCTCGCCCCGTATAGGATCTCGCCCTTCGCTTCGGCCAAGGGCTTGCCCTGTTCGGCGGTCAGAATCGTGGCGAGGTCGTCAGCATGGGCGACCATCAGATCGAACCAGGCGCGCATGGTATTGGCGCGCTCCTTGGCGGTGCGGGCGGCCCAGTCCTGCATTGCCGCATCGGCGGCGGCGATGGCGCGGGCGGTCTCGGCACGGCCCAGATCGGCAACCTTGGCGATGACGTCGCCGCGGGCGGGATTGGTGACGTCGAAGGTGGCGCCGCTGTCGGCATCGGCCCAGTCGCCAGCGAGATAGGCGCGGGTGGCCAGAAGCGCGGGGTCGTTGAGCAGGCCGGCGAGGTCGGTGGCGGTGTCGAGCATGGTCTCCTCCCTGGGCGTTCGTCGCCTTGTCACGTTATAGTGGCGCGGATGCAAGAGCCGGGGGCGCACCGATGGACCTGACCGACGCCTACGAAAACGGGGCCTACATTCCGGGGGCCGAGGCCTATCCGGACCGCTGGGCCGCCAACGCCGCGGCGGTCCGCGCGTCCCTTGGGTACCGCGCGCGGCTTGACCTGGCCTATGGGCCGGGCGCGCGCAACCGGTTCGATCTGTTCCTGCCCGAGGGCGCGGCGGCGGGGCTGGTGATGTTCGTCCACGGCGGCTATTGGCGGCGCTTCGACAAGTCGCTCTGGTCGCATCTGGCCGCCGGCCCGCTGGCCCACGGCTGGGCGGTGGCGATGCCGTCCTACACGCTGGCGCCCGAGGTTCGGATTGCGGCGATCACATCAGAGATCGTCACGGCGCTGACTGCGGCCTGTGCCGAGGTGGCCGGGCCGGTCGTGGTGACCGGGCATTCGGCCGGCGGGCACCTGTCAGCACGGATGCGGTGCCGCGACGTGGACCTGCCGGACGCCGTGGCGCGACGGATCGCCCGGGTGGTACCGATCTCTCCGGTGGCCGATCTGCGGCCGCTTCTGCAAACGGAGATGAATGCCGATCTGCGGCTCGACGCTCCGGAAGCGGCGGCCGAAAGCCCGGTCCTGACGGCCGATCTGCTGGAGGCCGAGACTGTGATTTGGGTGGGCGCCGAGGAACGCCCGGCCTTCCTCGATCAGGCGCGCTGGCTGGCCGCGGCCTGGCCAGACGCCGCCTTGCACATCGCGCCCGGGCGGCACCATTTCGACGTGATCGAGGGACTCAGCGTGGCCGACAGCCCGCTGACCCGTGCCGTGCTGGGTGGCTGAGCAGCGGGAATGTCCTTGGCCGCCGATCGGGCGTCAGGACCCGAAAGCGCCGAGCTTGCGGTAGTCGATCAGCTCCAGCACCTGGACCATGACCTCGGGGGCGGCACCCTTGGCCTGGACCAGCACGCGGTTGTTGACCATGGTCGACATCTCACCGTTCTGGGTGACGTATTTCTGCCGCCCGACCCGGGTCATCTTGCCCATCGTCGCCATGATCGCCGCGTTCGACAGCATCCCCGCCATCGCCGTCACCATCGGGTTGTCGGCCATCGCCGTCACCGTGAAGCTGTTCGTGCCGTCGGAATACTCCGCCTCGGCGCCAACGCCGCCGCCCATCATCGCAAGGCCGGCGTTCATCTCGGTATTGATCTCGCGGGTCCAGCCGTCGGGCGCATCCGGCAGGCAGTCGCTGAGGCTCATCGCCGACATCTCCTGCAGAAGCTGTTGGGCGTAGGCGAGTTCTTCGGCGGCGAATTGCATATCTCCGGCTGTGTAGGCGTCGAGCGCGCTTTGGATCGCGTCGCTGACCTCGTCGGCCTGGGCCGGCAGGCCGGCGGCAAGGACAAGCGCAATGGCAGTGGTGCGGATCATCGGGGGCCTCCGGTTGGCATGCGCGTTCGCGCGACAGCCTAGCGCCGCGGCGGGGCCTCGGGCAAGCCTGCGGCGAGCTCGGACCAGCAGGGCCTTGGATCGGCCGCGGCGGGCGTGGCGTGAAACACGCCGCGGGCGATGGCGCGGGTGAGGCAGAGCGCGGCGGCATGGCCCAGGATCAGCGCATCGGCCAGCGGGTCGTCGAGCGGCCGGGCGCCGGTCGCGGCGGCAAAGACCAGATCGCCGTCGAGCGGCGTGTGGCTCGGCACCACGGCGCGGGCGATGCCGTCATGGGCGGCGATGGCAATTCGGGTGGCCTGGGCCTGGGTCAGCGCGGCGTCGGTCGCGACAACGGCGATGACGGTGTTCTGGCGCCGGGCGGGGCGTTTGACCGCGATGCCGATCGGGTCGGCCGGCATCGCCGGTCCCAGGCCGCCAAACTCGCCGCCGATCTCGAACGGCGCGGCCCAGAAATGCGGCGTGTCGCCGACGGTCACCGAGCCGACGGCGTTGACCGCGGCCAGAGCACCGACGGTGTGGCCGGTCTCGGTGACCAGTGAGGCCGATCCCAGGCCGCCCTTGACCGTGGCTGTCGTGGCCCCGGTGCCGGCGCCGGCGGTGCCGAGCGCGAAATCGGTTGCGGCGGCGTTGAGCGCGGCCTCGCCCAGCACGGGGTAGGGCGAGACGTCCCAGTCCTTGTCGCCGCCGTTCAAGAGATCGATCAGAATCGCCCCGGGCACAATAGGCACCCGGGCCGAGCCGACCGGATAGCCGCGGCCTGCCTTGCGCAAGGCCTCGGCGACGCCGTCGGCCGCCGCCAGCCCGAAGGCCGAGCCGCCTGAGAGCACCAGTGCGTCGACCTCCTGCACCAGCCGGTCGGGGGCCAGAAGCTCGGTCTCGCGCGTGCCCGGCGCGCCGCCCATGACGTGGACCGCGGCGGTGAAAGGCCGTTCAGCGGTCAGGACTGTGACGCCGGTCTTGATCACGTGGTCCTGGGCGTTGCCGACCAAAAGCCCCGCGACGTCGGTGATCAGGTTCTTCGGCCCGGGGACCATCGAAGGCGCCGCCGGCGCGGACCTCTCTCCGGGCAGGCGCGGGGTCGCGCTGTCGCCGCCGTCGCGAGTCACGCCACGCTCCGTTTGCGGATCTGTCGGAACGTGCCAAGGGGTCGCAGGAGGGCCGTGTCAGCAAAGAGCCGCGCGCCGGGGATCAGCGCCTCGGGGAAGACCACGACCAGGGTGTCGTCGGGACCACGCGCCGCGGCGAGAGCGGCCACATCGCCGGGTGCGAAGGCGTGGCCGAGGCGCTTTGTCGGATCGCCCTGGATCACCTCGACATGGTCGAGATCGAGCGCCAGCCCGCGCCGGTCGGCGGCGTCGAGCAGATGGGCAAAGACCAGCGGCTGGCTGGCGAAGCGCCCGGCGAAGACCGCGGCCCCGGTCATATCACCACCTTGCGGACCGCGGTCGCCGGGTCGCCAGTATTGGGCGTGCCGGCAGGCTCGATCAGCAGCAGATGCGCCTCCGAGCGGGCGACGGGCCGGTGCTCGACCCCGGCAGGCACGACGTAGAGCTCGCCTTCGCGGACCGTGACGGAGCGGTCGCGCAGCTCGATGTCGATCTCGCCCTTCAGCACCAGGAAGAAATCGTCGGTCTCGGGGTGACTGTGCCAGGTGAAGGCGCCCTCGACCCTAACCACCATCACGTCGTTGCCGTTGTAGCCGGCGACGATATGCGGGTGCCAATGGGCGTCGACCTGGACCAGCTTCTCGGCGAGGTTGACGGCCTTCATATGCAGCGCCCTCCGTCGACTTCCATCGCCACGCCAGTGACCATCGCGGCCTCGTCCGAGCACAGGTAGCAGGCGGCGTTGGCGATGTCGTCGGGCGTGGAAAACCGGCCGAGCGGGATCGTGGCGAGGAACTGGGCGCGGCGTTCGGGCGTATCCTCGCCGAGGAAGCTTTTCAGCAGCGGCGTTTCGCCGGCGACGGGGCAAAGCGCGTTGACGCGGATGCCGTGGGGGGCAAGCTCGACGGCCATGGTCTTCGTCGCCGTCACCATCCAGCCCTTCGACGCGTTGTACCAGTTGAGGTTCGGCCGCGGCGAGATCCCGGCGGTCGAGGCGATGTTGAGGATCGCGCCGGCCTGCCGGGATTTCAGGTGTGGGACCAGGTGCTTGGCGGTTAGGTAGACCGACTTGGCATTGACGGCGAGGACCCGGTCGAAGGCATCCTCGGGCACCTCCTCCATCGGCATCGGCGGGTGGGTGATGCCGGCGTTGTTGACCAGGATGTCGACATGGTCGAGCGCGGTGATCGCGGCCTCTGCCAGGGCGTGGACGCTGGCGTTGTCAGAGACGTCGGTGTGCAGGTGAAACCCGTTGGTTTCGGCGGCGACGTGGCGCGCGGCGTCCTCGTCGATATCGGCGACCATCACCCGTGCGCCCTCGGCGGCGAAGGTGCGGGCGATCCCGGCGCCGAAGCCCGAGCCACCGCCGGTAACGATCGCCGTCTTGTCCTTGAGCCGCATCGCCTGCCTCCCGCTTTCGTTTCGTGGTATCTTACCGGCGATGCGGCACGGGACAAGGAGGGGCCGATGATCACCGGCGCACATGTGGTGGTGTATTCGACGGATGCCGAGGCTGACCGGGCGTTTCTGCGCGACGTGCTGGGCTTTGCCCATGTGGACGCGGGCGGCGGCTGGCTGATCTTCGCGCTGCCGCCGTCGGAGATGGCGGTGCATCCCGACGCGACGGGCGGGGCGCAGCAGGTCTATCTGATGACCGACGACGTGGCCGGGCTGAGGGCCGAGATGGCGGGACACGGGATCGCCTGCACGGAGCCTGTCGACGAGGGCTGGGGCGTACTGATGACGCTTACGCTGCCCAGCGGGGCCGGGCTGGGGGTGTACCAGCCGCGGCATCCGGTACCGCAGGGGTAGGGATTGCGCCGCCTTCGGCGTCGCCCGACGTGGGGGCTCTGCCCCCCAGACCCCCCGAGATATTTTTGGCCAGATGAAGGAGCCGGTTCGGGGCTATTGGTTCGGGAAGTAGTTCTCGCAGGTGCCGTCGCGGTAGACGTCGGCAGTGCTGCAGTGCAAGCCGCCGCCGAACGCGTAAGCGTCACGCAGCTCGACTTCGACGACCTCCATCCCAAGCTTGTCCATCTGGTCGGCCTGGTAGACCTCGGATTTCTCGACGCAGACAGTTTTGGGGTCGAGGACAAGCACGTTCATCGACAGCCAGACCGAGGAATAGCAGAGCGGCGGCGGCTGGTTGTGCGCGGGCTGCGCGGCATCGACGATCTGCCAGCCATTGCGTTCGAACAGTGCGCGCTGGTCCTCCGGCAGGCGGCGCTGCGGGTTGTTGAGAATGAGGCCGGGTTTGAGCGGCGTGAAGGTGGCGTCGATGTGGATCGGGTATGGGTCGCCGGGGAAGTTGACGGTATGCACCCGGTGGTCGGGGAAGTGGCGGCGCAGCCATTCGATGCCCTTGAGGTTCGTCGTGAACCCGTGCTGGACGACGAGGTCCTTGCCGAACCGCAGCACGTCCGCAGCGTCGAATAGAGGTTCCTCCTCGGTCGTCACGAAGTGCTTCTCGGCGGCCCATTTCAGCCGCTGCTCGACCCCAATCCGCTCGCTCAGGTAATCCGGGCGATAGTCGGCGTCGGTGAGGCGGGGCTTCGGCGCGGCCTCGTGGCGGAAGTTCGGGTCTTCCTCCCAGTAGCGCTGCATCAGCGGACGGTAGCAGAGGTATTCAAACCAGCGGCAGCGATAGGACATGGTGGCCTCGAGGATCTCGGGGCCGACGGTCAGAAGCACGTCGCGGGGCGGCATGCAGCCGAACTGGCTGTCGGCGTGGAAATCGGGCGTGGTGGCGGGCTGAGAAAAGTCGATCGGGGTGGGGCGGTCGACGCGGATGCCGCGCTTGCGCAGTTGGTCGGCGAAAGCGTCCAGCAGCTCGTTGGCGCGGTCGATGGTCTCTTGCGGGCGCCGGCCCCATTGGCCGCGCATGTCGCTGTCTTCCGGCACCTTTGCGTCGAGCGCGGGCTCGGCCGGCGGGATGTGGCAATCGTCGGCGCGGCCGACGATGACATGGCGCAGCGGGTCCCACTCGGTCCAACTGTTGACCTGGGTTCTGTCGGGTGACCACGCCATGGCCTCTCCTCCGCCGCTCGCTGACCGCGACGCGCTTAAGGGGATTGCCGGCCCGATTGCAAGCCTTTGCACAGCGGCTGGACGTTCAGAGGCGGCGATCAGACCGGTCCGAAGTCCAGAAGAATCCCGCCATGGGCAATCATCACCGAAAACGCGGCCCACCAGTACAGGTTCACGGCGAAGAACCGGAGTTTCCAGTTCGGCAATGCGGACCCGAAAAGACACGTTGCGGCGTATGTCACCGCCATCGGCAAAAGCAGTAGGGCAAAGCGCAGTTGCCAGTCGCGGCTGAAGTCCATCCCATTCAGAGCATTCGCAAGACCGTTAGAGACCACGAATCCCGCGCTGAAAGGCCACAAGCCGACGCTACCTACCGGGTAGATCAGCCAAAGAACCAGGGTCGTGATCAGCCGCGCGCGGGTGGGTCGGAAGAGGACGCGATTGGGCAACGGGCTGAGCGTGTAGATCGCGATCATTAGGCCGAATGCGAGGCTGGGTAGCACCATCACAGCTGGGATCAGCGTGCCCTTCGGGTAGAAATACCGGAACGCCTCGACCCGGTGCTCGATCAAAAACGGACCGAGCCAGAGCCAGTAGGCGACCGAGGAACCGACCCAAATCAGCAGCGACACTCTCAACCAACGCCCGCGGAGCGCGGCACGCGGGAACGGCGGGAAATGGTGCTCCTCTGGCATCGAATGCAGTTTGAGCAGCGATATGGCCCGCGGCAAGGGATGGAATTCCGTGATCTCGCTGGCGGCGGGTGTCGGGGCCGTAACGTCATCGGGCCGTCACAAATCCGCAACAGCGCCATTTCCACACCGCGCCAAACACAGGGGAGCAACCAAGACCTCAGGGGGGCACCTCTGTGTTATTCCGCAGTGTCTAGGAGGCTCCCCCGACCGCGCGTCGCAGAATTACGTCGATCTGGCCGGCCCAGCCGACGGCGCCTTGACCGACCCGGAACCGGAATACATGCCGTTCAACACACGCGCCGATTTGCCCTGGATGCCGGTGCAGCCCTAGTGGATGGACGACCCAACACCCGCGTCAAAGTCGTACCCGCAATCTGAAGGCCGAGGACTGCGGCGCAGTGTATTGCCGCCAGTCTGTCGAGACTGAATGCGTGCACGTGGGCCGTCCCCCGCGCTTTTCCTGTGCCCCTGGCGGGCATGATCCGTGTCAAGGACGGCCCTCCCCGTGCTGGCTATTCTGCAACGAACGACACTTCAGGGGAGGGGGAGTGATGTTTGCCAGATACCTGATGGCCGCGGCCGTCTGCCTGTTCGCCGGCCAGACCGCCCACGCCGCTTACCACGAATACTACGAGGGCACCGGCTATTGCGGTGCGATGCGGCTGGAGCAGTTCACCAGCGATCTTGCCCTGCACGACACCTGGACCGCCGAGATGCAGGCCGCCGCCGCCGCGGCCCGCACCGAGGCCGAGGCCGGCTGGGCCACCTATCAAGCGGCGGTCATCGCCTATTGGCGGGCGAGCCAGGGCCAAACCAAGGAGTTGATCGACTACCGCCGGCAGGGCGGCGGCCGGGCGCCGACGGTCTGGGATCTGCGCAACGACACACTCGACAAATCCGACCGGCTGCGGCCGCTGTTCCAGGCGCTCGAGGGCAAGAAGCTGATCACGTTGCCGAAGCCGCGCGTCATGGACGTCGACTCGGCGATCGCCAACGCCGCGCGGATCATGAACTCGTTCCTGCCCTCGGCATCGGCGCTGACCGCCAATCCGCTGGGTCTGATCGAGGACACCGCCGAAGACCCTTGGATGCGCGGGCCGCACACGCCGGGCGTGCCGCTCGACATCGCCACGCTTCTGGCGCGGGCCGCCTATCTGCAGGCGCTGCACCAGATCGCAGAGGCGGCACAGACCCAGATCTACGAGCTTCTGCCGACCTACGAATGCCTGTCCTATCTCAGCCAGCAAGCGATGCTGGTCTACGACGTTCTGTCGGGCGCCGGGCTGACCCGGGCCCAGGCGTTCTGGAACTTTCACATCGCGATCACCGATCTGGGGCCGGTGTCGCAGGTCCTGAACTTCATCCTGATCGTGCCGAACCCTGCGACCCAGGCGCCCTTGCTGCGCGACATCGCCGACACCTATGACGCCGGCGCCGAGACGGTCCGGCTGGTGCCGCTGATCCGGGTCGGGCTAGAGGCGTCGCTGGCCCATGTCGAAGGCGTGCCGGGCACCGAGGTCGGGCAGGCCTCTTACGACGCCAGCATCCTGCCCGAGGCCTTTGACGCCTTCGCCGCGATCGCCCCAGACGTCGCCGCCTTCCGCACTCTCTTCAATGACGGTGCGGCGGCGATGGAGGCGTTGGCGGCGGCGGCCCCGTCGATGGACGACGACACCGTGGTGGAGCAATACTACCAGATCGTCGGCGCGCATTTCCAACAGTTCCGCCAGGGCTACGAGTTGCTCGAGCAGGTGTCGCAATACATGCCGCGGCACGAGCGCGATATCCTGGAGATCATCGCGCTCTTCCCGTCGCCGTTCCACAGCCCGATCGTCGATCCGATGTACCCGCTTGAAGACCAGATCAGCGCTGCGATCTGGCACACCCGCACGGCGCATCTGGCGATGCAGGCGGTGCTGGCGAACTAAGCGGTGTCCGGGCGCGCGTCCAGGCTTGACGCAGAGCGCGGAAGGCCCTTCGAAGGGCCTTCGGCACCGCGTTTCGAAACGCGGTTTCAAGCGGCTTCGAAGCCGCTTGGCCCAAGCCGCTTCGAAGCGGCTTGCCGCGCCTGACGGCCGATCCGGGCCAACTCCGGCTTGAACGGGTTCCGGCCGGCCGCGTCTACTCGTCGCGCGTGTCGTAGATCGCCCGCGCGCGGGCCACGGCGTCGCGGGCCTCCAGCGCCCAGGCCGCCAGCGGCTCCAGCGCCGACAGCAGCGAGCGGCCGAGATCGGTCAACTCGTAATCGACCCGCGGCGGGATCGAGGGCGTCACGGTACGGGTGACGTAGCCGTCGCGTTCGAGCTTTCTCAGCGTCTGGGTCAGCATCCGCTGCGAGATGTCCGGGATCGCGCGTTTGAGCTCGGAAAACCGCAGCGACCCCGGCTTCAGCCCGGTGATCACCAGGATCGTCCACTTGTCGCCGACCCCGTCCAGCACGTGCCGCACCGGACAGATATTGGGGTCGTAGGCGATGGTTCCTTCCGGCATGCCGGTACCCTTTCGGTAACCGAGTATCGAAAACCTGCCGTCTTCCGCGGGGCCGCGATCTTCGGCAGGCTTTCGGTATTGATTCGTAACCGACTTCTCAGGAGAGAGCAAATGCAACTTCTCGACCGTCGAACCTTCCTCGCCCTCACCGCCGGCTCTGCCGCCGCGGCGCTTGCCCGACCGGCCCAGGCGGGTCTCGCCGAAGCCCAGGTCTTCACCGCTGATCCCTTCGGCGGGGTCGTCGACTCAACCGTCATCCTAGGCGACGACGCCGCCGTGTTGATCGACGCCCAGTTCACCTTGCCGAACGCCACCCGCCTCGCCGACGTCATCGCTGCCACCGGCAAGCGGCTCGAGACGATCTTCATCACCCACTACCACCCCGATCACCATCTCGGGCTGGCCGCGATCATGGACCGGTTCCCCGATGCCCAACCCGTGGCGCATCCCGCGATCCAGCCGAAGATCGCCGGGGGCGCGCAGGCGATGCTGGACAACATGCGCGCCGGGCAACCGGACAATTTCGCGACCCGCGTGGTGATCCCTGAGGCGCTCAGCAGCGACGCGATCCTGCTCGAGGGCGAGCGTATCGAGGTGCTCGAGCCGATGCATGGCGACACCGACCTGATCAGCGCGGTGCACATTCCCGCACTCGATACGTTGGTGGCCAGCGATTTCGCCTACACCGGCACCCATGCCTGGGTCGCCGAGAACACCACGCCGGACAAGATCGACATGTGGCGGGCGAGCCTATCCAAGCTGGAAGCCATTGGCGCGGGCACCATCGTGCCAGGCCACCGCAGCGCAGACGCAATGAACGACGCCAGCGCCTTTGCCGCGACCCGTGCCTATCTCGACCAGTGGGAGGCCGCGCTGGCCGAAACCTCCACGGCCGACGATTTGCGCGCGGCGATGATGCAGGGCAACGAAGGGCTTGGCCTCGGCTTCGCGCTCGACCGGGCGATCGGCGCGGTCTATCCCGGCTGAACGGTCTGATTTAGTGAGAGAAACGCCCCCGGCGGCGGTCCGGGGGCGTTCTGCGTTTTCGACAAGACGGTCGCCAAATCCGGATGACGCGCCGCTGCAAAGCCGTTAAAAGCTCCCCATATAACGCGCATGTGATTGACGAGACGGGGAGATGCATGGCCGACTTCGACGCGCAGATTAAGGAATCGCAGGAACAGATCGCCGAGGCGCGCCAACGCATGCAGGCGCTGACCGGACGGATTGAAGAGATCGGCACCAAGATGCGGACCGGCGACGACATCTCGGTCGATATCGAGAATGCCACGCTGGAGGACGTGCACGCTCATACCGATCTGATGAACGCCAACATCGCCGAGCTGATCATGGGGCTCGACGATGTGACCGAGGGGTTTTCCAAAGACTTTGACGAGATGCGGTCAAAGACCGGCTGGGAGGGCTTCGTCGGTGTGTTCTCGAGCGCCAAAGCCGAGTCCATGCGGCAAGAGCGGATCAGGGCGGCGAATATCGACGACAAGTTGCAGGACCTGATCGGAAAGTCCGATGTGATCGTAAAGCTCCTTGAGAACCAGCTTGGGCTGCTCAACGAGCAAAAGGGGAAGGTCGAGGCCAATCTCTCGGGCACGCTGGAAGACCGTGAGGTGACGGTGGGAGAGCTGGAAACCCTTCGCGCCGATATCATGGCGATGGACCCCAATATCATTGAACTGGAAAACAAAATCAGCGTAGAGCAGGACGCCGCCGCGCGTACCAAGCTCGAATCCGATTTGGCCGAGTTGAACGCGAAATACAATGAGATGGTACAGCAAGAGCAGGTGAAGCTGGCGAAAAGCCAGACCCTGGAACGCTATATCGAAAAGGGCAAATCCTGGGTCGACAGCCTGCAGAACCAGGCGGCGACGCAGATGGTGCTGATCAACAAATTGCAGACCGACACCAAACAGCGCGTGGTGCTGTACGACGCGCTATCGAAGTCACTGAAGACCGCGCAGCAGCAGGACGTCGCGCACCGGATCAACGAGATCGGGGTCGAGACCGACAAGGAAGCGCAGGCCGCGATGGCGGCGATTGGCACGGCGACGAACCAGCGCATGGCCGAGATGATGGAGGCGCACGAAGACCACATGGTCTTTGCCCGCAAGGTGCTGGAACAAAAGGCCAAGGCGGATGAACGCTTTGCCAGGCGGTTCCAGGAGATTGTCGAGAAACACGACAAGAATCTATATGGGGCATGACTTGCGCGTGGTCCTCCGCGTGATCTTGGGTTGCGGCGCATTTCTGGCGTTTGGTTTGACCGCCTACGCGCTCGCGGTCTGGCTCGGGTTGCCTGTCGAGCTTGTGTTGGGGGGACAGGCGCTGATCGCGGCGTTTGTGATCCCATGCGATCTCGGCGTCTTCAGGGGACGGGGCTGAATGGCCGAGGCCGACCTCACCCGCGACCATGCCGGGCTGACCGACACCTTCGCAGCCCGCCGGTATTTCGCGAAATTCGAGACGATCACCGGACATCTGGTCCGCGTCGCAGCGGTGATGGAGCGCGAGGGCACGCTGACAAAGCTCGACGCGCGGGTGCTGGGCCGGTATCTGCAGTCGATCGCAGCGACGTTCCGGGCGCTGTCGCTGAAATACCTGCTTACCGGGCGCGACACCGGCACGTTCTTCGGCTCGCTCGCCATCGACCGGGTGGAGTCCGGCTTCCCGATCTTCCGCGAACTCCTGACCATGGCAAATGACGCCCAGCAGGCCGAGCGGCATCTGGCCGGAACGCGAACCGCGCCGCAGATCAAGGACGCGATGATCCGGCAGATCGTCGGCAAGCTCGAGATCCCCACCAAACTGCAATTCGCGCTGTCGCAGCGGCTCTACTACGAGGCGCTGCAGGACGGCGGGCTGTTCTGGGCGCAAAACGACCCCCAGGCGCAGTGGCTGGCCGATCTCGATGGCGGGCGTCGGCGCTACTTGCTGCACTGGGCGGTCTATGACAGCCAGGTCAACCTGCCGACGATCTATCTGATGGAACTAGAGGATTCGGGCCGCAAGGGCCTGCCCGTCGACGACCGTCGCTGGCCCGAGGCGCAAGCTGCGCTGATGGCACAGGCGGTGGCGGGGCTTAAACTGGTGACCATCGCCCAAGGTTTTGACCGCGACTTCGACGATCTGCACCCAAAACGGCTGCGCCGGTTCCATGTCGGCCCGATGTATTCCAGTGCCTTCACCCGGCAGACCGGCCCCTTGCGCGCGGTGCTGGAGGAGGCGCGCGCCCCGGCCGGCCAGGATTGGACCCTGGCCTGGACCGTAGAGGTGCTGGAAAGCGAGCGAGTGGTGGAGGAGCGCGCCGGCTGGTTCGGCACCGTGGACCGCGAGATCTTCGCCCTCGACCCCTTCGCTGGGCGCGGGGCCGATACCGGCGCTACGGCAACCGAGCGCGCGATCATCATGCCGGCGCGACCGTACCAGGTGCTGGCGGAGAAGACCCCGCCGGGGTTCCACGAGGTGCGCAAGTTCGTGGTGTCCGAGTCAGGCCAGGTGGTGAGCTACCGGTGACGCGTCGCGTGGCAAATTGTGTGCCTTCGGCACCCGGTTCAGGATTTGCGCCGCCCTGCGCGCGTCGCCACAGATGGGGGGCTGTCTGCCCCCCAAACCCCCCGAGGGTATTTGTGGCCAGATGAATAGGAGCCTGTCATGAGTGTGCCCGCCGACCGCATGGAGCTGCGCGAGGACGAGATCACCGCGCATTACGCGGCCGCGGTGTCGATGCTGGAGGGCTTCGACCACACGCCTCGGATCGCGGCCGGGGCGGCGAAGCCGGTGGCGGAGCGGTCGAGCGGGCTGGGCACACGGCGGCGGTTCCGCTCGACGACGCCAGGGTTGGTGGGCCGGTCCACGGCGCGGCCAGAAGGCGTGCGGTTGCTTGAGCGGATCGAAGGGGCCGACGGCGGCGACGCGCTGATCTCGCCGGTGCAGGCGACGGTGATGCAGGCCTTGCGGCGCGCCATTGCCATCGCGCTGGCCCTGGGCGATGCGTTCTCGCAGGCGACGGGGCTGAATGAGCTGAAGAAAGAGAATCTCGAAGGCCGGCTGTCGGCCGCGCGGTCCACAGAATTCTCCGAACTGCTGGCCGCTGAGGCGCTTGCCGTCCTCCACACCTTCGCGAACGCCACCGCCTATCTCTTGTCGTCCTCGGCCAACGAACTCACCGTCGAGATCGGCGGCGTCGAGGAGGTGCTGACCGACAATGCGCAACTGGCACTGCATGGCGTCTTGTGGGAGCTTGACCAGGACCTGGAGAAGTTCGCCGACGCCGAGCCCAAGATCGTCGCCACCTGCCTCGCCTATGCCGAGATGCTGATGGAGAAGGTGGCCCTGCGCGCCCAGACCGCGCCGCGCCTCGGCCCCTTCACCGGCGCGACCTACCATGTCGAGGCCGACGACTTCACCATTCAGGGCTTCACCCCGGCCCGACACGCCCGCGGCACAACGCTGACGATGCAGTTCAAGAAACCGCACGAGGTCGTCGGCAATCACATCGCCAAATACCAGGCCATGAAGCTCGCCAAGATGCTGATGGCCTATGATTTCGAGCGCAAGCTCAATCCCTTCGCCGAGCTTGGCGGCTTCATCTTCACCTTCATGGGCGACGGCAAGCCCGGCACCGGCAAGACCACGCTGATCCAGATGATGGCCGGGCTGATCAACGAGTACTGCCAGGTCGCGGGCTACCCGTTTCGCTACCAGAACTTCTCGATCGACCAGATCGACAGTTACCAGGGCAAGTCGGGGCAAAACGCCAAGGCCTTCATCAACAACGTGCTCGATCCGAACGTCATCGGCTTCGGCACCGTGGACGACATCGACCAGATCGCGGGCAAGCGCGGCGACCGGCAGTCTTCGGCGGGCCAGCAGGAGGTCACGGCGGTACTGATGGAGGCGTTCTCGGGCGCCAACACCGTGGTGCGCGGCAATTGCACCTTCGGCATGTTCTCGAATTATCCCGAGAATGTGGACGACGCCTTGCGCCAGCGGGCCGGGGCGCGGTTCCTGGTCGACGGGCCGCAGACGCGTGAGGATTACATCGACATCCTGCACCTTCTGATGGGCAAGAACCACGACGTCCCGCTGGGCCAGCATGATTTGTACGCGGCCCAAGAGATCAAGCGCGCGGTCGCGGCGTCGTTCGAAAGCCACGGGCGTCCCAAGGAAGAGGGCCTGCTGAAGGTGTGGGAGCGGGTTGAGGCGGATTTGGGCAAGCTCGACGACATCGCCAAGATGGGCAGCTATCTCAAGGCCATCCAACAGGCCGACGACCGCTTCACCGGCCGCGCGATCAAGAACATCACCGATGCCGTCAAGGTCCGCGCGATGGATTTCGAACTGCCGGACGAATGGATGGAGGACCCGGACCTGTTCCTCTTCAAGACGTACGACGAGAAGCTCGCCATGATCTCGGACCTGCGCCAGGACATTACCGTCGACATGGTGATCCAAGAGATCAACCGCTACGCCGACAGCGAATTCCGCTATGCCGACAAATCCGACGAGGCGGCGATCGAGACCGCGGTGCGCGAGATGGGGCGGATGGAAGAGGCCCGCCGCAGGTACGCGGGGCAGAAGGGGTGAGCGCGCTGCAGCTCGCCACCATCGGCACCGTCCTTGGCGGGCTCGGGCTGTTCATGCTGCTGCCGCTGATCGCCCATGTCGGCAGCGTCGTTCTGGCCATCGTCTCAACCCTCGCCGCCTCCGCCTTCTGTTTCTTCCTCGGCCGTCTGATCGTGCGCGGCGGCGCCGGCGTGATCTGGCCCGAGACCGCGCTGGACGGACCCGTCTGGGCCGGCGGCCTGCCGCCGCGCGACGTGGATTTCGCCATCTACGCGCTCTTCGTGGTGTGCTCGGTCTTGGCGACAGTCGCGATCCGCCGCGAGAAGTCACGCTAATGCTGCGCGTTGCGGGCCTCGCCCTGTTTTGGGCGGCGCTGCTCGGGCTCGTTCTGGCCCTGGCCGGGACCTGGATGGTCTGCGGCCTCGGTTGGATTGCCGAGGGCGGGTTCAACGCCTTGGGCCATTGCACGGCCACCGATCCGCCGTCCGAGCCGTTCTATTCCTTCCTGCTGATCGGCGCCGTCATCGGCGGCATTGTCGGCGCTATCGCCGCGTTTCGGCGGCACGTGGACCCCAAATGATCCAAGCCGAGCCCATCGGCCTTTGGAACACCGGTTTGCCTCTGGTGGTTTTGGGCGCTTTGGCGGTGGCGCTGCCCTGGCTGCTGGTCCGGCGCGCCACGCGGTCACACCGCGAGGTGGCGGTGACGATCTGGTCCTCGGCCGGCCTGCTGCTGATCGCCGGAGCGGCGGTCTTCGCGGTTCTCTACGCCGTTCGCGGCGCCGGCGTCGCCGCGGCGCTGGCCGAGGCGCCGCTGGCCACGGCGTGGTTCTTCCTGCGGCTGTCCGGATTCGCGGCGGTCGTTTGGGCGCCGTTGCTTGGTCTGGTATGGTTGGGCCTGGCGCAGGGGGTTGAGCGAAGGCGGGGGGAGGATGTAGCTAGGGGAAAGTCGTCTTGAGTTGGATAATTGAGTTGCTGAAAGCTCCGATCTTGTCTGCCGTCATAGCAGCTATCGTTGCTTTAGTCGTAACTGTGTTCACATTGTGATGGAGGACAAAAGACAGAATTCTCACAAAAGAACTGAAGCTATCCGAGTATCGCCAAGTCTGGATCAACAACCTCCGAGAAGCAATCGCGGAATACGGCGGGCTGACATCGGGATTGCGGAAATGGGAGGACTGTGGAGAAGAATTTGTGGGACTCGCTTTCAAAATCGAAATGATGATGAACCCTGCAGATCCGGATTACAATGGACTGAGAAAGGCATTGAAGTACCGTTCGGATGCTTTGGTCCTAGGTGGCACCGAAAACCTCGATCCTACACACGACGACCTTTTGGAAGTATCTCAGAGAATCCTGAAACGGGAGTGGCGGCGTGTGAAGGCTGACTTGGACAAAATAGTACACGGCTGAAGTCATGAAACGCCTCATCTCCAAAGGCCTGATGTTCGGCAACCTCATCGAGGTGGCCTCGCCGGCACTTGTCGAGCGCTACAACCGCGCGCTCGAGCATCTGACCGGCAAGACCACCGGACTCGCCGATTTCCACATCGACATCTCCGGCTACTCGCCGGAGATCGGGCATGAGCTGGGCGACCATACTTACCTCAACCCCAACGGCTGCAACCGGCAGTTCATCCTGCTGACGACCGAGCAGAAGACTGCGCCGCTGCTCAATGCCAAGTTCAGTTTCTCCCGCGACATCCTGCGCGATTACATCGAGGCCAACGAGGCCAAGCTCTTCGCGCTGATCACCCGCGACGCGGTTGCGGGCGAGCTGATGAATTCGGTCTACGACCTTTCCGGCCCCGCCAAGCTGTTCGACATCCGCCGGATCACCGTCGAGGCCGACACCACGGCGGGCGACGTCAGGAACGCCCGCGAGCTGACCCAAAAGATCGAACGCTTCCGCACCGAGGACGACGCCTGGTGGGACGACGTGCTGATCGCCGAGATGATCGGACTGGCCAAGCAGACCGGCGACGTCACCCGCAACCCGGTGGACCTCGACCCCGTCACGGTCGAAACCGGCAGCTTCTGGACCGCGCATTTCGGCGGCATGTACCTGTTTCGAGACGTCGAGCACCCGGCGCTGATCTCGGTCGGCGCCCCGCCCGAGGGCGTGCCGATGGACCAAACCTATCCGCTGTCGGACCACAACAAGGTCGCGAAGTTCTTTGAACTCAACGGCTTGACCGAACCGATCGTCAGCGCCCGCGGCGCAGACGCCGCCGCGATCCTGCGCCAGAAGATGGACTTCATCCTGGTCGAGGTCGCCGCGACCCTGGGCCAGGACCTGACCGGCGCAACGCGCCGCGACCTGCGCATGCTGGCGCGCAGCCTCGGCTCCGCCCTGCCGGACTCGTTCCACGGCCTCGCTGACCTCTTGCGCTGGATCGACGACGGCAAGCACTGGCCAACGATAACCTCGGCCCACCCGGCCTATTTCTACACGCTCCGCGCCGCACCCACCAAACACCGCGATCTGGTCAATCAGATGCTCGCCGAATTGACGCCGCTCGACGTCCGGCAGCTGTTCATCTGCCACAAACAGCTGTTCTACGACCTCTACGGCGGCTGGTCGGAGTCGAAGAAGGCCTTCGTCGTCGACTTCCTGTTGCGCGAATATCAGGTGGACAAGGCAGGCACCCGCGCGGCACTCTTCGGGCCGGAACCGGGCATGGAAGAGCCCGCACCACCCCCGCCGCTGGAACGCGATCGCAGGATCGATTTGGTCGGCCCCTGGGGCGCGGTGCGGCGGAGGTAGACGATGGCGCTGATCCGGCTGGTGATCTTCGGCTTTCTCGCGCTCAGCGTGGTTTACCTGGCGATCTGGTTCTATTCCCGCTCGGTCCGCCGCGAGAAGCTGGAAGAGGAATGGGACGCCGACCATCCCGACGGTGATGCCACCGAGCGCCGCGATTTCGTCGAACAGGGCATGGTGGAATACCAGGACAGCTTTCGCCCGAAACTGATATTGCTGGTCTATGTGATCCCCGCCGTGCTGGTGATCGCCGCCCTCATCGCCACGAACTGGAATTGAACCGATGCGCTATGTCAGAATTACCCTCCGGACCATCGTCATCGTCTTCTTCCTGGCGCTCTTCCATTACGTCCTGCCGCAGCACGACATCGCCCGGGTCACGCAAACGGAAGTGATCCGGATGGATTTCACCTCGCTCAACCGGATCTTCTACGCCCAGTCCGATAGCGGTACGGCCGAACTCGCCACGCGCGACATCCGGCTGATCCAGACGGTGCGCCGGAAATCGTTCCTGCTGGGCTTCATCCGCCGCGAGGCAGAGGGCGTGATGGTCTACCGCAACGAAGACACCGGCTGGATCTGGCCGCCCTATTTCAAGTTCGATTCGTCAGACCTGCAGGCCGCGGCGGCGGCCAACATCTCGACCCCGGACCAGGAACAATGGGTATCGATCACCCATTACGGCTGGCGCAACCGGTTCTTTACGATCTACCCCAACGCCATCGCGATCCGGCCGATCGAGGGGCCGGACGCGCGCATCATCCCGTGGTTCAACATCTTCTTCTTCATCTTCCTGGTCGTGGCCGGGCTCTTCGTGCGCGCCATGTGGCGGCAATTTCGCGAACGCACCATCGATCCGGCGCTAGCCGATGCGGGCGAGGCCTGGGACCGGGTCGAGGATCGCGCGAGCAACACCAAGGGCCGTGTCGGCCGCTGGCTCGACAGCTGGCGGTCGAAGCCGCGGCGGTGACCCCGGGCGCGCACAAAAGTCCTCGAAGACTTTTGCCAAGAGTTTTCGAAAACTCTTGCCGGCCCGCGCCTCAGAGCACGTAGTGCAACTGGTCAAACCGCGCGCGCAGCGCGCGAGTCCGCCCGGCGAGGTCCTCCGGCCGGTTCGACCGCAGCGCCGCGGCGATCAGCGCGGCGAGCTCGGGCACATCCGCCTCCGTCACGCCCCAGCGCACCAATTCCGGCGTGCCGATCCGCAGCCCGTTCATGTCGCCCGGCACATCTGGCAGCGGTAGACCTATCCCGCAGGCCAAAAGCCCCGCGCGCCGAAGCCGCTTCGAAGCGGCTTGCCCCCCGCCGAACCCGGCCGCCTCGACCGCGAACTGGTGGGACCGGGTGAATCCGCGCGCTTTGGCGAAAATCGGCAGGCCCGCGGCGTCCAATGCCTCGGCCAGTGCCCGCGCCATCGCGATCATCCGCGCCGCATAATCCGCGCCATGCTCGCGCCAATCCAGCATCGTCACCGCCAGCGCCGCCGATTTCGCGGCGTCGAAATTTGCCGTCATGCCCGGAAATGCGATGGCGTCCAGCCGCTCCGCCAAACCCGCGTCGTTCGTCACGATCAGCCCGGCGGGCGGCCCGCCCAGCGATTTGTAGGTCGACATCGTCATCAGATGCGCGCCCTCGGCCAGCGGGTTGGTCCACGCGCCGCCCGCGATCACCCCGCATTGATGCGCCGCGTCGAACAGCACCTTGGCGCCCACTTCGTCGGCGATCGCCCGCACCCCGGCCACGGGATGTTCGAACAGGTTTAGACTTGCGCCGATGGTGATCAGCTTTGGCCGCACCTCGCGCGCCAACTCCGCCAACCCATCGAGATCTACCGTGTAACCGTCCGCATCCACAGGCGCGGCCACCGTGTGCAGCCCATACAGCCCGGCGCAGCCCGCCAATTGGTGCGTCACATGCCCGCCGATCGAGGCGGGCGGCGCGATGATCGTGTCGCCCGGCCGGCAGACCGCCATGAAGCCGTAGAGATTGGCGATCGCCCCCGACGGCACCCGGATCTCGGCGAACCCTGCCCCGAACACCTCGGCGCAAAGCTCGGCCGCGATTACCTCGATCTCCTCGACCGCTTCCAGGCCCATCTCGTACTTGTCGCCCGGATAGCCCAGCGACGGACGCGACCCCAGCCCCGCCGACAACAGCGCCTCGGCGCGCGGGTTCATCACATTGGTCGCCGGGTTGAGGTTGAAACACTCGCGCACGTGGATCTCGCGGTTCTTTTCCGCCAGCGCATCGATCCGCGCCGCAATCGCCGCACTGGCCTCGCCCGCGGTTCGCGCAGCGATCCGGCCCACTAGCGCCTCGCTTTCGGGCGGAACCCAATCCCGGTGTCTCAGCTGCATCGCGCCCTCCCTCGCGGATTGCCGCCAGGATGCCGCCGGACATCCGCCGCCGCAATCAGCTTGTCCCGGACTGCTCCCCGGCAGGCCGCAGCCGGTAGATCCCCTCGGGCAGGTTCAGCGCGGCGCGTAAATCGCGCAGCTGCGCCATCGACAACGTCACCTTCTCGACCTTCTCGGTCCGCGGGTTCAGCTGTTCGACCGTCACGCAATCTTCGAACGCGTTGACGATCACATCCTCCTGCAGATGCGTCTTGCCCTCGTCGACCAGCGTCACCACGGTCGCGTCGAAATCATGCTCGATGGTAAACATGGCGGCGACCCTAAGCCGCCTGCCCGCCGACGCAAGCGGGTTTTCCGGCCAGCCTACGGCGACGGCGCGCGCGCCATCGCTTTTGCCTCCCGCCGTCGGTGCATCCGGTAGAGCGCCGGCGCCAGCACCCAGTCGTAAAGCATCGCTGCCAACCACCCGACGACTGGCAGCCGCACCAGCCATGCCAACAGCCTGAACCGCGGCATCGCGGCCCAAAGAACCGCAAATGCCGCCACGCCGTCGTAGAGCCGGCCATCCTTTTCCACATAGAGCCGCCGTGCCGCCTGGTCCGGCGTCAGGCCCCAACGACTGAGGTCCGTTGCGTTCAAATCGTCGAACTGCACGGCCAGCCCGCGCGCGCGCGAATAGCGCCGGTAGCCCTCGATCTCGCGCGAGCAAATCGGGCAATTTCCGTTGTAGATGACGGTGGTGTTGTCGGGTTGTCCGGTCATCACCTTGATTTAGGTCCGGGCAGCTTGCCGCCCACTGCATCGCGGCCCACGAAATCGCGACTGGTCGCCGCAGCCGGCTTTGCTACAGTCCTTCCCGAACCTCCAAGGACCCCACGCGATGCGCGCCACCGCCATAGCCTTCCTCGCAAGCCTTAGCCTGGCGGCCTGTACCGTGGCCCCGCCATCGCCCCGGCCAGCTGGCCCTTCCGGGGCTTTGCCGCCGCCCGAGGTCGCCGTCACGAACTTCACCACCGTGGTCCGCGACGTGGAACCGGTCGCCGAACGCGTCTGCCGGCGCGAAGTTCCCGGCCAGAACTGTGATTTCCTGATCACCGTCGACACCAGCCCACGCCAGCCGCCGAACGCCTTCCAGACCGTCGACCGGGCCGGTCGTCCGGTGATCGTTCTGACCGTCGCGCTGATCGCAAATATGCGCAACCGCGACGAAATTGCTTTCGTCCTCGGCCACGAAGCCGCCCACCACATCCGCGGCCACCTGCCGCGACAACAGCAAAGCGCCGTAGCCGGCGCTATTCTCGCGGGCATCCTGGCCTCGGCAGGCGGCGCCGAGGGCGCGGCCA
Organism: Rhodobacter sp.; assembly: GCA_030066215.1. Lineage (GTDB taxonomy): Bacteria > Pseudomonadota > Alphaproteobacteria > Rhodobacterales > Rhodobacteraceae > JASJCA01. The sequence continues at coordinate 22,855 of JASJCA010000028.1, read as the reverse complement.
TCCGGCAGGCGCAGGATGTCGGCGCCACCGTCGGCGCCCGCGCTTTTTCGAAGGAGTTCGAGCTCGAGGCCGACGCCCTCGGCACCGTGATCACCGCCCGCGCGGGCTATGACCCGGTCGTCGGTTCAGCATACTTCACCCGCGCGCCAGACCCGGGCAACGTCTTCCTCGGGACCCACCCACCCAACGCGCAGCGCATAGATATCGTCCGTCGCACCGCCGAGTCTTTGCGCTGATTTGACCAAGATCAAGGCGCCAAGCGCCGGTCTTTGTTGAGTTGCGCAAAGGGGGAGTGCGAAGGAGACGCGGAGATGCAGCTTTTTCCCAAGATTCGGCGCCATGCCGACCTCTTCACCCGTATGGCAGAGACCGTTGACGCTGACCTGCCCGCCGCTGCGATCGAGGGGCGTGTGCAGGAACACGATCTGCGCACTGCGATCTTCAGTTGCCTCGGCTGCGACGAAGCCGAAGCTTGCAGGCAATGGCTTGACGCCCATTCAGACGGCGCTGGCGCTCCGCCAAGCTACTGCCGCAATACCGCGCTGCTGCAGCGGCTGGCTGCGGGTTAGGCCGGGCCGATGATGTTCTTCGGCGGCCAGGACCAGCATTTCTGGCGCACCCAAGGCGTCGCCCGCGCCTTGGGCCTCAACTTGACAGAGGCGCTGGCCGACGGCCGGCTCGACCGCAACGGTTACGCGATGTTGGTCGCCGAATGCCAGGCCTGCGGCCACGCCACCGAATGCACCGCCTGGATGGCCAGCCGCAAGGCCGCCGCGGGCGAGGCCCCGGTCTTCTGCCCGGCGCTGCCTCGGCTCAACGACATCGCGATCAGAGGATAGCCCATGCCGGACTGGATCGAAGCGGCCCGAACCGCCTGCCTGATGCACGGCATGGCCGACAAGCTGGGGGTGACCCCGACGGCCGCGCTCGCCGACGGACGGCTCAACCAAGCCGGTCTAGACGACATGGTCGCCCGCTGCCGCAGCTGCGCCAAGTCCGACGACTGCATTCTCTGGATGGTCGATCACGCCACCGGCGCAACGGCGGCTCCGGACTATTGCCTGAACCGAGAAGAACTGCAGGCCTTGCGGGGATAGCCGCATCCGGGCTCCGGATCGTCCGGCACCCGGCACCAAGTCGAGAGGAAGCATTGATGGTCACACGCGATACGTCCCGGCCGCATTGGCGCACGCTCGAGATGGCCCGCGCTTTGGGCATCAACATCGCCGCGGCGCTTTTTGACCGCAGGATCACTCGGCAGGACTACGGTGATTTGGTCGAAACCTGCGCCCGGTGTACATGGGCCGAGGCCTGTGCCGTTTGGGTTCGGACTGGCGAGGCCGATGGCAGCGCGCCTGAAATCTGCGCCAACCGCACCGCCTTCGCCCGGCTGCGCGGCTAGGTCTTTCCTCTGACAATTGCGATACGCTAGCCTTCCCGCAGGGAGGATGGCGATGATCGAGTTCGTGAAATCCGAAGCCCACCGTTTGAAGATGACCGTGGTCTGGTCATGGCAGGGCTGGTGGGCGGCGTGGGAGACCGAGAAGACCCTGCGGCAATGGACTTTGGCCAATGCTCTGTCGATCCTGCTGGCCCTGGCGCTCGACCTTAGTCCCGTCGAACGGGCCCTGATCATCGGCTTCGGACTTCTGATCCTGGTCGCAGAACTGCTCAACACCGCCATCGAAGAGACCGTCAACCGGATCTCCTATGTCGATCATCACTTGTCGAAAAAGGCCAAGGACATCGGCAGCGCCGCAGTTGCCGTGACGGCAATCGCTGCCGGCCTGGTTTGGCTGATCATTTTGGTTGGCTGAGGTGAGACGCCAAAGTCGAAGCGCCAGGCCGGGTTGGCGCCGAGACTCTCTACCCATCGGCGGCCCCGCCGAACCATCCCTTCTAAGCCAGAGAGACCTGCGCTAGACTGCCGCCATTCATCCGGAGATTTAGCCGATGATCCGCCTGATCGCCCTTGCCGCCCTGGCCACGGCGGCCGCCTGCACCGCCCCTCCGGCCGGCCAGACAACCGGCAGTTCGTCCCCGCCCGAGGTGTCCGAACTCCGCTTCGGCGGAGCCTACCGCTTCGCCAATGACCCCTGCCGTCGGGTGGGCGAGACCGCCCTCACCGCGCCGTTTCTCGACGATCAGGCCGACCTCGTCGCCTGTCCGGTCGACTACGAAGGCCGTGGCCGCTTTGCCATCGACAGCAATTCCACCGAGGTGGCGCGCACCGACGGCTGGGTCGTCTACTCGGTTCCGATCCCGTGAAACGCGCCCCTCTCGCCATCGTTCTTGCGCTCGCCGCCTGTGCCGTCGAGACTTTCGAGATCCCGCTCCTCGGCCCCTACCGCGAGCCCAACGACCCTTGCCGCGAAGTCGCCCCCGGCCGCGACACCACGCCTTTGATGGCTCCCGACTCCGACCTCGTCGCCTGCCCCAACGACCCCGCCGTGCTGCAACTCTTCATCTTCGACGTGAGCGCGGTGGAGGTGAAACGGTTCCGCGACTGGGTCCTGCTCAGGGTGCCGGAGCCGTAGTGCTGAAATACTCCCTCGGCTCAGTCAGTACGATTGCTGAAACTGCATGTGTTTAGTGAAGGCCGCAAAGGAGATCGCTAATGGACACCAACGCTGAGACGTGGATGGATGAAGAAATCTCTGCCTTGCGTGAAGGGATTTCGGTTCGTCGCCCGACTCAATCGCAGTCTATGTTCAAGTACGTCAGCCTAAACACGAAAAAGTCTTGGGAGTACTTTGCAGAGACGATAACCACGGGAATTCTCCGCGGCGCAACCTCGCAAAGCCTTAATGATCCATTTGAAATGGAGCCTCATGTCTTCGACGACCTTCGTCCGAGCGTTGTGCAGAGAATCTACGGTTTGGGGGGATTTGCAGAAAAGATCCGGAACCGCAGAAATCCCAAAGCAAAGCCGATTGACGCGAATGACCTGGAAACACATCGCAAGTCCGCAGAGAGATATCTAAACTCGGTGAGGAAGGATTATAGGATTATTTCATTCTGCGAGAGATTCGACTCGCCTTTGTTGTGGTCTCATTATGCAAATAGCTACCGGGGCGCATGTATTCATTTTTTGGGTAGATCATTCCCTCGATCTCGCGGTCTGTCGGGATATGTGGAATACTCGAGTTTCCGCCCGGTGTATCCCCTGAGCCTGGCTCTTCACCTACAAGCCGAAAAAGACCAAAGAACGACCTCATCATCTCGATTGAGGCAGATCGAAAGTGAGAAAATCCACTTTTTCACGAAGGCTAATGAGTGGGCATACGAGAATGAAATCAGAATTGTCTACAATTCAAGGCATCATCGTGGACTAGAGTTTGACAGGCAGGGTTTGGCATCAATTATCGTGGCGCCGCGAATGCCAGAGAAAGATCGAGACCGGATTCAGAGCATTGTGAATGCGTCAGACATCCCGAATCTGCACATTCGAGAGGCCAAGCTTTCGAGTACATCCTTTTCCGTAGAAATCAATTAGATGGTATTGATCCGCGACCCCCACAAATCGTACTCCGAGGCCTCCTCCACCTCGACCGTCACCACGTCCCCCGCCGTCAACCCCTCGAACCCTTCATCCACGAACAAATTCCCGTCGATCTCCGGCGCGTCCGCTGTGGTCCGGCAGACAGCCGCCTCGGCATCCACCGCGTCCACGATCACCTCGATCCGCTGCCCAACCTTCGCCGCCAGCTTGCCGGCAGAGATCGCCTGCGCCGCCGCCATGAACCGCTGCCAGCGCTCTTCCTTCACCTCTTCCGGAACATGATCCGGCAACACATTCGACCGCGCGCCCTTCACGTCCTCGTATTTGAAGCACCCGACGCGATCGAGCTGCGCCTCCTCCAGCCACTCCAGCAGCACCCGGAACTCCGCCTCGGTCTCCCCCGGATAGCCCACGATAAACGTCGACCGCAGAGCCAAATCGGGGCAGACAGCCCGCCACGCCGCAATCTCATCCAACGTCTTCGCCGCCGCCGCCGGCCGCGCCATCCGCCGCAGAACCCCCGGATCGGCATGCTGAAACGGGATGTCCAGATAAGGCAGCACTAGGCCATCGGCCATCAGCGGCACCAGGTCCCGGACATGCGGATAGGGGTAGACGTAATGCAGTCGCACCCACGCGCCCAAGCCACCCAGATCCCGCGCCAAATCCACGATATGCGCCCGGTGCCCGCGGTCTTCGGCATGCCGGAGATCCACCCCATAGGCCGAGGTGTCCTGGCTGATGACCAAGAGCTCCTTGACGCCCGCCTCCACCAGCCGCTCCGCCTCGCGCAGCACCGCATGGGCCGGTCGCGATGTGAGCCGCCCGCGCATGTCCGGAATAACGCAGAACTTGCACTTGTGATTGCAGCCCTCGGAGATCTTCAGATAGCTGTAATGCCGCGGCGTCAGCTTGACCCCGCTCGCTGGTAGCAAATCGACGAACGGATCGGGATCGGGCGGCACCGCGTCATGCACCGCGTCCAGCACCTGCTCGTACTGCTGCGGCCCCGTCACCGCGAGCACCTTCGGATGCGCCCCGGTGATATACTCCGGCTCCGCCCCCAGACACCCGGTCACGATCACCCGGCCGTTTTCGTTGAGCGCCTCGCCAATCGCTTCCAGGCTCTCGGCCTTCGCCGTGTCCAGAAACCCGCAGGTGTTCACGATCACCGCATCCGCGCCTGCATAATCCGGCGAAATCCCGTACCCCTCGGCCCGCAGCCGCGTCAGAATCCGCTCGGAGTCCACCAGCGCCTTTGGACACCCCAACGAGACCATCCCCACCGTCGGCTGCCCCTCGCGCCGGACCTCGCGGATCACGCTGTGGGCGATGTCGGGGCGCAGATCGGGCGGGTTGGACGTCATCCCGGGCAAATAGGCGATCCCGCGCCCTGGGGAAACCCCGTTGCCCGCCCCGCACCCCCGCGCCATAGTCGCCCCGATGGAAAGCCGCGGCACAGTTGCAACCTACAGGCCTTCGTTCGAAGAGGTCATGGCCGGTCCTCCCCAGACCGAGGCCGAACGCAAACTCCTCGCCGCCTGCAAAACCGGCGAGCCGGTGATCCTGGGCGACGAGGTCCCCGAGGAACTCAGCGAGGCAACAAGCATCCGCGCCGGCCTGATCCGCTACCTGTTGCTCGGTGGCTGCGACAAACAACGACCGCACCCCAAGGGCATCCGCGTGATGGGGGCCTGGATCGACGGAGAACTGGATTTCGAGGGCTGCGAGACACGACTCGACCTGAGGCTTTTCGGCTCCAATTTCGCCGATAGACCTGTGCTTCAAGGCGCCCGGCTTGGGGGCCTTTACCTAAAAGGCAGCCGCTGCCATGCCGGGCTAAACCTGCACCGCCTCGTAACTGATACGTCAGTGCACCTAAGTGACGGTTTCCATTGTGCTGGCCTTGTTAATCTCGGCGGTGTCCGGATCGGCGGCCAGCTTTCCTGCAAAGGTGGCCGATTCGATGGGGCAGCGGGAGGGGTGGCATTGGATGGGGACTCGCTATCTGTAGCGGGTTCAGTGCTATTGAATGAGGGCTTCCATGCGAGCGGAATGGTCGATTTGGGGCGCGCTCGGATCGGCGGTCAACTCACCTGCGTCGGCGGGCGATTTGAAGCGCTCTTGGACGGTGTGGCTCTTAATGGCAATGCCTTGACAGTTGGTACAGACGTATTCTTGGCGAATAGTTTTCATGCGACGGGTCAGGTCAACCTCGTTGGTGCCCAAATTGGCGGGCAACTTGCTTGTATTGGTGGACGTTTCGAAGTTTTTCCCGATGGAATTGCACTGGATGGAGACGCACTCACGGTCGAAGCAGATGTGTTTCTCGCCGAAGGGTTCCGTGCGACTGGGTCCATAAACCTAAGGGGCGCAAAGATCAAAGGACAGCTTGCCTGCATAGGCGGGCATATCGAGGTGCAGGAAGATGCAGTGGCACTGCACGCAGATGCTCTTTCGATTGGTACCGACGTGTTCTTTCGGGCTGATGGTCAAGCACGCACTTCCTATGTCTCTGGTCGGCTCGAATTCGTCCGTGCCAAGATCGGTGGTAATTTGCAGTTCCTCGGTGCCGAAATTGAAGGTGACGTGGACCTCGAATCCGCACGGATCGGCGAAGGGCTTTTCTGGCAGGGGGTGCAAGGCCAGGTTGGTACCTTCGATCTAACCGAAACCAAGGCCAGCGTCCTGCGCGACGACTCTTACAGCTGGGGCAAGGTCACAACCCCAATCCTGACCGGTTTCCGCTTTGATAGGCTCGAAAGTGGAATGGCACTGCGGCAGAGACTCAAAATCCTCGAACGCAAGAATGAGCGCCTCGTCTCTCCGGCGGTCGGCGAAGAGGTAGAGGTTCGAGGCATCAAACTGAAACGCCCACCGCCTTGGATTCCTGGTGCTTACACTGACGATTTTGATCCACAGCCCTACACCCAACTCGCCAAGGTTCTTGATGCGCAGGGCAATCGCAGCGGGGCGGCTCGAACGCTTGTCGTTCGTGAACACAAACTGCGCAAAGCGGCTTGGCGTCGCGCCCGTGCACAAGTTGATGGAAGTTGGTCGGCTGGGCTGTATTCGACCCTCGCTGACCTTGGGCGGATTTGGGGTTTCTTCTTTCGCTGGGTCTTTGGCTACGGTCACGCCCCCGCCCGCGCACTTTTATGGGTGGTTGGCATCTGGGTCTTCGGCGCGGGTCTCTACGGCGCGTCCTACCACGCCGGGCAAATGGCGCCGAATTCCGACGTGGTCCTGACCTCGGCAGATTGGGTGGCCGGGGTGAAGGCCTTCGACGCGTGCACTGCCGAATGTATCCACCCGCTGCGCGCATGGGAGCAGACCGCCTCCTATCAAGACTACGAGACCTTCAGCGCCACGCTTTACGGGCTCGACCTGTTCATCCCCCTGGACGCGCTGGGGCAAGAGGCCGCCTGGGCGCCGTCGAAGGATCGGGGCTGGCTGGGCTGGCTCGGCTACTGGCTTCGCGCTCCGATCCAAATGGCGGGCTGGATCATCACCGCCGTCGCTGCCGCCGTCCTGACCGGCCTGATCGGTCGCAAGGACTAGGACCAATGCGCCCAGGCGTCCACACGTGCTGTTTGCGTAAATTATATTTAAATCAATAACTTGAACCTGCTCCCCAGCTGGGTTGCTCGCCCGATATCTCCCCTCAACCGCACGCTTTGAGCCCGCGCAATTCCCTGCTATCATCCCAAGAAAAACAACCCGAGCAGAGGACCCCACCCATGCGCTGGCTTTTCCGGATTTTCTTCGGCCTACTCGCCCTCGCCGGCCTCGCCGTCGCCACCCTCTTCCTTCTCCCCGCCGACCGCATCGCCAAGCTCGCCACCGATCAGTTTCAGGCCGCGACCGGCCGCGCGATGACACTGGAGGGCGACATTCGGCCCACGCTCTGGCCCGAGCTTGGCATCACCACAGGCCGCGTCACCGTGGCCAATGCCGACTGGTCGGATAACGGCCCGATGCTGCAGGCCGAGCGGTTGTCGATTGGCGTCGATATGGCCGCGCTCTTCGGCCGCGATATCAAGATCCAGCGGATCGAGGCCGACGCACCCGAAATCCTGCTGGAAACCGCCGCGGACGGCCGCACCAACTGGGATATCCTGGGCACCACCTCCGCCGGCACCGCACCCGACATGACAATGCTGTCGCTCGACCGTGCTGTGGTCAGCAACGCCAGCATCACCTATCTCGACCACGCGACCGGGGCCCGAACAGACGTCGGCGACCTCGATGCCACGCTGCGTCTGCCCGCGTTCACTGGTCCGGCCGACATCGATCTGACCGCCACGGTCAACCGCCAACGCCTGTCACTCCGCGCCGACATCGCCGAATTCGCCGGCTTCCTGTCGGACGGCGCCGTGCCGATCACGGCCAAGGTCGCGATGGGCGGGTCGCAGATCGAACTCGACGGGCGGGCCGGTCTGCAGCCCATCGCCTTCGGCGGCAAGGTCGACGCGGATATCTCCGACCGTGCCGCGGTCTTCAGTCTTGCGGGTCTAGAAGTGCCAGACCTGCCGCCGGGGCTGGGCCGCGCCATCGGGCTGACCGGTGACGTAACCTTGACCGAAGCCGGACGGATCACGCTGCGCAATGGAACCATCCGATTGGACCAGAACGTGCTGAGCGGCGCAGTGGACATCGCACTCGCCGAACGGCCGCAGGTCACGGCCGAGCTAAGCGCCGGCGCGCTCGATTTCTCTGCTCTGGCAGGTGGCGATGCAGACGCCGGAGCGGGGCAAGCTGGCTCCGGATGGCCACGCGACCGGATCGACGTCAGCGCTCTCCAGTCGCTCGACGCGCAGATCAAGCTTGCCGCCGACAGCATCGACCTGGGTCTCGCGCAGCTCGGCGGAACCCGCATTTTGACAAATCTCGAAGCCGGCCGGGCGGTGACCGAGATACGTCAGCTGAACGCCTATGGCGGAGCGATCGCCGGGTCTGTCGTGGTTAACAGCAGGGGCGGCCTATCGGCTCGCGCCAACCTCAAGGGCGATGGCCTCGCGCTACAGTCGCTTCTGCAACAACTTGCGGGCTACGACCGCCTGCTGGCCTCGGGCGACGTCGCGATCAACGTTCTGGGCGTGGGCGACGACATGCAAACGCTGATGAACTCACTCTCGGGCGACGGTGCGGTCCAGCTGGGGCAGGGCGAGCTTCGCGGGCTCGATTTGGTCGGCATGCTGCGCAACCTCGATGCGTCTTACATTGGCGAGGGGCAGAAAACGATCTTCGACAGTGTCACCGGCAGCTTCACCATCGAGAATGGGATCCTGCGCAATGAGGACTTGCGCCTCACCACGCCGCTTCTGAACGCGTCCGGCAGCGGCGCGGTCGGCCTTGGCAACCAGACCCTGGATTATGGGATCACAGCGGCCCTGCTGGAAGGTCAAACCAACAGTGGGATCAAGGTGCCGGTCCTGATCACGGGGCCTTGGGCGGACCCGAAGTTCCGCCTCGACCTCGAAGCGCTTGCCAAACAAGAGCTGGCCGACGAGGTCGATGAGCTTAAAGCGAAGGCCGAAGACGCGGTGACCGAGAAGCTGAAGGACGAATTGGGCGTCGAGGTGGAAAGCCTCGACAATGTCGAGGACGTATTGAAGCAAGAGTTGGAGGACCGGGCGCGCAAAGGCCTGCTGGAGCTTCTTAGCGGGACCGATTGACCATATTTCCCTGAGCCGGAGCGGCAAAAAATCCTCTCAATCCACGCATGTTCGGCGCGCGACGAGATTGTGGTTGAACGCGACCTTCCGGCGGGTCTCCGCCTTGTCAAAAACGGTATGCGTGCTGAGATCAGGTCGGGCGCCCAATACACTTTCGGCACGCTCGAAGACGAAAGCCTAAAGACGACGGACCCGTGCTCCGACGTCGGGTGGACGGTGCGGGTAACTGCAATAGACGAGCCGGGACCGAGGTGCCGGGCAATTCATGCACGGAGCTTACATCAGGGATAGCGGACACGCCGGAGGCGGCGGTCAAAGCAAGCGGTTGGTGAGAATTCCATTGCGCTGCGGCGAGGCGCCAGACTGCAATGACCACTGTGCGCGACCCACCGTTGGCCCTTGGCCTGAAGCCGCCATGCGGCGGCTACAAATGACGCGTTTCGACTGGGGGCACTTCAAGACCCATCGAAGGGCCTTGTCCACCTCGCCAAAGAGGAGCGCTCCACGCAAAACCGTCGATCAAATCTCCGCCAAGGACCGGATCAACCGACGCGCCACAGGCCTAGGGCTACGGTGGCTCCGCCCCTGCGGCCGCCACTCCATCGGATGCGTGGCGTTTGGCGTCCATCAGATGATCCAACAAGGCCGTTTCCGACCGTTTCAACGCTGCAATCTCGCCGTGAAGGGCCAGATGCGCCGAGGCGAACATCGCGATGATGCTTACCATCGACAGCTCTTCCTCGCCCCAGGGCGAACTCCGGGCGGCCCGGCTGGAAAACTCCAGAACGCCATAGAGCACCCCATTCAACACTATCGGCGCTGCCACAAACGAGCCCGGCACGTGGCCAAAGACATTTGCCTTCTTGGCAAAGGCGGAATGGCGCACGTCGTGGCTGTGCTGGATCGCCTCGCCGCAGGCCACCGCGCCGCACAGCGTCTGGCCGGTGCCGAAACCGTCAGTCTCGACGTTGGCGCCTCGCGGATGAACACCGAACACAATCTCGGCGCGCGACCCAGTGATCCGGGCGATCGCCCCATGCGTCAGATCGAGCGCGGTGCAGCCGGCGCGTAGCATTGCCTGAAACCGGTCGTCCGGTGACAGTTCGGGCGCCATGAACGCCATGACGATCGACTCGCGCAGTGCATTGTACCGGCAGACCCGGCCATGCGCCGCCTCCAGTTGCCCGAACAATGCCCGGTTCTTCTTCAACGTCGAGCGCAACAGAATTTCGTCCCGGACGCAGGTGGCCAGGTCCTCTAGCAGACTGACGTCCTCGTCGGTCCAGTCGCGTTCTTGCCCGTCGATGACGCAAAGCGCGCCCAGCGGCGACTGGTCTGGCGCGTGAATCGGCACGCCGAGATAACCGATCACGTTCAGATCCCGGATCGCGAGGTTATTGCAGACCAGGTCGTGCTTTGGCGCATAGCGTACGATCAACGGCGCGCATCGGACCTTAACGTGCTGGCAGAAGGAATGGCTGAGCGGTGTTTGCCGCATGCTCGCCCAGGGTTCCGGCAGGCCGATCTGGCTTTTGAAGAATTGCCGGTCATTGTCCTCGTCGACGATCGAAATCAGCGAGACCGGGACTTTGAAGAGCTTCATCGCCAGCCGGGTGATTGCATCGTAGCTGTGTTCCGGCGGCGCATCGAGCAGACCAAGATCGACGGGCGAGTAGCATCTTTTGTGGATTCGGCGGGCCTCCGCCATAGCTGTCTGGGGCATTCGAAGAACTCCACCATTGACTACCGAAATCATCTCCTAGTCAGTTTAACAGCCCGTTAATCCTGCGGCGGGTTATGGTTGATTCTCTGTGTCCAACGCAGGCGAGATCGGTCTCGACCCGCCCAATTGGACAGCATCGAGTCGCCTACAAAGAACGCAGCGTTGCCCGCTGGAGGCGGTTCAGCGACGGCGGTCGCGGCGGGCGCTCATCGGCTGGAAGGCCACGCCCACATGCGCCTCGCAATACGGCTTGCCGGGCTGGACGGCGAGGCCACAGAACCAGAAATCTTCGGTCGCCGGGTCGCCGATCGGCCATTTGCAGGTCCGCTCGGTCAGCTCCATCAGGCTGATCTTCTTGGCTTTCTTCTCGATCTCGCGGACATTGGCCAGGGCCTCGGGGCTGATCTCGTTGGCCGAGGGCTGGGGCGGCAGAGGCTGGCCGGCGGGAATGATCGGCTTGCGCGAGATCGGGGTCACCTGCGCCGGTTCGGCGGCGTCCGTCTCCGCAGGCGTCGCGGCGGCCGGCTCGGCCTTGGCGGCGGTTTTCTCCTTGGCGGCGGGCTTTGCCGCCGTGGCCGTCGGGGCGCCACCCACCCGGTTCGACAACCCCAGCCGGTGGACCTTGCCAATCACCGCATTGCGGGTAACACCGCCCAGCTCTTTGGCGATCTGGCTGGCGCTTTGGCCTTCGCCCCACATCTTCTTCAAAAGCTCGACGCGTTCGTCGGTCCAGGACATGGCTCGTTCCTCAATTGCTCACTTCGCCAGGATGCCAGCTTGCGCGATCGGGATCCTGGGCTTTGGTCTCTTCAGTCAGTCCCCTATTGTAGTCAGCTCCTGCCGGGATACAAGCGCGCGGCCGGCACCGGGGAGCGACAAGGCATGGCACAAACGATGGATATGGGGGTCCGGCGGTTCGGCCGGGTGAACTGGCTGGGGCTGGCGACGCTGGCCGCGCGCGAGGTGCGCCGGTTCCTCAGCGTCTGGACCCAGACCATCCTGGCGCCGCTGATCACCGCGGGGCTGTTTCTAGCGGTTTTCGCGCTGGCAATCGGGCCAAGCCGCGGCGCGGTGATGGGGGTGCCCTTCGTCCAGTTCCTGGCGCCGGGCATCCTGATGATGACCGTGATCCAGAACGCATTCGCCAACACCTCGTCGTCGATCATGATTTCGAAGGTCCAGGGCAACATCGTCGACACCCTGATGCCGCCCTTGTCGCCCTTGGAACTCGTGATTGGCTACATGGCCGGGCCGATCGGGCGTGGCGCGGTGGTGGCGGCGGTGGTGCTGGTCGCCATGGTCGTGGTCATCGGAGCGAGTGTGGCGCATCCGCTCTGGTTGATCGCCTTCGTCCTGTTCGGCGCAGCGTTCCTGGGAGCCTTGGGCATCGTCGCGGCGATCCTGGCGCAGAAGTTCGACCACATGGCGGCGATCACCAACTTCATCGTCACGCCGCTGGCGTTCCTGTCGGGCACGTTCTATTCGATCGAGACCCTACCGCCGGCGATGCAGACGCTGACGCACCTGAACCCGGTCTTCTACCTGATCGACGGCGCCAGGTACGGAATGATCGGTGCCTCGGACAGCTCGCCCTGGTTGGGCCTGGCCGTCGTCGGCACCGCCACCGGACTGGTGCTGTGGCTCTGCTGGTTCTGGTTCAAGCGCGGCTTTAGGCTCAAGGCCTGAGGCGTCCCTCGCGCCAGGCCAAGAGCGCTCCACCGGCCACGATCACCAGCGCGCCGGCGACCGAGACCGCATCGGGCACCACGCCGAACACCGCCAGATCGTAGAGCGCGGCGAAGACCAGCGTGGCATAGCTGAACGGCACCACCAGGCTGGCATCGGCGCGCGCCACCGCGTTGACGTAGCAGGCCTGCGCCGCGGCCATCAGCACCCCGATCCCCGCCAGCGCCGCCCATTGCGGCCCGGTCGGCATCTGCCAGACCCAGTATGCGGCGAGGCTGGCGACGCTCAGCCCGATCGCGTTGTTGATCAAGAGGATCTGGAACGGTCCCTCGCGTCCCGACAGCCGCTTGACGCAGGCGATCTCGGCCACCATGACCACCGCCGCCGCCAGCGCAAGCAGCGCCGCGGGCTGAAAGCTCGCGGGCCCAGGCCTCAGCAGGATCAGCGCGCCGACGAATGCGATCGCCGCCGCCGACCACCGCACCGGCCCCACCCGTTCGCCCAGAAACAGGATCGCCAGGATCATCGCGAAGACCGGGTTGAGGAAGCTGATCGCGGTGGCGTCGCTCAGCGGGATGAAGGCCACGGCGGCGAACATCAGCGTCACCCCGCCCCAGCCGAAGACCGAGCGCACCACGTGAAGCGGCCAGAGCGGGCGGTGGAACCGCGGCCGCAGCGCCAGCGTGGCCAGGCTCACCGCCAGGAAGCCGAACAGAAACCGGCCCTGGCTAATCTGCAGCGGGTGCAGGTCGGGCCCCAGCCGTCCGGTTCCAAGCGCCTTGGCCAAGAGCGTCGTCGCGGCGATGAACACTGTCGCCAGCAGCATCAGCGCGATCGCCAGGGCTGGGTTCTGCGGGCGCGGCGTGAACATGGGCGCGCACTTGCGCAGAACCCGGCCTGGGCGCAACCGGATTGTCGCGATGCCGTGCGATAAACGATTGCCTCGCCCTGGGTCGATGGGGCAGACCTGCACCTATCAGTGGGAGGCCCTGATGCCGCTTCGAACCACCTGCCTCGGCGCCTATCCGAAACCCGCTTACGTGCCGATCACCGACTGGTTCCAGGTCGGCCACGACGTCGCGGACTACAACGAGCGGGTGCTGAAGACCTGGACCGAGCGCCCCGAAATCCAGGCCGAGCTGGATCGCGCCACCGCCGAGGTCGTCGCCGACCAGATCGCCTGCGGCATCGATATTCCCACCGACGGCGAGGTGCGGCGGGAAAACTACATCCACTACCAGTGCCGGCATTTCGACGGCTTCGATTTCGACAATCTCGCGCATCGGGTGCTGCGCAACGGCGCCTACGAGGCCGATCTACCGGCGATCCGCGCCCCCGTTCGCGCTCGCGGCGACAGCGTCCTGGTGCGCGACTGGCAGGTGGCGCAGGCGGCCTCGGACCGGCCGGTCAAGATGACCCTGCCGGGGCCGCTGACGATCTCGGACACCACGGCGGACGAATGCTACGGCGACCCCGAACGGCTTGCCGCCGACCTCGCCGCTGCGCTGAACCACGAGGTGCGCGCCCTGGCCGCCGCCGGTTGCCGCCACATCCAGATCGACGAGCCGATCTTCGCCCGCAAGCCCGACGCCGCTTTGGCCTACGGCATCGACACCCTGGCCGCCTGTTTCAACGGCGTGCCGGGCGAGGTCACCCGCGTCATGCACATGTGCTGTGGCTATCCCAACCGGCTCGACGACACCGACTATCCCAAGGCTGACCCGCAGGCCTATGTGCGGATCGCCAAGGGGCTCGACGGCGTGGTCGACCAGATCTCGATCGAGGACGCGCACCGCCACAACCCGCCCGAGCTGTTCGGCCTCTTCGACCGCTCGGCGCTGATCGTCGGTTTCGTCACCGTCGCCTCGTCGCGGGTCGAGACGGTCGACGAAATCCGCGCCCGGATGTTGGAGGTGCTGCGGAACGTACCCGCCGAGCGCCTGCTCGCCGCGCCGGACTGCGGGCTGGGGTTTTTGGGCCGCGACCTGGCGATGCGGAAGCTCGGGAACATGGTCGAAGCGGCGCGCAGCGTGTAGGGCGAGACGCGGCCGGTCGACGCACATGGTCGGGCGTTGGCCTGAAGTGGACAGTCGATTTGCTAAGAAGAATGACCTCTCCAGGCCTCGAAAGGATCGCGCCCGGCCCCGAGAGTGGGCGCCTCGCAGCCTACGCCGTGGTCGCCTCTAAGACCAAATGTTGAAATGAATTCAGACCTCTCAACGCATCGCGCCCGCCCTGGGGGGCGGGGCTGGGCGCGATCCGGGGCTGACGCCCCGGGCGACGCTTGAGCGGTGGATGCACTCAATTTTTCGAGCTTCTCCAACGTCCCCTCCAGGCCAAGACCCGCCATGCCTGTTTCCGACACGGCCCGCCGCTCTCGACCCGGGCGCGCGGCACGCCGGAAGCTCATCCGAAAACGCTTTCCTTTCCGCCCCCCGTCGTCTAACAGCACGCCATGAGCACGCGCATCCGCCCCCTGCCGATCCGACGCCGACGCTGATCCGTCCGGCCCTGCTCGCCTGCGCACACCCCGCGCACCCCATCATTGACAGCCCACCGCCGATCCGGCACCCCTAGGCTTCTTCCGCACAAGGACCCCTCCGATGATCCCGTCCGTTCTGCCGACCTATAACCGCGCGCCGCTGGCCTTCGTCGAAGGCGACGGCACCTGGCTGACGACCGAGGACGGCACGCGATATCTCGATCTCGGCGCCGGCATTGCGGTCAACGCCCTCGGCCATGCAAACCCCGCCCTGGTCCAGGCGATCACCGACCAGGCCGCACGGCTTTGGCACGTCTCGAACCTCTACGAGATCCCCAATCAGCAGGCGCTGGCCGATCTGCTGGTCGACAAGACCTTCGCCGACACGGTCTTTTTCACCAATTCCGGCACCGAAGCCTGCGAACTGGCCGTCAAGATGGCCCGCAAGTACTGGCACGATAAAGACCGGCCCGACCGCACCGACATCCTGACGTTTTCGGGCAGCTTCCATGGCCGGTCCTCCGCCGGCATCGCCGCGGCGGGGTCCGAGAAGATGACCAAGGGTTTCGGGCCCTTGTTGCCCGGATTCATCCATCTCGGCTGGGGCGATCACGACGCGCTTTACGCGGCGATCAACGACAAGGTCGCCGCGATCTTGATCGAGCCTGTGCAGGGCGAAGGCGGCATCGTGCCGCTGCCCGACCAGTGCCTGAAGGGGCTGCGCGATCTTTGCGACGAACACGGGATCCTGCTGATCCTCGACGAGGTGCAATGCGGCATGGGCCGGACCGGACGGCTCTTCGCCCACGAATGGGCCGGGGTGACGCCTGACATCATGATGGTCGCCAAGGGTATCGGCGGCGGCTTCCCCCTGGGCGCGGTGCTCGCCACCGAAGACGCCGCCAGCGGCATGACGGCGGGCACCCACGGCTCCACCTATGGCGGCAATCCGCTGGGCTGTGCCGTCGGCCTTGCCGTGACTCGGATCGTCTCGGATCCCGACTTCCTGGACGAGGTAAACCGCAAGGCCGGGCTTCTGCGCCAAAGGCTCGAAGGCCTCGTCGCCGCGCATCCGGACGTCTTCGACCAGGTCCGCGGCGCCGGGCTGATGCTGGGTCTCGTCTGTAAGGTGCCCAACACCGATGTGGTCGCCGCCGGTTATGCGCAACACGTCCTGACCGTGCCCGCCGCCGAGAACACCGTGCGCGTGCTGCCCCCGCTCACCATCACCGAGGACGAGATCGCCGAGGCCGTCGCCCGCCTCGACGCCGCCGCCACCGCCGTCGCCCAAGATGCCGCGGCCTGAGTATCGGTTCGTCGAAGTGACCCGCGCCGACTATCCGCTTCTGCGCCGCTGGCTGGCCGAACCCCACGTGGCGGACACCTGGGGCGAGCCCGACGACGAGATCGCGCTGATCGAGCAAGAGATCGACGGCGGCGACTGCAAGATGCACATCGTCCACGCCGACACGCCCATCGGCTATATCCAGGACTGGGATGCCGTGACCGAGGCGCATTATCGCGACCTGCCCACTGGCACCCGCGCCATCGACACGCTCTTGGGCGAGCCCAGTCACCTCGGCCAGGGCCACGCCAAGCGCTATGTCCGCCAATACGCCGACCGCCTGTTGACCGCCGGCGCGCCGCTGGTGGCCACCGACCCCCGCCTGACCAACCCCCGCGGCCTCGCCATGTACCGCGCCGCCGGCTTCCAACCGCACGCCCAGCGACGATGCGAAACCGGTGAGACGGTACAAATCCTCACCCTGGCGCCTTCATCTGGCTGAAAATATCTCGGGGTGTGGGGCAGAGCCCCACGCAGGCCCGCAAACAAGCGACATGACATGAACCACTTTCTCGACATCCACAAGACACCCAAACCCGATCTGCGCCACATCGTTGACCACGCGCGTGCGATGAAGCAGGCCCGCGACGGCCAGCCCAAAGGCACGCCCGACGCCGACCAGCCGCTCGCCGACCGAATGGTCGCGCTGATCTTCGAAAAACCCTCGACGCGCACCCGCGTCTCCTTCGACCTCGGCGTGCGGCAGATGGGCGGCCAGACCATGGTGCTGTCGGGCACCGACATGCAGCTTGGCCACGGCGAGACCATCGCCGACACCGCCCGCGTGATGTCGCGCTACGTCGACCTGATCATGATCCGCACCTTCGAGGAAGCGACGCTTCTGGAGATGGCCGAACATGCCGACGTGCCGGTGATCAACGGGCTCACCAACCGCTCGCATCCCTGCCAGATCATGGCCGACGTGATGACCTTCGAGGAACATCGCGGCCCGATCCAAGGCGCCAAGGTGGTCTGGTCCGGCGACGGCAACAACACCTTCGCCAGCTTCGCCCATGCCGCACAGCAGTTCGACTTCGACCTCACCTTCACCGGGCCCGAGCCGCTCGACCCCGAGCCTGCGCTCGACGGCCTCTACCGCACCGTCCGCGATCCGGCCGAGGCGGTACAGGGCGCCGACCTCGTGGTCACCGACACCTGGGTCTCGATGCACGACCCGGTTTCGGCGCGCGAACGCCGCCACAACCAGCTGCGCGGCTACCAGGTCAATGCCGAACTGATGGCTCAGGCCAAGGACGACGCGCTCTTCATGCACTGCCTGCCCGCCCACCGCGACGAAGAGGCCACGTCGGAGGTGATGGACGGCCCGCATTCGGTCGTCTTCGACGAGGCCGAAAACCGTCTGCACGCGCAAAAGGCCATCATGCGCTGGAGCCTCGGCACCTGAGGACCGGCCCGACCAGCCTTGCGATGCATGGACCGGCCTGACGGTTGCCGCTTGATCCCGTCAATGCAGGCGGTACGTTAGCCCTAACGGACGAGGGACGGAGACCACCATGGCCAAGGCGCGGATCGGGCTGATCGGATTGGGCGTGATGGGGGCGAACCTGGCGCTCAACATCGCCGAAAGGGGTTTTCCAGTCGCCGTCCACAACCGCACCACCAGCGCGATTGCCGACTTCATCGGCGCCGCGGGAGACCTCGCCGCCAGCCTCGTCGCTGCCGAAACCCCCGCCGCGCTCGCCGCCGCGCTGACCCCGCCCCGGGCGATCATCATCATGGTCAAGGCAGGCGGGCCGGTCGACGCCACCATCGACGCCTTGAAACCGCATCTCGACCTGGGCGACATCCTGATCGATGCCGGCAACGCCGATTTCAACGACACCCGCCGGCGCGAAGCCCAGCTCAAGGACGCGGGCTTTCGGTTCATCGGCATGGGCGTATCCGGCGGCGAGGAAGGCGCCCGACACGGGCCCTCGATCATGGTCGGCGGTGCGCCCGAGGCCTATGCCGAGATCGCCGATATCGTCGAGGCCATCGCCGCCAAATACCAGGACGCGCCCTGCGCCGCGCATCTCGGCCCCGACGGAGCAGGCCATTTCGTCAAGACCGTGCACAACGGCATCGAATACGCCGACATGCAGATGATCGCAGAGGTCTACGGGCTGCTGCGCAACGCCGATGGCCGCAGCCCCGCCCAGATCGCCGCGCTGTTCGACGAATGGAACGGCGGCCCGCTGCAATCGTATCTCGCCGAGATCACCGCCAAGGTGCTCGCCGCCACCGACCCCGACACCGGCCGGCCCATGGTCGACGTCATCCTCGACCGCGCGGGCCAAAAAGGCACCGGGCGCTGGACAGTGATCGAGGCCCTCAAGCTGGGCCAATCCGCGTCAACCATCGAGGCCGCCGTGGGCGCCCGGTCCTGGTCGGCCGCGAAAGACCTGCGCGAGACCGGCGCCGAACGCCTGACCGGCCCGAAGACGAGCGACCCGGGTCCGGTCCTGCTCGACGCCGATCTCGAACGTGCGCTGTTGTCGGCACGGGTGATCGCCTATGCGCAGGGCTTCTCGCTGCTCGCCGCCGCGTCCGAGGACTTCGCCTGGGATCTCGACCTCGCCCGCACGGCCGAGATCTGGCGCGCCGGCTGCATCATCCGCTCGGCGCTTCTGGACGATATCGCGACCGCCTTCCGCGGCGAACTTCCCGGCGACAGCCTGATCCTCGCCCCGGCCTTCGCGCGACTTCTCAATGACAATGCCGGTGCGCTGCGCCGTCTTGTGGCGCGCGCCAGCCTGTCGGGCCAACCCATCCCGGCTATGGCGTCCGCGCTAAGCTATTACGACACCATGCGCCACGCCCGGGGAACGGCGGCGCTGATCCAGGCGCAACGCGACTTCTTCGGCGCACACGGGTTCGAGAGGGTCGACACCGACGGCGAAGGGCACCACGGGCCCTGGGGGCTCTGACCCGGCCCGCGCGGTCTTACTGTCGCCAAATCTGCTTTCGCTTGGCAGCCCCACGCCGTCCTACAAGACCTAACCAGTTCCCTTGTATAACGTCTGGAATGCACGTTCCTCGACGCGACCACTGCGACCGAAAACCTCGTCTTCGGTACGACCTGCAAGGAAGGATTTGGCCTTGACCGCCATGCGAGGGCCCTCAGAGGATGACGCCCTGTCGGCGCGATAGGATCGCGCCCAACCCCGAGGGTGGGCGCCGCCCAATCCGCGTTGGGTTCTCTCCAAGCCTCAAACTTTCAAGGATCGCAGGCGTCTCAACGCATCGCGCCTGCACTGGGGCGCCTTGGTGGCTCGGACCAATGGCGCAACCGACGCCGACCTGGGCGCGATCCGCAGAAGACGCCGCCGGGACCGATTGATCGGCGTAGCAACCAAACCGGTGACGGCAAATGCCTGCCCCAGACCAAACGGCGCCGGCCCGTTCCCGGGGCGCTTTCTGGCCCTAGGCGCCAGCCTCGCCCAGGTATTTGGCAAATACCCAGCCCTCGGTGCCGTCGCTTCCGGCACGGACCTTGACCCAGCCGCCTTTGGTTTCACCCAGAAGCAACGCCTCCTCGCCGTTTGCCATGGCGCCCACGACACGCGTGCGCGACGAGGGACCCGACCGCATGTTCAACACACGGGCCAATACCGCCCGGCGCTCGATCGTATCGAGGGCCGCTTGCGGCGCCTCTGCGACTGTGTCCTCATTCGCCGCCGACGCAGGCTGCGGTGCGTCTGCCATTTGGACCTCGGTCGCCGGTTCGGCAGCATCGCCCGTCAGAGCCGGCTCGCGGACTGACGCGATCGATGTAGCCTGCGCGGACAGGAGGTACACTGTGGCGTCGACGCCGGGTAGCACGTCCATCGCGTCGACCCAAAGCGTATCGGGCGTCGCCATCCGCATCACACCACCATAGGCTGCGGGGCGGGCGGCATTCGTGTCCATGCTAGGCACCGGCATGGATGTGTTGTCGAGCCAAGCCACCTCCGGCGCATCCGGTGCCGGGGCATCCGCCACCACAAGCTCCATCCTAAGCTGCGTCGGCGCATCAGGTGTCATCGGTTTCGCCGGGACCACCGCAGGGTCGACTGAACCCGCTGTATCCAGCGCGGCCGGGGCCGGTGTGTCGAGCGTCACTTCCGGCATCACCAGGAAGGCGCCGAAGATCAACAGGGTCGCTGCAAGGCTCTTCATGTCTGTTTCCTTATCGCGGACGATCCTTGCAATTTCGCAAAGAAATTGGGCCGCGCGTGGGCAAAACCGCACCGATTTCGCGGCGATTGCACACGTTTCGCGGGAGCGCTTTGAAGCGACGCTACTTTCGCGGTTTTGCCCGCAGCGTCGGGGCCGCATGCGCCGGATCCTCAGGCCAAGGATGCTTGGGGTATCTCCCGCGCATATCCTTTCGCACATCTTGGTATCCCAAGGCCCAGAACCCCGGCAGATCGGTCGTCACCGCCACCGGTCGCCCAGCCGGGGACAGCAAAGTGACCTTGATCGGCAGCCGCTGCGGTCCTGCCACCGGGTGCTCGGTCACACCGAACATCTCTTGCAGTCGTACCTCGATCGCCGGCACGCCGCCGGCAAAGTCCACCGGGACCCGTCGTCCAAGCGGCGTCTCGAATACTCCCGGGGCAAGCCGGTCCAAGGTTTGGCCGGCCTCCCAGCCGAGCCGCGCCCGAAGCGGCGCGACCAAGTCCACTGCCTTTAAGTCGATACCCGTGCGCACCCCCTGCAAATGCGGAAGCAACCAATCCTCCAGCGTCGTCATCAACGCGTCGTGCGAGCAATCGGGCACGTCTGCCCCCTGCGCCCGCAAGAACTCCACCCGCGCCTGCAATCGCAACGCCGCCGGGCTCCATCGCAAGCCCAGATCACGCACGCCGTCGAGCATTGCCCGCGCCACGGCCTCTGGCGGCGCGTCATCCCAGCGTCGCTCGGCCAACACCAGGGCGCCGAACCGCTCTTGCCGCCGCGCCAAAACGGCACGGTCGCGCCGCGACCATTCGCAGACCTCGACCCAGCCGATCCGGTCGCCGTAGAGCCCGCGCAGCTCGGCCTCGGTAAGGGCGAGGGCTTGGCGGATGCGCGCCTCCCGCCCGGCGCCATCGAGGTCGACCGCCACGATCAACCGCGTGCCGGCCAGGGCGTCAGCGTCGTCCATCGCCGCCCCGGTACCGCCCGACAGCACCCATCGGGCGGCGTCACCCTTGCGGCGCAGGCCGATCCGGTCGGGGTAGGCAAGGGCGGCCTGTTCGGCGGGCGACCGCACTGCGTCAGGCCGTCGGCCCGACGTCGCCACCAATCGGCGCAGGCGGCCTGCCTCGGCCCGGATACGCTCCAGCGCGCCGCGCGCGGCGTTGTGGCGGGACGGATCGGCCAGGGCCTCGAGCCGCAGGGTCAGGTCGGTGCCGGCGCCCGGCAGCGGGTCGCGCTCGCCCAACAGCGCGGCCAGCGGCGCGGCGCCGGGACCGGCCACCGTCAGCATGTGCCCCAGCCTTGGATGCAGCGGCAGGGCTGCCAGGTCCCGGCCATGCGGCGTGATCGCCCCCGCGGCGTCGAGCGCGCCGAGTGCGCCGAGCAGCGCCCGCGCCTCGGCCAGAGCGCCGTCGGGCGGCGGGGTCAGGAACGCCAACTCGCCGGCCTCGCGCGCGCCCCACGCCGCCAGCTCCAGCGCCAGGCCCGCCAGATCCGCCGCGGCGATCTCAGGCGGCGGGTAGGGCTGCAGCCCGCCCTCTTCTCCTTTGGTCCAGAGCCGGTAGCAGTGCCCCGGCGCCACCCGCCCGGCGCGGCCCTGGCGCTGCACCGCCTCGGCGCGGGTCACCCGCTCGGTCACCAGCCGCGACATGCCGCGGCCTGGATCGAACCGTGCCCGGCGCGCCAGCCCGCCGTCGACCACCACGCGGATATCCTCGATGGTCAGCGCGGTTTCGGCGATCGCCGTCGACAGCACCACCTTCCGCCCCATTGCCGCCGGCGCGATCGCCGCGCGCTGCTGGGCGAAGGGCAGCGCGCCGTAAAGCGGCCGAACCGCGACGCCCGCCGGCACCCGCCCTTGCATGAGGCCGGCCACACGCCGGATCTCGCCCTCACCGGGCAGGAACACCAGCACGCCGCCCTCGGTCTCGGCCAGCGCGTCCTGCACCAGTGCCGCCACCGCCGCCTCGTACCGCTGCGCCTTGGGCACCGGCCGGGGCAGCCACCGGGTCTCGACCGGAAAGCTCTGACCTTGCGCCGTCACCACCGGCGCACCGTCCAGCAGCGCCGCCACCGGCCCGGCGTCGAGCGTGGCCGACATCACCAGCAGCAGCAGGTCGTCGCGCAGCGCCCCGCGCACCTCCCAGGCCAGGGCCAGCCCCAGATCAGCGTTGAGCGAGCGTTCGTGGAATTCGTCGAAGATCAGCGCGCCGACGCCGGTCAGGGCAGGGTCGGCCTGGATCATCCGGGTCAGGATGCCCTCGGTCACCACCTCGAT
>JASJCA010000082.1 GCA_030066215.1 Rhodobacter sp. | reverse complement strand
GTGGTCTGGGCCAAGTCCGAGGCCCATGGCGGCAAGATCCGCGGCTTCATGCTGGACAAGGGCATGAAAGGCCTGAGCGCCCCTAAGATCGGCGGCAAGCTGAGCTTGCGCGCCTCTGTCACCGGCGAGATCGTTATGGACGGCGTCGAGGTCGGCGAGGACGCGCTGCTGCCGGGCGTCGAGGGGCTGAAGGGGCCGTTCGGCTGCCTCAACCGCGCCCGCTATGGCATTTCCTGGGGCGCGATGGGCGCGGCCGAGTTCTGCTGGCACGCAGCGCGCCAATACGGGCTCGACCGCAAGCAGTTCGGCAAGCCGCTGGCGCAGACGCAGCTGTTCCAGAAAAAGCTCGCCGACATGCAGACCGAGATCGCGCTTGGCCTGCAGGCCTCGCTGCGGGTCGGGCGGCTGATGGACGAGGGCCGCGCTGCGCCCGAGATGATCTCGATCGTCAAACGCAACAATTGTGGCAAAGGGTTGGACATCGCCCGCCTGGCCCGCGACATGCACGGCGGCAACGGCATCCAGGAAGACTATCAGGTGATGCGCCACATGGCGAACCTCGAGACGGTGAACACCTACGAGGGCACCCATGACGTGCACGCCTTGATCCTTGGACGGGCTCAGACGGGGCTGCAGGCGTTCTTCTAGGGTGCGCGGCGCAGGATGATTGCGGCGTTCGGCAGAGCGCCGAATCACTCCAACACATTGCAAATGGCACTGTTTCAAAGCGATCACCAAAGAATCGCGCACCCGGGGTTTCGTTCCAAAATCATGGTCGTCGAACGGCTCGAATATGGTCATTCTTTGACATTTTCCGGCCCAGGGCGCCGGACGTCCGGGTCCAATCTCGACGTCGCAAATCCATCCTCAAAATTCATTTTTGATTGATTAATATCAATAATTTACGTCTGTAATCTAATGCTGAACTTCAACCCAGAGAGGCTCCGACGGGGCGTCCACTCAGGTCTCGAACAACGCCATCCTCGCCACATTTTTGCCCCATTCTAGGCCCCCAATTCCAACCCGGGGGCGTATGGGTGATGGTGCAATGCAATACTTGGCATTCGACAATTTGGCGGTCTTGCTGGTCCTGGTGCTTTTGGCCGGGTCGCTGCTGGGATCGGTGCTTTCCTTTATGCTGCGTGGCGGCAACGCGACTGCGGATAACGGGTATCCCGGCTATGACCGCCCACGCGATTGGCCGTCGCCGGCCTGGGCCTCCGGTGGTCAAACCTCCTACCTGCCCACCCACCGAGACGCCCCGCGCCGCCGCGCCGGCCTGCTGACGATCGCCTTTACCGCAGCGCTCGCTTACGCAGTCGCAACCGCCGGCCTCTTCGCCTATCAAAGCCCCTGGCCTCTTAAGCTCGACCTTCGTCATCTCGCCGCCACGACGCATTGCGAGGCCGCCCGCCTGGTGGAGTTGCCCAACGCAAAGAAGGGGGCGCCGGGCTATCATCGCCGACACGACCCTGACGGCAACGGCATTGCCTGCGATACCCCTGTGGCCGCCGAACCGCTTCAGATTGCTACGGCCGAGACCGGTCCCGAGAAGCTATCGACGGTGCAATTGGCCTGGCCCCAGTCAGCTATGTCGCAATGAAGTTGACGCCGGACATCCGTTCTATCTGATAGACGTCGTCTTCGTAGATCGCGGTGATCTCGTCGACGAGTTCCGGAGTCCAGCCCGGCAGGTCAATGTCTTCCTCGATCTCTTCTTCTTTCGCGAATTTGTCGAGGAATGCAGCGAAGACCCGGCGGCGCTGGATTTCGTTTTGCGGCTTATGTGTCCGCAGATAGGCCAGCATCCGATCGAAGCCGTCCGGCTGCATGATCTGCTGCAGGAGGTCGAATTCTCCGGCGAATTCCATCTCTGGATCGGCTTCGGAGATCTCGCGTAGGATCGTCGGCCAGATCAATGGAGTATCTTCGTTGCACCAGACCGTAATCGGGCAGCCTGGATTGTTGTCCTGGATCGCCTCGACGACATCGCGCCAGCGGATCTGCTTGAGGTCGGTCTGCCGGATAAAGCTGTCGTAGCCTGGAACGCCCTCCTGACGCAGCGCCGCGGGAATATAGGTGGCCGGATTGCGGATCGCGAGAAAGAACTCGCACGGGTTTTCCGGAAACAGATAACGCAGCCAGGTCGAACGGTAATGCGCCTTGGCGTAGAGCCGGTTGAACTCAAAGGCCTTGCCCGGCATACACAGGAAATTGTCGTGGCTCAAGATCACGCGCTCGGCCGGATAGCCCATCAAAATCGCATCGAACAAGTCCTTCTGGTCGCCTTCCAACATCGGATCGCCGCGATATTTCTTGGTCACATCACCGATCTTCGCGCGGTAGCGTTTGGGCCGCGGCACGATGATCTTGTACTTCTGCAGGTCGCTGCCGTTGCGCATCAGCGAGTGGATCAGTCGGTTCTCGTCGGTGCAATGCACTCCCAAATGGTAGACAAACGTGATCGCCGGACTGCCGAATTTCATGCCTTTGGTCTCTATGCGCGCGCTTGACCACCGCAATACTGCCGGGGTCGGGCGGACGCAACCGATTGGCCCGACCGGCACCCGCTGGGCGCCCGTCTGGACCGTCCCCGGGCGGCGGCGCGGGACCGCCGGTTCAGCCTTGGGTGGTCCGGTACATCGCCACTAACCTGCGGATGTCGGCGTCGGGCAGAGGCGCGCTGGAAGCCGCAAGGAGCAGACGGCCATAAAGCTTCACCATGGCCTCGTCTTGCATCATCTCGGCGAAGACCGCGTGGTGGCGGGCATGCGCCGCCGCCTGCAGCTCGGCCATTCCCGGCAAGTCCATGATCTCGGCCAGCACCGCCTCGGTCGCGGCGCTGTGCTGAGCAACACTGACATCCTCGACCGTATTGAAATTCCTTTCCACCCAATAGGTTAGGTCGATTTGCTTGGCCTTCCGGTTGGGCAACCCGCGCGCCCGCTTGACCATGAAGCTTTCGGCCGAGCGCACCGAATAGTGGTTCAGCTGCACCAGCCCGCTGGCCTCGGGCCGGCCGAAGAGCGTGATCCGCTGCTCGGCCGCCGCGAAATCGGCCGGCATCGCCTGCCCCGAGCCGTCCACCCACCGCGCCGCCGCCCCGGTCTTCAGTCGCGGCCGGTGCACACCGATCCGATTGAACGGCCCCTTCGCCCGAAACAGCGTCTTGAACTGCCGCGCCCCCACCGGATAATCGCAGCCCGATGGCGCTGCACGCGTGAACAACTCCGTCGTCCGACCCTCGGTCAAACGGCGTTCGCCGTTATGTCCGAAGAGCCGCCACGGCAGGACCACCGCATCTGCCTCGCCGACGACCCCCACCAGATCCGCCAAGCCGGTCAACGGAGGCCTTAGGTTGACGAACTCGTCGCAGTCGATCCCCAGTACCCAGTCCGCCGCCCGGCGCAGATTGTGCCCCCAGGCCTGCTTCAGCGCATTCCACTGCAGCGACTTGCCCTTCGGCGGCGCGTTGCGCAGGGGCACCACGCCAAATGGCGCCAGCGCGTCCAGCATCGCATCAGTCCCGTCCGAGCAATCGTTAGAAAACAAGAGGAAATCCGTCACCCCGATCGCCCGGTGATGCGCCACCCATTCAAGCAGGTGCGGGCCCTCGTCGCGCAGGGCGCTGACCAGCAGCACCCTCATGGGCCGCCCCCCGCCTGTGCCCCCGCGATGATCATTGCGTTTCTTCGGCGCATTTGCGATTCAGTGCTCGACTGCCGCCTTATCGCACAAGCGCGCGTCAAAGATAAGGGAGGCCGCATGGCCCTGGATTGTCGGATCGGTGCGTTCTGGATCGGCGCGCGGAGCTACAAGGAACAACCCGGCCTGAACTTCTGCTTCGATGCTGGCCACCACGCGCGGCCTGGCATTCGTGGCAAAGGACCGAACACCCCCAACACGATCGATTTCGCCGACATGCCGCCTCCTCGGTCGTTGACCGGTCAGCATTTGGCCAAGCGCAGCATTGACTCCTTGGGGGCGCTGCTGCCGTGCGCCCAGGCGAATTTAGTACCCCTGACCCCCGAAGATCGGCACGGTCGGGGCCGGCGGAACTTCAACGATATCACCGCTTCAGGTAGGTACGACCGCGACTCGACACGTCACCAACTCACCGATTTAAACGACCTGTTCTTCCAGCACCGACGGAATTGCAAACTGCATATCGTGATTTTGGAGCTCGGCGGCGGCATCGGCGTCGACCAGTTGGACACCTTGAACGAGACCTCCGACGACACGTTTGAGATGAGGCTCGAATTCTCCCCCAAGGCCGCCTTCTCTGCCCTCGACCGTGTCAAGAATCTCTCTGGTATTGTGGACCGGATCAGTGAATTGCAGGGCGACTACAAAGGCGCCGACGAGATCACTGAGGCCGTTGATCTCGAACCCGATATTGTGATCGTCACGACCCGCATCTCGCACCACCAGCAGAACGGCTTTCTGGCGTTTTTTCCCAAGCTTGCCCCGGACAGCCTCTGCGCCATCGACGTCCCACGCAACCATTCGACGTCATTGGAAAAACAAGGTGCCGTCAAAACCGCGGCGCTTTTGCAGGGCTATGTGGAACGCGCGGTCTTCGGCCATTCGGACGAGGAGACTGCCGAGAAATTCAATGGCCTTCGGGCCAACGTTTCGGGTCGCTTTGCCTTCCCGGCAAATATCATCAACGGCCGCCGCGACCAACGGCGGGTGGTCCATTAACGATGCCAGGCGGGATTGGGTATTAACATGTCTGACGAACTGGCTGAGGTCGACCGCGCCACGAGCGCCGAGGATATCCTGGCCGCACTTCGGTCCGAGGCCGGAGCGAACGGATTTCAACACCAACTGGACCCGTTGCACAGCGTCAGTTTCCTGGCCCGCGGACCCAGCCTGCTGGTGACCTTCGAACGGACCGACGACACGCTGTCGCTGTCGGAAACCGGGTTGCCGATCGGGCTCGATTTCGTCGAAGACAAAAACTGGTCGCTTCTGCATTTCACTGCCACAAGCGACAGCTGGTTCCGCAGTTCGGCGGTATACGAGTTCCTTGACGAGATGGTCGACGACGCGTTCTTCGAAGATTTCGACCGTGTGACGTTCTACGGCAGTGGCATGGGCGGCTACGCGGCGGCGGCATTCTCGGTCGTCTCTCCCGGCGCGACGATCATCGCGATTTCGCCGCAAGCCACCTTGGATGTTGAGCGAACGGAATGGGACGACCGGTTTCCCGCCGCACGCCGTCTCGTCTTCGACGACCGGTATGGCTATGCCCCCGACATGATCGAAGGCACTGGCGCGGCCTACATCCTTTACGACCCACACGCACGGCTCGACGCGATGCATGCAAGCTTGTTTCGCGGCCCCAATGTGACCCGCCTAAAGTGCCGGTTCCTGCAGGATCACATCGCCTGGTCTCTGAACGAGATGGGTCTATTGCACCGGATTATCGAAGCCGCCGCGGGCGGGGCTCTGCCCCCGCACGAATTCTATCGCCTGCTGCGCGCCCGTCGGAACCATGCTCGCTATCTGCGCAACATGTTGTTTCATATGGATGACTTGGACGACCCATACCTTATGGGCCTCTACTGCGCGCACGTTCTGTCGCGCATGTCCGCCCCTGCCTTCCGCCGACGCCTAGACTTGGCCAAGGAGGCGCTGGAGCGCGATGGTGCCCTGCCCGATTGGTTGGCCTCGCAACCCGAAACTGGCCAATCGGCGGAATCTGCGGACTGACGCGACGATCAGTCGTCTCGCAAGGTGCCCGGACTGACCCTGCGATCGAGCCTTTCAGCCTCTTTCGATTGCCTCGATGCGAGGAATGTCAGTTTCCACAAATGGCCCGCCCGGCCTCAGGCTTGCACCGCAGCCATGAAGCGGTCGCGGATCACGACCGGATCCATAGTGATCACTGGCATCTTGACGTTTCCACTTTGGCATTTGCAGACGATGATCGTCATTTCGCCTGCTTCTATCGCCGCCTGCAGAACCGTGCCGGTGTCCTCGGCCTGACATTCGACCACCCGGTCGCAACCTGCCGCCTCCGCCATCTTCGCCAGCGAGGTCTTTTTGCCGGTATACGTGGGCTGATCCCCGGTCGAGCCATAGGATCCGTTGTCGACAATCAGCAGAATGAAGTTGCCCGCCGGGTTGTTGGCGATCGTCGGCAGCGTGCCGAGATTGGTCAGAACCGAGCCGTCGCCGTCGATGGCAATCACAGTCTTGGGTTGCGACAGGGCCAGGCCCAGCCCGATTGACGAGGCCAGTCCCATGGTGCCCAGCATGTAGAAATTCGACGGTTGGTCGTCGATCGCGTGCAGCTCCTGGCTGGGGATACCGATGTTGCAGACCACAAGGTGGTCGCGCAGAAGCGGGGCGATGTTTTGCAGAACCTCGTAGCGGATCATCTTAGTAACCTCCCCAGAAGTTGGCATCGGTCAACACGGCCACCGGCTTGGAGCTCATGAAACAGTGTTTCAGGATCAAATCGAGTTCCTCGACATCGGACTGATGGTGGAAGTGGTAGGTCGGGATGTGGAGCTGCGCCAAGAGCGCCTTGGTGTGCACCGCCATCTCGACTTGGCAGGCGATCGGCTCGCGCAACTCGCCACGGTACGAGATGATCATCGGCAAAGGCATGCGGTAATACTGGATCAGCGTCGCCAGCGCGTTGATCGTCACGCCGATCGCGGTGTTCTGCATGATGATCGCGGGGCGTTTGCCGCCCATGAAGGCGCCGGCGCAGAGGCCCATGCCTTCATCCTCTTTGTTCGAGGGGATGTGATAGATCTCATCGCGCGCGTCGATCTCGGCAATGACGCCGGCGAGTTGCTTGCATGGCACGGTGGTGACGAAGCGAATGTCGTTGGCGACCAGATCGTCGACGATCCTTGTGTCGATACTCATGTCAAGGCGGTCCTTTGGGTTGAACGTCGAGGATTACGAGGCGCGGTGAACATGGACGGCGCAGGGCGCGTGACGGACCACGCGGGCCGCTGTCGAGCCCAGCAGAAAGTCGCTGAGCCCCGGTTTGTGCGAGCCCATCACGATGCAATCGATACCGTTTTCGACAGCGAATTCGACGATGGTGCGGTAGCTGCGCCCCTCCACGAGCCGGGCGGTCACACCGACGACCTCCTCAAGCTTTTTCGCCAGCAGCGCCCGCGCGCGTTCTACGCCCTCTTGCGCCAGCGCCTCTGGCAACACGGCCGCGGCCGAGCCCTGGGGCTCCTCATAGACGTGCAGCGCGGTGATCTCGCCGCCGGCCGGGCAGAGTGCGCGGGCAATACTCAGCGTCTGTGGCGAGACGTCGTGGTCAAGCGCCATCGGGACAAGAATTCTTTGGTACAAGTGCGGTCTCCCTTTGTGGTTCAGTCCCAGGGGGACAGCAGGATTTTCGGGGCGGCGACGGTGCCGGCGCGCAGGTCCCGAAAAGCCGCGGCGCCATCGCCGAGGCGGCGGGTTTCGGACCAGTTGAGGGGCCCGAGCCGGCCGTCGAAGATCGCCTGGGCGGTGTTGCGGAAGTCCTGGGCGGTGTAGGTATAGGTGCCGATGAAGGTGATCTCTTGCAGGGTCATGCGGCGGATATCGAGCCCGCCGGTGTCTTCGCCGAGCCCGACATGCACGATGACACCGCCGGGCTGGGCCAAGTCGGAAGCCGCAGCGCGGGTCGCGGCGTAACCGACGGCGTCGATCACCAGCGGGGCGCTGCCGTCGAGGGCCGCCGTAACGCGTTGCCCGCAGCGGTTTTCCAGATAGGCGCGGCGGGCGGCGTTGGGCTCGACGATGGTGACGTGGTCGCAGCCCATAGCGTCCAGGCTCAGCGCCGCCGCCAGACCGATGGCACCGCCCCCAATCACCAAGGCGCGCCTGTCCATGTCGCGGTGCAGTGCGGCAAGGCCGAGGCGGCTGGCATGCCAGCCAACGGCCAAGGGCTCGGCCAGCGCGGCCTTGGACAGCGGCACGGCGTCTGGCACCGCCACCAGATTGCGGTCGGGCATCACGACGTATTGCGCAAACGCACCCTCGCGCGGTGGCATCGAGATGATCTGACGGTCGGGGCAGAGGTTCTCGCGCCCCGCGGTGCAGGCGGCACAGGCACCGCAGGTCACCAGCGGGTTCAAAGTGACCCGAGCCCCGTCGCGCGGTCCGCCGACCGCCACGCCCGCGGCTTCGTGGCCCAGAATCAGCGGCGCCGGACGGCGATCGTCATGACCGAGATAGGCGTGCATGTCCGACCCGCAGATGCCCACCGCTTCGACCCGGATCAGGTGATCGCCCTCGCCGGGCGTCGGGTCGGGCCGGTCGCGAAAGGCCAGCCGCTCGGGCGCCTCGTAGACCAGCGCCTTCATCGCCGGGGTCCCCGCCTAGCCATCGGCGGAGAGATCGAAGGTCTCACCCGGGAAATACTTGGCCAGCCGCACATCTGCCGCGCGGGCGTGACCCTCCATGCCCTCGAGCCGCGAAATCCGCGCGGTGGCCTCGGCGATCGGCTTCGCCCCCTCGCGCGTCGCCCGCTGCCAGGTCACGATCTTCATGTATTTGTGCACGCTGAGGCCACCGGTATAGCTCGCCGCGCCGGAGGTCGGCAGCACGTGGTTGGTGCCAGTGGCCTTGTCGCCGTAGCTGACGGTGGTTTCTTCGCCCAAGAACAGCGAGCCGTAGCAGGTCAGCCGCTCGAGCCACCAGTCGAGATCCTGGGCTTGCACGGTCAGATGTTCGGGCGCGTATTCGTCGGAACAGGCGGCCATGTCCTCGCGTTCGGGACACACGATCACCTCGGCGTAATCGCGCCAGGCGGCGGCGGCGTTTTCGCGATTGAGCTCGGGCAGATCGTCAACTAACGCCGGGACGCGCGCCATGACGTCCTCGGCCAGGGGGCGGTGGTCGGTCACCAGCCAAACGGGCGAGTTGTAGCCGTGCTCGGCCTGGCTGACGAGGTCGGTGGCGACGACATGCGGATCGGCGGTGGCGTCGGCGAGGATCAGGCTGTCGGTGGGGCCCGCGACGATGTCGATGCCGACGCGGCCATAAAGGATGCGCTTGGCCTCGGCCACAAACTGGTTGCCGGGGCCGACCAGAATATTGGCCCTGGGCAGGCCAAAGAGGCCATAGGTCATTGCCGCCACCGCCTGCACCCCGCCCATCGCCAGGATCTTGTCGGCGCCGCAGATATGGGCGGCATAGGCGATGGCGGGTGCCACGCCCTGCCCCGGCCGCGGCGGCGAGGCGGCGGCGATGTGGTGGCAGCCGGCGACCTTGGCGGTGGTCACCGTCATGATCGCGCTGGCGATGTGGCAATAGCGCCCGGCAGGCACGTAGCAGCCTGCGGCATGGACCGGGATCGCCTTTTGCCCGGCGACGACGCCCGGCACGATCTCCATCTCGACATCCGGCACCGTCGCCTTCTGGGTCTCGGCGAAGCGGCGCACGTTGTCGTGGGCAAACCGGATGTCGGCCTTCAGCTTCTCGGGCACCTGGGCCGCCGCCGCCGCGATATCGTCGTCCGTCAGGATCAGGTTGCCGTCGTAGCCGTCGAACTTGGCGGCATACTCCAACGCCTTGGCTTCGCCGCCCGCTTCGATCTCGGCGAGGATGTCCTTGACGGTCGCATGGACTTCGGCCGCGTCCGAGGTCGAGGTCAGCGTGGCCTTCTTCAGATAGGTGCGGGGCATCGAGGGCGTGTCTTTCATGGGCCTAGACCTGGCTTTCGCGGCGGTTGTGACGGATCGAAGAGGCAAGCGCAAACCCGATGAGTGCGACGCCGATCAGACCGGTCAGGGTTTCGGGGATGTGCATCAGCGACTGCATGAACATGATCATCGCCAGCGCGAAGATCGAATAGAACGCCCCGTGTTCGAGATAGCGAAACTGCTGCAGCGTGCCCTTCTCGACCAGCATGATGGTCATCGAGCGCACGTACATCGCGCCGATCCCGAGCCCGATGGCGATCAGGAGGATATTGGTGGTTAGCGCAAAGGCGCCGATGACGCCGTCGAAGGAAAACGACGCGTCGAGCACCTCGAGGTAGAGGAACGCCCCCAGCCCGCCCTTGGCGCCCATATGCGCCATCGCTTTCGACGACTGGTCGAGGAAGGTGCCGAGCCCGTCGACCAGGGTGAAGGCCAAAAGCCCCATGATCGCCGAGAACAGGAACGCGGTGCGGTGGTGGTCCGGGATCGACTGCGAGATCACCGCGACGATGCTGAGCACGAAGGCGATCTCGAACCCGCGGACCGAACCGCATTTGCGCAGCCGGCATTCCAGCGCCTCGATCCAGTCGATCGACTTGTCTTCGTCGAGGAAGAACTTCAGCGCCACCATCATCAAAAACGTGCCGCCGAAGGCCGCGATGGGGCCGTGGGCGCCACCGATGATGCGCGAATACTCGTCGGGTTCGGCCAGCGCCAGCCGCATCGCCTCGAACGGGTTGACCCAGGCGAAGATCGCCACGATGGCCAGCGGAAACACGATGCGCATCCCGAAGACGGCGATCAGGATGCCCCAGGTCAAAAACCGCTGGCGCCAGACCGGCGTCATCTCGACCAGCTTGTTGGCGTTGACGATGGCGTTGTCGAAACTCAGCGAGATCTCCAGCGCCGCCAGCACCGCGCCGATCAGAAGGAAGCTGAGCATGCCGGCCAGGGTGCCCTCGGTCTCCCATCCCAGCCAGGCGGACAGGAAGAGGCCCACCGCGGTGACAATCAGCGGCCATTTGAGGTAAGAGACGGCGGACCGCGCGGCCATGCCTCACCCGCCCCCGACCAGATTGGGCAGCCAGAGAGCGATCTGCGGGAAGAGGAAGATCAGGATCAGCCCGATGAGTTGGATCACCATGAACTGCATCATGCCCAAGTAGATGTCTTTGAGGTCCCACTCAGGCACCACGCCCTTCAGGAAATAGGCCGACAAAGCCACCGGCGGGCTAAGCCACGCCGTCTGCAGGTTCACCGCCACCAGGATCGCGAACCAGATAAGCAGGTCCTGCGGGTTCTCGATGCCGAGGTCCAGCGAGGTCACCGTCGGGATCAGAATCGGCACGATGATCAGCACGATCGGCACCCATTCCAGCGGCCAGCCCAACAGGAAGATCAGGGCCATAATCAGCATCAGCACCAACACTGGCGACATATCGAGGCTGAGTAACAGCTCGGTCAGCATCTTCGGCGTGCCGAGGTTGGAGAACACCGCGCCGAAGAAGTTCGACGCCGCCACCAGAAACATGATCAAGACGGTGATCTCGAGCGACTTGATCAGTGCGTCATAGAGCCCTGGGAAGGTGAATTTGCGGTAGAGCAACGACAACAGGATCGCGCCGAACGCCCCGCAGGCCGAAGCCTCGGCCGGTGTTGCCCAGCCTGCTAGGATCGATCCCAATGCGAAGGCGATCAGCACCGTAGGCGGCACCAGCCCCATGAAGAACTCGTACCAGAGCGGGGCGAAGTAGAAGCCGCTGGGCCGGGCCCGGTCGAGATAGGAATAGACCGCGAACATCACCCCGATCCACACCAGCGGAACGACGAGCGCCCCCAACGGAAAACCGTAGCCCACCGTCAGCCCGCGCGTGATCAGCCAGATCAGGAGGACAAGCGCCGCCATCACAAGCACCACCTCAAGCAGGTAGAATCGCGACGTCTCGGGCTGCTCTTCCGGCGGCAGGATCGGCCCCATATCCGGATTGATCCAGCAGCGGCCCAGTGAATAAAGCAGATAAAGACCGGCCAGCATCACGCCGGGAATGATCGCCGCGCGGAAGAGGTCGGTCACCGGCACTTCCAACACCGGACCCATCACGATCAGCATAATCGACGGTGGGATCAGGATGCCGAGAGTGCCGCCTGCGGTGATCGTGCCGGCGGCGAGCCGCACGTTGTAGCCCGACTTGTTCATCGTGCGTGCGGCCATGATGCCGAGGATCGTGACGCTCGCGCCGACGATCCCCGTGGCCGCGGCAAAGATCGTCGAGACGAACAGCACCGCGATGAAGAGCGCGCCGCGCGTCCGGCTCATCATCATCTGGACCGCCTGGAACAGCCGCTCCATCAAGCCCGCCTGCTCCATCACGATGCCCATGAAGATGAAGAGCGGCACGGCCACCAGCTGGTCCGACAGCATCACCGAATTGGTCTGCAGCGTCATCAGGAAGGTCGCGAGCTTGAAGTTCGCGCCCCAGGTGCCGAAGACGAAGCCGAGGAAGATCAGCGTGAACGAGATCGGGAAACCGACGAAGATCGCAAACAGCATCACCGCCAGCATGATCAGTCCAATGACCGGCTTTGACACGCCTGTGCCTCGTCCGAAAACGCTCTCCCAAAGATCGCCAAGCGGCACGAGGTCAGGGAAGAAGACGCCGGCCGTGATGATCGCCAGCACCACGGCATAGATCGGCAGAATCCGGATGAATTTGCGCGCACGCTCTTCGCCCATTTGGTAGAGGGCACGGAACAGCTCGGGGAAGCCCTGCAGCAATAGCAGCGCCGCGCCGACCGGCATCGCCAGCCGCGCAGGCCAGAGAATCGGAGCCCAGGTGCTGTCCATCGAGGTTTCGCCCGTCGTGAAGGCCTTCCACCAGAACTCCGCCGACACCCAGGTAAAAAACAGCATCGCCGGGATGTAGAACGCCAGGTACAGCGTCGCGTCCACAGTCGCTTGGGTCTTGAGCGACCAGCCCCGATAGAGAAAATCTGCGCGGATATGCACGCCGCGCATCAGCGCATAGCCGGCGGCCGCCATGAACAGCACGCCGCCCAGCATACGGCTGACGTCGTAGACCCAAAGCGTCGGGCCAAAGCCCCAGGCGATCGCCACGTCGTTGAGCCCGTTCGCCGTCAGGATCGCGAACATGTTGCGCGAAAAGACCTCGTAGACGATGGCCAAGATCAGCGGGATCATCAACAAACAGATGATCCGGCCCGCCCACAGGTTCAGAATGTCGATGAAGGCCACGATGGGCCGCATCCACGGAGTCATGTCCGGCGGCGTCTCGCCAGGACGTCCTGCCCTGCGCTCTGCGATCAACTCGTCGGTGATGTCCAGCTCTTCGGCTGCCACCTCGTCGGCCATTTCCCGGTCCCCGTCGGATTTTCTGGTTATTGCAAAGGGCCCCAGCGCGCTTGCCGGGACCCTCTGATTGGTTTCAGCCTATTTCAGGCTGTCGGCGAACGCCTTGCCGAGGTTCGCGTTCGAGGTCTGCGCCCCGGCCCAGAACGGCACCGCGATTTCCGCAAAGTCCTTCTGGCTCTGCCACACCTCGGCGAAGAACGCGTTCTCGGCGGCGTTGGTTTCCAGCGCGGCCTTGGCGGCTTCCATGTACTGGCTGAAGTAATCCTCGGGCGTGTCGTGCAGAATGACGCCGTGGTTCTCGGTCAGGTCCTTCAGCGCCTTACCATTTTCGTAGATGCGGTAGGACATGGCCTTGCTGAGCGAGGCGTTCGCAGCCACTTCAAGCGCCTTCTGTTCGAGCGGTGTCAGTGAATTGTAGACGTCGCCGTTGATGTAGAGATCGGCGTTCACGACCACCTGGTGCAAGCCCTGCAGATAGTAATGCTTCAGCACTTTCTGGAAGCCGAAGACGCTGTCGGGCTTGGGGCAGCACCATTCGGCGGCATCGATGGTACCCTTTTCCAGCGCCGGCAGGATGTCGCCGCCGCCCATGGCGACCGAAGCCACGCCGATGTCCTTGTAGGTCTGGCCCGGGATCCCCGGAGGTGTGCGGAAGCGATACTTTCGGAAGTCGTCCATGCTGGCGATCGGCTCCGAGAACCAGCCAAGCGCTTCGGGGCCGACGGGCTGCAGCATGAAGCCTTTGACGTTCACGCCCATCTCATCCCAAAGCTGGTCGTAGAGCTCCTTGCCGCCGCCGTACTGGAACCACGACAAAAACGCGATGTTGTCGATGCCCACGCCGGCCCCGGCAACAGGCGAGCCGAACAGCATCGCGGCGGGGTGCTTGCCCGACCAGTAATGCGTCCAGGCGAACCCGCCCTCAATCAGTCCGCTGTCGACGGCATCGAGCGTTTCCCGCACGCCGACGACGGCGCCAGCCGGCAACACCTCGATCTTCACGGACCCGTCGGTCAAGGCTTCAACGTCGGCGGCGAATTCGTTCAACATGGTCACTTCATCGGCCTGCGCCGGGATCACCGACTGCACCCGGATGACAGTCTGGGCCAGCGCCGCCGAGGCCGTCAGGGCCAGGACCGCCACCCCGGTCGTCACGGTTTTCAGGTTGAACATGGTTTACCTCCCTTTGTTCAGTGCCCTCTGTGTGTTCTGGTCGCGCAGGGACGAAGGCTCTGCCCCGCGCGCATTCGGATTAGGTTGACCGGTCAACTACTCTTCGGTCAATCAAATTCGTGCGTCTCCCGTTCACATTTTTCATCGCCGCGCATCCTCTAGGATCAAATCGCTGGCTTTCTCGCCGATCATGATCGCCGGGGCGTTGGTGTTTCCGCTGACGATTTTGGGCATGATCGAGGCATCGGCGACGCGTAGGCCGCCTATCCCGTGCACGCGAAGCCGCGGGTCCACCACCGCCATCGGATCGCCCTGCGGCCCCATCTTGCAGGTGCCGGTGGGGTGATAAATTGTCACCGCCGTGCGCCGTGCCCAATCAAGCGTGGCGTCTTCGTCGTCCATCGCCACGCCCTCTCCCGGCGCGTGCTCCTCAGTGATCTTCGATTTCAACGGCTCGTGCCGCGCGATCTTGCGGGCGATTTGGATGCCTTTGACCAAGGTCCGGCAATCGGCATCGGTCGCCAGATAGTTCGGATGGATCGCCGGGTGGTCGTCCATGTCGCGCGACCGCAGGGTCAGATGCCCGGTGCTTTCGGGCCTGAGCTGCAGGACCGAGGCGGTGAAGGCCGAGAATCCATGCGCGCCCTCGCCGGGGCTGTCGGCGCTGAAGGGCTGGATGTGGAACTGGATATCTGGCGTTTCCAGATGCGGTTCGGTCTTCAAGAACCCGGTGCCGAGGCTCGCCGCCATCGTCATCGGCCCGGTCTGGGTCAGTGCGTATTGCAAGGCGATTTTTGCCTGCTTGAGCAGGTTGTCGGTCTCGGTGTTGATCGTGCTGAGCGCCGTCTTGAAGACGGGCCGCGCCTGCAGGTGGTCTTGCAGATTCTTGCCCACGCCCTTCACCTCGGCGCGCATCTCGACACCGTGCGGCCGAATGTCGTCGGGGTCGCCAACGCCCGACAGCATCAGGATCTGCGGCGAGCCGATGGCCCCGGCACAGAGGATAACTTCGCTGTGGGCGCGGATCTCGATCAGCGTGCCGCCGACACGCGCCCGGACCCCTACCGCGCGCCCGTCTTCGATAAGCACCGTTTCGGCCTGCGCATTCGCCACGACCGTCAGATTGGCCCGCCCGCGTGCCGGCTTGAGATAGGCAACCGCCGCACTACAGCGCCGGCCACCGGTCATCGTTAGCTGGAAGTAGCCCACGCCCTCTTGATCGGCGTCGTTGTAGTCGTCGTTTCGCCGATAGCCCGCCGCCACCGCCGCCTCGACCCACCGGTCGACGATCTCCCGCTTCAACCGCGAGGTCTGCACCGACAAGGGTCCTTCGGTACCGCGCAGCTCGGTTCCGTTCGGGCCTTTCCAGGTTTCGGATCGTTTGAAATAGGGCAGCACGCCGTCCCAGGACCAGCCAGTGCAGCCCATCTGCGCCCAACCATCGTAGTCCTGTGGCTGCCCGCGCACATAAAGAAGTCCATTGATCGAGCTGGAGCCGCCCAAAACACGCCCCCGCGGCCAATTGATCGAGCGCCCGGCGAGTCCACCATCCGGCTCTGTCCGATACCGCCAGTCGGTCTTGGGATTGCCCATCGTGCGGAAGTACCCAACCGGGATGTGGATCCAGGGGTTCAGGTCCTTCGGCCCGGCCTCGAGCAGAATCACGCTATGCCGCCCATCCTCGGATAGCCGGCTGGCGAGCGCGCAACCCGCCGACCCCGCGCCTACGATGACGAAGTCGGCCTCCACGGATCCTCCCATATGTCAAAAATTGAGACTTTTTGTCTCGATTTTTGTATTTTCGGCAGGCTACAGTGATTCCACCCAAAAACAACCCTTCTTTGGTCCAACCCGAATAGATGTCCGACGGCGCCAGAATTCCGACCACTCTCAGGACGTTGAGGATCCTAGAAGTGCTCGGTCACGCAGACCACGCGATGACTGCGACCGAGATCAACGACGAACTGGGCCTGCCGAAACAGACAGTGCACCGGCTGTGCGCCACACTGGAGCGAGAGGGGTTCCTGACACGCCAAGGGAGCACCAAGCGCTTCCTGCCGGCCCGTCGCCTGCGCGATCTTGGCGCAGGTTTGCTCTTTGCTTCGCAGCATCACATCATGCGGCGCCAGATCCTGTTGGACGTGGCGGCGAAGGTCAAAGAGACCGTGAATTTCGTCGTCCCCGAGGCTCAGGGTATGAGCTATGTCGACCGCGTCGAAACTGATTGGATGTTTCGCATCCAGCTGCCGATCGGCACCCATGTGCCATTTCACTGCACGGCGAGTGGAAAATGCTACATGGCCAGCCTGACGCCAAAGATGCGCCGGCGCTTCGTCTCGTCGCTGAGCTTGGATAGGTTTACGGCTAGGACGCATACAAAGCCCGACGCATTGCTTGTTGAGCTGAACCTGATCGCCAACCGGGGCTATTCCCTCGACGAAGAAGAGTTCCTCGATGGCATGGTGGCAATTTCCGTCCCTGTCACGGATAGTGCCGGACGCTTCCTGGCAGCACTTGCCTTCCACGGCCCCACGCAGCGCATCTCGATCTCCGATGCAATCGCGCGAAAGGAGTATCTCCAAAGAGCCGCCAAACGGTTGCGCGATGCACTGATTTAGCCCTCCTGAAGGCCGCTTGATTGCGGCATTGCTTAGGAAGCGCCCGGTCGAATTTATTGGCCTGTTGTCTTCGACCTCCCAAGCGCGCCAGTCTATGGCGGCGGCGCAAGGTCTTTAAAACGCAAAGAATTTTGCCGTTCTTCAACCTGGCTTCCCGCCGCAATGCAATTGTGGAGCGCCAGCCGCAATTGCGAAAGCTCGCGTTAAAAGTCGGCCGGTGGAAATGGTGGGCGACCCTGGAATCGAACCAGGCATGGGTCTCCCCGGCGGAGTTACAGTCCGCTGCCGCACCTTGCAGCACGTCGCCCGACGCGACCGGCTGATTATCTGCCACCCAGCGGTCCGTCAACTGGAAAATCCCTTGAACTATGGGCGTCTGGCGCGCAGGACTGATGGACGATTTCGGTGCAGTGGCGACATGAAAAAGCCCAAATGGATCGTCGAAAAGGAACGCGCGCGGCGGCAGGCCGCGTCACAAACTGTTTGGCTGTTTGGGCTCCACGCGGTGCGGGACGCATTATCCAACCCCGCGCGCGAGAAGCTGCGTCTGGTTGCGACGGTGAATGCCGCGGACCGCTTGGCCCCGGCGATCGCCGCTGCAGGGCTTGAACCGGAGATTGCAGATGCGCGGAAATTCCCGGCACCGCTCGACCCCGGATCTGTGCATCAGGGCGCCGCGCTGGAGGTCAAACCGCTGCAATGGGGCGATCTGCATACGTGCTGCGGGACCACTCCGAAAGCTCGGTCAATTGCCGTGCTGCTCGACCGTGTGTCGGACCCGCACAACGTCGGTGCGATCCTGCGCTCGGCCGAGGTGTTCGGCGCCCGTGCGGTGATCGCGCCAGCCCGCCATTCGGCGCCGGAAACCGGTGCGCTTGCCAAATCGGCCTCGGGTGCGTTGGAGCGCCAGCCCTATCTCCGGGTCACAAATCTGGCCGCCGCGATGACGCAGTTGCAGGCGATGGGATACCGATTGCTGGGATTGTCCGGCGACGCCCCGACAACGCTGGAATCCGCGCTGGAGGATCCCGCGGCAGGCGATGTCGGGCTGGTCCTTGGCGCCGAGGGACCCGGTTTGCGGCAGAAGACACGGGAAACCTGTGATCAACTGGTGCGCATTGACGCGGCGGGTCGGTTCGGATCACTCAACGTCTCGAATGCCGCAGCGGTTGCGCTCTATGCCGCCCGGCGTCTGGTCGGATAGGCAGGGCCACACAGCTCTGTGCAAGACACTCCCGAACCGATTGGGGTTTTCGACTTAGGCCTGCTCCGGCATTCAAAATTCTCGTCCTTGAAGCCGGACGTCTCGACGACGATATGAACCGAAACCAATACGTTGAGGACCCATGGCCCACCCAACAAAGATCGCCACTTGCTGCTATTGCGGCACCCGCGCAGCGTTGGTTCTGACCGGACGCGAGCGGCATGAACTGGCCTGCTCAGGGTGTGGTGCGCCGTTGCATGAACTGAAGGCGATCCCTGTGTCGGCAAAGCGTAAACCACAGTCGAACCCGTGGCCCTCTGCCGAGGCCCGGCGCCCGAAACCCAAGAAAAAGCCCAAGAAATCAAAGCGGAAATCGCGCTTTGGGTACTTGGCACGCGAAGCGTTCGACCTGATCGAGGACA
Organism: Rhodobacter sp.; assembly: GCA_030066215.1. Lineage (GTDB taxonomy): Bacteria > Pseudomonadota > Alphaproteobacteria > Rhodobacterales > Rhodobacteraceae > JASJCA01. Next base: position 2,467 of record JASJCA010000082.1, on the reverse strand, counting down.
TATTCGACTGACCCCGAACGCACAGGGTCATCGGGCCCGAACCAGTTGCGGTGTCCTTGCGTTCACAACCTTATTACATGACCTTTAAACGGCCTGGTGGTTTCCTATTTATCGTTCATGGGCGCGGGTTCGGAACTCCCGCGCTACACTTCACTGTCCCTCGTTCCGTGACTGGCGCCCGGCCTTTGTGGTCCGGGCGCTTTTTTCGCGAGACAGACGTGTTAGAGCGGAACAATGAGCTATTCCGACAGTCACCTGCGCGGCATTCTTCGCCGAACCAAATGCATCGCGTGCGTAGGTGTGTCGCCCAATCCGGTGCGGCCCAGCCATTTCGTAGCGCGCTACCTGCGTCTGAAGGGGTTCCGGGTGATCCCGGTCAATCCCGGACATTCCGGGGCAACGTTGTTCGGCGAGACGGTTTTTGCTGATCTCTCGGACATTCCCGCCGACGTGCCGGTGGATATGGTCGACATCTTCCGCCGCTCGGAACATGTGACGCCGATCGTTCTGGCGGCCCTGGCGCATCTGCCGAGGGTGCGAACGATTTGGATGCAGATCGGGGTCGAGAACGCCGATGCGGCCGCCCTGGCCGAGGCCAAGGGTCTTACCGTGATTCAAGACCGCTGTCCAAAGATCGAGTATCAACGGCTCTTTGGCGAGTTGCGCATGGCTGGGTTCAACACCGGGATTATCTCGTCAAAGCTTTAGACCAGGAGGCGTTGTCTCGGACATGGAAGCAAAGGGGCTTGGCCCAGCGCGGAAGCTGGTGACGTAGCGGGTGAAGCGCTTCGACGGGACTTGAATCGCGCGTTTCGAAACGGTTGCCAAATCGGCTCCGGGCGAAAGCGCGACCAAATCAAAACGATGGCTTCTCGGCTTGCCCATCCTGTAAGCCATTGAATTGACGGCAAGACACTACCGGTACCTACTCCCGCGCCGCCTTTTCATCGATCCCGGACACGCCCTCGCGCCGTTCCAACTCGGCCCAAACCGCGGCCAACGGTACGTCGCGCGCTGCCAGCATCACCAGCAAGTGATAGAGCACGTCGGCGGCCTCTGCCGTCAGATTGTCACGGTCGCCGCGGACCGCTGCGATGATCGCCTCCACCGCCTCTTCGCCGAATTTCTCCGCGCATTTCTCCGGGCCCGCCGCCAGCAGCCGCGCGGTCCACGAGCCGTCGGAGTCGACCCCCTTGCGGCTGGCGATCGTCGCCTCGAGCCTCTCGAGCACGCTCATGACAGGCGCACCGGGATGCCGGCGGCGGCCATGTGGGCCTTGGCCTCGCCGATGGTGAAATGGCCGAAATGGAAGATCGAAGCCGCCAGAACCGCGCTGGCATGTCCCTCCGTCACGCCTTCGACCAGATGGTCCAGCGTGCCGACCCCGCCGCTGGCGATCACCGGGATGTCGACGGCATCGGCGATCGCCCGGGTCAGGGCGAGGTTGAAGCCCGCGCGCGTTCCGTCGCGGTCCATCGAGGTCAGCAGGATCTCTCCGGCGCCCTTCGCCGCGACGGTCCTGGCGAACGCCACCGCGTCGATGCCGGTTGGCCGCCTGCCGCCATGGGTGAAAATCTCCCACCGTCCAGGCGCCACCGTCTTGGCGTCGATCGCCACCACGATGCACTGCGACCCGAACCGGTCGGCGGCCCGCGCCACGACCTCCGGGTCGGCGACCGCGGCGGAGTTGAAGCTGACCTTGTCGGCACCGGCGAGCAACAGCGCGCGCACATCTTCGGGCGTCCTCACGCCGCCGCCGATGGTCAGCGGCATGAAGCACTGCTCGGCCGTGCGGGTGGCCAGATCGTACATCGTGCCGCGATTTTCATGGGTGGCGTGGATGTCGAGGAAACACAGCTCGTCGGCGCCCGCCGCGTCGTAGGCCCGCGCCGCCTCGACCGGATCGCCGGCATCGACCAGGTCGACGAAATTCACGCCCTTGACTACGCGGCCGTCGGCCACGTCGAGACAGGGGATGATCCGGGTTTTCAGCATGGGGCTACCGTTTGCGCCGATGGCGGTCGATCCCTGCCACAATCGCCCAATGAAGGCCAGCGCCCACCGCCACCCGCCCAAACAACAACGACCCCCAGGCGGCGAGCAGGCCGAGCGCGTAGGCCGCCTCGCCCAGATCGGCGCCGGCCACCGGGCAGGCATGCACGCCGCCCTCGTCGATCCGGCAGCCGAAGAGCCCGCCCAGGGCCAGGACCGCCGCGATGCACACGATTCAAGTCAGGATTGGCGCCAGGGTCAGCGCGGCCAGACTGCGCCGGAGCCAGGTCATCTCAAGGCGGCCAGCGCCTCCGCCAGATCGAGCTTGCCGTCATATAGCGCGCGGCCCGAGATCGCCCCGTCGAGCGGCGCGCTATATGACGGCAAGCTCGATCTGGCGGAGGCGCTGGCCGCCTTGAGATGACCTGGCTCCGGCGCAGTCTGGCCGCGCTGACCCTGGCGCCAATCCTGACTT
>JASJCA010000192.1 GCA_030066215.1 Rhodobacter sp. | reverse complement strand
CATGATCACCTACCCGTCGACCCACGGCGTGTTCGAGGAAACCGTGCGCGAAGTCTGCGACATCACCCACCGCTATGGCGGGCAGGTTTATACCGACGGCGCCAATCTCAACGCGCTGGTGGGGCTGGCGAAGCCCGGCGACCTGGGCAGCGACGTCAGTCACCTCAACCTGCACAAGACCTTTTGCATCCCCCATGGCGGCGGCGGACCGGGTATGGGGCCGATTGGCGTCAAGGCACACCTGGAACGACATCTGCCCGGCCACCCGGAGACCGGCGGCAGCGAGGGGCCGGTGTCGGCGGCGCCCTACGGCTCGCCGGGTATTCTGCCGATCAGCTGGGCCTATATCCTGCTGATGGGCGGCGCAGGGCTGACCCAGGCGACGAAGGTCGCGATCCTGAACGCCAACTATATCGCCAAGCGGCTGGAGGGCGCCTACGACATCCTGTTCACTGGCCAGAACGGCCGCATCGCGCATGAATGCATCCTCGACACGCGGCCCTTCAACGAATCCGCCCACATTACAGTCGACGACATTGCCAAGCGGCTGATCGACACCGGGTTCCACGCCCCGACCATGTCCTGGCCGGTGGCGGGCACGCTGATGGTGGAGCCGACCGAGAGCGAGACCAAGGCCGAGCTCGACCGATTCTGCGACGCGATGCTGGCGATCCGCGCGGAAATCCGCGCCGTCGAAGCGGGTGAGATCGATGCCGAGAACAACCCGCTGAAGAACGCGCCGCACACGGTCGAGGATCTCGTCGGCGACTGGGACCGGCCCTATAGCCGCGAGGAAGGCTGCTTCCCCAAGGGCGCGTTCCGCGTCGACAAATACTGGCCGCCCGTGAATCGGATCGACAATGTCTGGGGCGACCGGCACCTGATCTGCACCTGTCCACCAGTCGAAGACTACCTGGAAGCGGCTGAATAGCGTCCGGGTCCACTCAATTGTAACTTGCATTGACCAGGTGCGGCGCGCAACTATGGCGCGTGGTGCTTAGTAGCTGCCACCGCGGGGCGAAACCACTTCGTCGCCGCGCTTATTGTCGACCAAGAAAGGATTGTAATGCCCTATACTCTATCGAAAGGTCTCAACGCACAGGACATTCTGGCCACCTCGCCGACCAAGCCTGACCAACCGGCGCCGACGAAATACGTGATGCGGAACGTCGCCTTGACCCCTGGTATTCCGCCGTTCAGCCGCGAAGAGCGGTATCATCTTTGGGGCGGTCAGGGGACGCCCGACATCACGGTGAAGTTTGAGCAGATGACGGGAACGCCGACCAATCCCCCGATCTCTATCTACCTTGCCGAAATCTGAGCCGGCGCGCCCTTTCGAGGAGCGCTAAGGCAAGTCCTCGGCACTCGGCGCCGCGGTATCGGGATCGAAACACCGCGGCGCCGGCATCGGCCCGTCTTGACCAAGATCAACGTCGCCCGGTTCCGAATCGCCGATGTTAGCGCCCGACAACGGACGCGGACAGGAGGGCGACATGGCTCCGGACACTACGATTGATACCAAAGACGTCATTTTCTTCGAGAAGCTGCGGCGCGAGGACGTCGCGCTGGTGGGTGGAAAGAACTCCTCGCTGGGCGAGATGGTGCAGACGCTGGGTAAGGTCGGCGTCGACGTGCCGCCGGGGTTTGCCACCACCTCGGATGCCTTCCGCGGCTACATCACGTTCAATGGGCTCGACGACCTGATCCGCGAAAAGACCGAGGCGCTGGCCGAGGGCAAGATCACGCTGCACGATTGCGGCGAGACGGTGCGGAAAGCGATCGCCGCAGGGGATTGGCCGGAGCATCTGCGCGCGTCGATCGCAGCGGCCTACAAGGAATTGTCGGCGCGGTCGGGGCAGGACAATCTGTCGGTGGCTGTGCGGTCCTCGGCAACGGCGGAGGACTTGCCGGACGCGTCCTTTGCGGGTCAGCAGGAAACCTATCTGAACGTCGTCGGTGAGGCGGAACTGCTGGAGGCCTGCCGCAAATGCTACGCCTCGCTCTTCACTGACCGGGCGATCAGCTACCGCACGGTGCAAGGCTTCGACCACACCGAGGTGGCGCTCTCGATCGGCGTGCAGCAGATGGTGCGATCCGATATCGGCGGGTCTGGTGTGATGTTCTCGATCGACACCGAGTCGGGCTTTGACAAGGTGGTGCTGATCAACGCTGCCTGGGGGCTTGGCGAAAACGTGGTGCAAGGCGCGGTGACGCCGGACGAGTTCCAGGTCTACAAGCCGTTCCTCGACCGCCCCGGCTGCAAGCCAATCCTGGAAAAGAAGCTCGGCGCAAAAGAGAAGAAGATGATCTATGCCGCCGCGGGGTCGGTCGACCCGGTCAAGAACGTGCCGACCTCGAAGGCAGAGCGCGGGCGCTTCGTTCTGGACGACGACGAGGTGGTGGAACTGGCGCGCCAGGCCAATGAGATCGAGAAGCACTATGGCCTGCCGATGGACATGGAATGGGCCAAGGACGGCATCACCGGGCGTCTCTATATCGTGCAGGCCCGGCCCGAGACGGTGGAGAGCCGCAAGGATGCCGGCGCACTAAAGAGTTATAGCGTGAAGAACCCCGGCGAGGTGCTGGTCAAGGGCATTTCGGTCGGCGCGGCTGTCGCCACCGGGCATGTCAGCTTGATCGAGGACGTCAAGGACATCGACAGCTTCGTCGACGACTCGATCCTGGTGACCAGCCAGACCGATCCCGACTGGGTGCCGATCATGAAACGCGCCCGCGCCATCGTCACCGACCACGGCGGCCGCACCAGCCATGCCGCCATTGTCAGCCGCGAGCTTGGCGTGCCGGCCATCGTCGGCTGTGGCGACGCCACCCACCATCTGCATGACGAACAGGAGGTGACGGTCAACTGCTCCGAAGGCGACGAAGGGCTGGTGCATGCCGGCACCGCAGAGATCGAGGTCGAGGAGCTACGCCTCGACACCCTGCCCGAGACCAAGACCAAGGTCATGCTGAACCTCGCCAACCCGGCGACGGCCGCCCGCTGGTGGCGGTTGCCGACGGACGGCGTGGGGCTTGCGCGCATGGAATTCGTGATCATGAACGCGATCAAGGTGCACCCCAGGGCGCTGATCCATTTCGACGAATTGCCCGAGGGGCCCGAGAAGGACGAAATCGCCGAGCTGACCAAGGATCACGACAACAAGTCCGACTATTTCATCGACCACTTGGCCATGGGGCTCGCCCGGATCGCCGCCTTCTGTCACCCTAAACCGGTGATCGTGCGGATGTCGGACTTCAAGACCAACGAATACGCCGATCTACTGGGCGGGCGCGGGTTCGAGCCGCACGAAGAAAACCCAATGCTCGGCTGGCGCGGCGCTTCGCGGTATTATGACGAGGGCTATCGCGACGGCTTCGAGCTGGAATGCCAGGCGATCAAAAAGGTCCGCGAAGAGCTGGGCTTCGACAACGTCATCGTCATGATCCCGTTCTGCCGCACGCCCGAAGAGGCCGACCGGGTGCTCGACGTGATGAAGGACCAAGGGCTGGAACACGGCGTCGGCGGCATGGAGATCTATGTGATGTGCGAGGTGCCGTCGAATGTCATCCTCGCCGAGGAGTTCTGCAAACGCTTCGACGGATTCTCCATTGGGTCCAATGACCTCACCCAGCTTACGTTGGGCATCGACCGCGATAGTGACAAGCTCGCCGAGTTGTTCGACGAGCGTCACGCCGCGGTGGTCTGGATGATCAAGTCGATAATCAGTCGGGCCCACGAACACGGCTGCAAGGTCGGCCTCTGCGGGCAGGCGCCATCGAATTATCCGGAATTCGCCAAGGTGTTGGTCGAAGCCGGCATCGACTCGATCTCCTGCACGCCGGACAGCTTCTTCGACGTGAAGAAGAACGTGGCCGAAGCGGAAGCCTGAGGTCGTTCGACGGAGAATAGCGGAGGGTTTGCGCCGCCTTCGGCGTCGCCCCGCGCGCCCTACGGGCGCGCAAACGCTCCTGCGGAGCGTGCCTTCGGCGAGAGTATTTGCCACGAGAAGAAGCGGATGGCGAAGTGCCGCCGGCGTGGGTCCGGCCCGGGTTTACGGCGGGCCGGTCCGGCGCTGTTTCCGGCCCCGAAACGAGCGATCCGAAGGAACGCAGTAGTCGGTGATCAACGCCTTGGGCAGGTCATGCGGGAGAGATCCCGCTGCCGACTGCGTATCGCTCTGTTTCTCTGACAGGACATGGGAACCGTGGCCAGCGCCCGCCGCATGGGAGGGCGATGCAGCTTGGCGCCAGACCGGCGCACCGTGCCCCATCGACTCTCGACACCATGGTAGATCAACCGGCAGGGTCCGGGCGCCCATCGCTGGCAGAATGCCACCGAACGGTGTGGGGTTCGAGACCTCGGCCTACCGCCAGCCTGCCTTGACAGGGCCGCGCAAAGCGATCACATACGCGCCCGTTGGGGCCGTAGCTCAGTTGGGAGAGCGCGTCGTTCGCAATGACGAGGTCGTCGGTTCGATCCCGATCGGCTCCACCACTTCCGGAATGTCACCGGAAAACCCCTCCAAGACTCTGCATGTTTTCCCGATTTGCAACTCGTGCGCCTCTGGTTCGAGGGGTGTCTGATCAAGGCCGATACCATGCAGGACGGTCATGAGATCGCTGCGACCCGGGAGCTCGAAGCGGCCAACCTCGCCGCGTCATCGCCCGACGAGCTGGAACCCGTAAACCTAGACTATGCGACGTTCGGGTCGGAGAAGGCGTCAGCCGACGACACTCCGGAGCGGTAAGCCGCGACCAACGACCGCTTCCACAATGAGTTGCTGGTACGGCGCGCCAACCATCGAACCGCCGACATCGTCGGTGTGGATCAAAACTGAACACGCCGGTGCCGTTCCATAGTCATGCGACGTCGCGCGCCGGCCGCAAAATCGCGGGAAGTGCATCGTTGGAATCCTTAGCGCTTGCGCCGGGTGGGTTTACGCGCATTTGGCTGCCGTTCCGCCGCTACGGCGCGCGAACCAATGTCAAACTGCAGGTCTTTCGGGCTGGCGTTGCCGCGTCATGAAGGGGCAGATGTCGGGGGCTTTCCGCTGAACACACACGCCCCGTTGGGATCAGCGCTCTTGCCTTAACCGCACGCGTTGACTGGCGACGCGGATCCATACGGAAGACAGGTGCGAATCACGGCGGTGACCCGCGCGGTCCGATCTTTGCCGACAGCATCTGATTGGCCAGCGGACAACTGCGCATTTCAGAATAATCGAGCCGTTCGCCACGAGATTGCACACTTTTCCGCGCGGAGCGATCGACCGTTCCGGCGTCGTTCCGCCGGTTCGCCCCGGCGCGCCGGACGCCGCTATCGCGCTGAATCATCAGGATATTTAGTCGCCGCACGCCGAAATCCGAGCAGCGAGGATCAAATTCGTCAACTTCGTGGCTGCCCGGAGCAAAAACCTGCCAGATTTGCAGGTTCCAAGAAATGAACATCCGTCGAAATGGGACCATCACACCATGCCTAGCACTCAGCAATCCGTCCTTTCGTCCATCGCACCTGTCTTCTCCCTTCCTGGGACGACGTACTACTCCGGTGGGCCGAATGCCTTTTACGACGCGGGTCATTCTGCGGCGTTGTCTGTCGCCAGCGGGACGGTTTCGGTTGGGTTCCGGATGGATGGGACGCAAGGCTCGTATGCGCTGATCTCGAAGGACAGCCGCGGCAAGAACG
>JASJCA010000193.1 GCA_030066215.1 Rhodobacter sp. | reverse complement strand
TCGGTGCGCAAGGCCTGCGCGATCATGGCCAAGCTCAAGGAGATCGGCGTGCGCCAAGGCGGCGTGGTGCGGATCGACACCGCCACCGGGGTCGGCGACTGGGCCGCGGATCCCGCCGGCAACACCGCCAAGATGGCCGAGACCTTCCGCATGGCCTGCGACATCGCCGCCGACCATGGCGAACGGCTCGCCGCCGAGGGCGAAATCTGCTGGGGCGGCATGCATTCCTGGCGCCACATGGTCGAGCTCTTGGAAGCCGTCGACCGCAAGGACGTGCTGGGGTTCCAGGCCGATCTGGCGCACACGATGCTCTACGCCATGGGCTACAACGCGCCCGAGCACCAACTCATCACCGCAGAGCAACTCGACGACCAGGACGCGCTCGACGGCGCGCTCAAACAGATCACCGACGCGCTGCGCCCCTGGACCATCGACTTCCACGTGGCCCAGAACGACGGCACGGTGCACGGGTCCGGCAGCCACGACAAAACCGGCCGGCACTGCATGGCGACCGACCCCAACGGCAAGCTCGATGTGGTGAAACACGCCGGGTTCTGGCTCAACGGCGCCGACGGAACGCCGATGAAGGCGATGCGCCACATCTGCTGGGACGGCTGCATGTTCCCCAACGCCGTTTTGGAGGATCAGCAGACCTGGAATGACATCCTCGCCACCATGATCAAGGTGCGCGACGCGCATGGCTGGACGTGAGGGTTCTCCCGGTCCGTGCGCAGGCCGCACGCAGGCACTGAGGATCGCGCCCGACCCGAGGATGGGTGCGATGACATCGCGCCCGCCCTGGGGGGCGGGTCGGGCGCGATCCGGGGCTGACGCCCCGGGAAACCCGGAACATCGCTTTGAATGCGCCCCCAAGGAAGTGTGAGGACGACATGGCCAAGAAACAGCTTCGCATCGGCATGGTCGGCTACGGATTCATGGGCCGCACCCATTCCAACGCCTTCACCCAAGCGCCGAAATTCTTCGACCTGCCGTACGAGCCCGTGCTGTCGGCGGTCTGCGCCCGGAACCGCGAGCGGGCCGAGGCCTTCGCCGCCAATTGGGGCTACGGCGCCGTGGAAACCGACTGGCGTGCGCTGATCGACCGCGAGGATGTGGACCTCGTCGACATCGCCGCGCCGAACGACATGCACCACGACATCGCCATCGCCGCGGCCGAGGCCGGCAAGATGGTGATGTGCGAAAAGCCGCTCGGCCGGACGGCGGCGGAATCGGCGGCGATGGTGGCAGCGGTCGAAAAGGCCGGGGTGCCGAACATGGTCTGGTACAACTACCGCCGGATCCCTGCCGTCTCGCTCGCCAAGGCGTTGATCGACGACGGCCAGTTGGGCCGCATCTTCCACTACCGCGCTAAGTTCCTGCAGGACTGGACCATCAGCGCCGATCTGCCCCAGGGCGGCGAGGGGCTCTGGCGGCTCGACGTCAACGTGGCGGGCTCCGGTGTGACGGGCGATCTCTTGGCGCATTGCATCGACACCGCGATGTGGCTCAACGGCGGCATCGACAGCGTCACGGCAATGACCGAGACCTTCATCAAGGAACGCGAGCATACGTTGACCGGCAAGACCGAACCCGTGGGCATCGACGACGCCTGCGCCTTCCTCGCCCGGTTCGAAAACGGCGCGCTCGCCACCTTCGAATCCACCCGCTACGCCCGCGGCCACAAGGCGCTCTACACGCTCGAGATCAACGGCGAGCATGCCTCGATCTTCTGGGACCTGCACGACCTGCATCGGCTCGAATACTTCGACCACCGCGACGAGGGCACCACGCGCGGCTGGCGCTCGATCCACGTCACCGACGGCGATCACCCCTATATGGGCAACTGGTGGGTGCCGGGGCTGGCGATCGGCTATGACGAAAGCTTCGTGCACCAGGCGGCCGACTTCCTCCGCGGGCTGGATGGCGACGCCGCCGCGCCGACCTTCGCCGACGCGCACCGCACCGATCTGGTGACCGACGCGGTGCTGAAGTCGGCCAAGACCGGGCGGTGGGAGGCGGCCACCTGAGGCGATGCACCCGGCCAACCTCGCCCTGCGCTTCGCACTGGAGATCGCGGCCTTGGCGGGGATCGGGGCCTGGGCCTGGGCGATGACGGCGGGCTGGCTTCGGCCGGTCGCCGTCCTGGGCGCGGTCGCCGCCGCCGCGCTGCTCTGGACCCTGTTCAACGTCCCCGGCGACCCCAGCCGGTCCGGCGCGGCACCGGTGGCGGTGCCAGGCTGGGCACGCCTGATCCTGGAACTCGCGATTCTGCTCGGCGGCGCGCTGGCGTTTCACCGCGCCGGGCACAGCGGGCCGGGCGCCGCCCTGGCCGGGCTGGTGGTCCTGCACTACGCGCTGTCGGGCGACCGGCTCGCCTGGCTCCTGCGGCAATGATCCGCTGGACCTCGCAGGCTACGCGCTATGTCCTGGAGGGACCCAAGTCTGGAGGCGGGACATGGATGGGATCAAAACGATGCTGCGCGGCGCGGCGCTGGCGCTTCTGGCGGGGCCGGCGCTGGCGGGCGCCATGATGCTCGAGGACTTCACCGGCGCGCCCGAGACCCGCTGGGATTATGTCAGCGACCAGGTGATGGGCGGCGTCAGCGAGGGCGCGGCGGCGTTCGAGGCCGAGGACGGCACCGCCTTCGTGCGCCTGACTGGCGGCGTCAGCACGGCGAACAACGGCGGTTTCATCCAGGTCCGGCAGCTGTTGAGCGAGGCCTTCCCCGCCGGCAGCGAAGGCGTCGCGATCCGGGTCCGCGGCAATGGCGAGCGCTACTTCGTGCATCTGCGCACCACCGCGACCACGCGGCCCTGGTATTACTACCAGGCGGCGTTCGAGGCCGGCCCCGACTGGCAAAACCTGCGCCTACCGCTTGCCGCCTTCGCGCCGTCGAACGCGGTCCTTCCGGCCACCATCGACCCGGCCACCGTCACCAGCATCGGCATCGTCGCCTTCGGCCGCGACCACCAGGCCGACGTCTCGGTCGCCTCGGTCGAGGTCTACTGAGCCACGCGCCGGTGCCACCGGAATCGCGGTTCCTCGCAGGACCGGTGTCGGCAACCCGCACATCGAGCACCGTACGGTGGTTTAGCCGCCCCGAAACCCGGACCCGGTAAAACCCGGGGCTGAGCGCTCGACGCGGGGTGACGCCCGCGTGACTGACTGTCCGGTCCCGAAGACCACCCCCTCATCGGGTGCAGGGACAGGTCCAGATCGACGGGATGCGCGCTGGCGCGTGTTCCAGACCGAACCGGGCGAAAGCCCGCGGATCGTCTCTTGGTGGCGCCGCCAATTTCAAGCGGATCGAAGCCCAAAGACAAAGTGAGAGAGCCACTGCCGCAGCGAAGGGCGACCTGCCGGGCGATCTCTTGGCGCGAGTGGGGTTTGGTCGAATGGCAGGGCCCGGTGTAAACTTCGGGGGTCGTCGGTCGAGAAGCGAGAAGCCATGCCCGTCGCCGACCCGCGGGGTGGCGAAGCAACGCTTGGACGGCGGCGCTTTATGGTCGTCAAATCCGAACGACATCAAGCGAGTGTGCGACGCCCGAGTATCGCAACCCCTCCGGGGCGGGTCGGCGATTGGCACGGCGGGGCTGCACCCCTTGAGTCCGTGCCCGGGATTACGCATCAACGGCAACTCCACGCAAGATCGATCCTCCGCGATCCCGCCAAACCGGTCCCTGGCCACCCCTACCCGCGAAGACCGTTCCACGGCGCCTGATCGGCCACGTCCACCAACTCATACCCTTGGTCGCCGACGCATGGGCCTAGAATCGCCAGCAACTGCGCATCCACCTCTCCGACATTGAACGAGGCATGCACAACGTCGGCGCCGATGAAGACGCTATCGCCCGGCCCGAGGATGCGTTTCTCGGTATGGAGCCACTGCTCCACCTTGCCCGAGATGCAGTAGATCACCTCTTCCTGGTCGGGGTGTTTGTGGAAGTCGTGGCCGTTGCCCGGCGTGATGTTCACCTCGATCACCGTCAGGGCCCGGGCTCCGGTCGAGGGTGGGTGGCTCATCCACCTTAGCTTGCCCCAGTCGAGCACCTCCGGGGCGGTCTCCGCCGACATCATGAACCTACCCGTCATTCGTCCTCTCCGATCCGAGTGAAAGCGCGCATCTGTGCGGTCAATGCCTGTTCGCTGGGCAAACGCTCCATCGAGCTGGCGCCGTAGAACCCCTGGCAGTCGCGGCATTCGCGCAAGATGAAGGCCGCGTCGTTCGGCATCGAGATCGGCCCGCCGTGGCAAAGCACGATCACCTCGGGGTTCGCCGCGCGGGCGGCTTCGGCCATGGCGTCGATCAATGGGATGCAATCGCCCAGGGTCAGCGCAGTCTCGGCGCCGATATCGCCGCCGGTGGTCAGGCCCATATGCGCCACGACAATGTCGGCGCCAGCCTCGGCCATCTTCGTGGCCTCCCGCGGGTTGAACACGTATGGCGTTGTCAGCAGGTCTTTTTCCCGGGCGGCGGCAATCAGATCGACCTCGAGGTCGTAGCCCATGCCGGTCTCTTCGAGGTTGGCGCGAAAGGTGCCGTCGATCAGGCCGACGGTGGGGAAGTTCTGGATGCCGGAAAAGCCCAAGGCGATCAGGTCGTCGAGGAACGTGTCGCGGATCAGGAACGGATCGGTGCCGTTGACGCCGGCCAGAACGGGGGTGTCGCGGACGACCGGCAGCACCTCGCGCGCCATGTCGACGACGATCTCGTTGGCGTTGCCATAAGCCAAGAGCCCGGCCAGCGAACCCCGGCCGGCCATCCGGTAACGCCCTGAATTATATATCACAATCAGGTCGACGCCGCCGGCCTCTTCGCAGCGCGCCGAAAGCCCGGTGCCGGCGCCGCCGCCGATGATCGGTTGCCCGGCGTCAAGCTTTTCGCGCAGGCGGCGAAGGATTTCGGAGCGGGGGATGCGCATCAGGTGATCTCTTTGAAAGCGGCCAGGGCGGCCTCGGCGAAGGCAGGGGTGTTGAGGTTGTGCGGGACCGAAATCAGCTGTCTGTTTTGCGTCGGTATTACGTCGGTATTCAGTCGGTGCTGCAGCGCGGCGAGCGCGTCCAGGTCGTGGAACGGCTGGTCTTCGGCGTCGATTGCCGACACACCGTCTTCGGGGATCAGGAACCGCACCGGGCCGGTCATTTGGTTCAGCCGTTCCGCGATCCACGCGGCGAAGCGGTCGTTTTCCTCCGGCGTTGTGCGCATCAGCGTCACTTGCGGGTTGTGGATGTGGAACTGGCGGTCCTTGAACCGCGCCGGCACAGTCTCACGCGCGCCGAAATTGACCATATCCAACGCCCCAACCGAGCCCACGTAAGGCACACCGGTCCGGATGATCGCGCCAAGCCTGTCCTCCGTCGCTGGGAAAACCCCGCCGACCAGCATATCGGCGATCTCGGTCGTGGTGATGTCGATGACGCCGCCGATCAGGCCCGAGTCGACCAGCTTTTCCATCGACCGCCCGCCGGTGCCCGTGGCGTGGAACACCAGCGGATCGTGGCTTTGGCTGAGTGCCTCGGCGATGTGGCTGACGCAAGCCGTGGTGACGCCGAACATGGTCAGGCCGACGGCAGGTTTGTCGGCACCCTCGGGAATTGAACGGGCGTTCAGCATCATGCCCGCCAAAGCGTGTGCCGCGTTGCCCAACACCCGGCGCGAGATGCGGTTCAGGCCCTGGACGTCGGTGACCGAATAGATCATCGCGATGTC
>JASJCA010000195.1 GCA_030066215.1 Rhodobacter sp. | reverse complement strand
CCTACTGCATGTACAAACCAAAATCCCAGCCCACCAAATGCCGCCTCTGTCGACAAAATGCACCTCACTTCCAGTGCCTCCTCCTCTGGTTGTCAAATGGAACAACCAGAAGAACATCAATATGGTGATGATACAGATTTCCCTGTGCAATTCCTGGAAGAAAGTCAGTGTGATATTTCGCATCGTTTTGACGACAGTCTTCACAAAAGGCTTCTCTCAGGCAACAAACAGTCGGGAAATTGGTCCACCTCATCCCAGAAAGAGGTTGAGCTTTTGTCAATACTCCACAAAGCAAAGGCCCCGTTGTATTTGTACGATCTTCTTATGCGATGGGCTAGAGATGCCCGCCACGAAGAATATAGCTTTAACTCCAAGCCAAGGAAAACTGTCCTTGAAAGTCTATACAAGAAGTTCGATGTGCAGGGAATTAGGCCATGGACTGTCCCAGTCCAACTCACAAGAAACCAGACTGTCAAGGTTGTGGTTCATGACTTCCGAGAGGCAGTCTACATGCTTCTTAATGACCCTACACTTGTATCGGACGAGAATCTCATATTCAAGGGGCAGACACCAATGGTAGCCCCAGACCCGAAACCAGACAAACTTGATGATGTCGATACCGGGGCGGCATACATTAGTGCTTGGAAAAAGTACTGTACTGGTTCCCAAGATGTTCTCTGTCCTCTAATCTTCTTCATTGACAAAACTACTACCGACCTCCACGGTAACTTAACACTGGAATCCGTGTTTTTTACTCTTGGTATCTTTAACAGAAAGACAAGGCGATCTCCACATGCTTGGATGTCCCTTGGTAACGTTATCAACCAGTCCCGTAGTGAGTACAAGAAGAAGTCCTCTCAAGAGAGACTCGACGACTACCACCGGGTGCTATCCGTCCTTTTCACAGACGTCAAAAAGGTCCAAAGGGACGGGGGTCTCTCTTTTGAAATACCCTATAAGGGCTCTCGGCATTCTGTTGTCCTGAAGATGCCAGTCCTATTCATTGTTGGTGATACTGAGGGGCAAGATCGTCTAGCCTGCCGCTTCTCCAACCGTAGCGCCAAAGTCAAAAAGCTTTGTCGCTATTGTACGGTCTCAACAGACGATGCCGACGACCCTGAGGCAACCTGGTACCGGCTGGATCATGCTGCCATGCAAAATCTAGTTGACAAAGGCGACGCGGCTTCTCTCCAAAACCTGAGCTTCCATTGTCTGAAAAGTGCTCTTGCAGACTTGCAGTTTTGCGACCACGTTCACGGCTTGTATGGAAGTCTGCCGGCAGAAATCATACATACCTGGCAGCATGGTCTTTGTCGGTATTGCCTTGCATGCTTCTTTCAGATAAAGCGCATCAGGCATTCGGGGGTTAGATGGAAACCCGGTACCCAATATGGGCACCAATTTGCCACGGTATACAACCCAGAAGATCATGAAGAGAATTCCTTCCGTGTTTTCTCAAAGAAATTTGCCCAGGACTATGAAAAGCTGACCAAAATGCTTGGTAAGCTTCTTCAACACCAAAGCGACCGTGACCTTCCTCGGACATCATTTCCGCAGGGTATTGTTCCATCCGATACAAGGAAGAAAAACCCAACACCCAAACAAGTCAAGGAGAACAATGATCCTAAAGACAACCAAAACGATACCCGGGGAAGGAGAGTGAAAGGAATTGTCCCACAATCTGGAAAGGTTTCCGCTGGAAGTGAAGAATGTGCCCTGAAAAAAAATGCCCATGAGATACAGGGCGTGTTGCTTCTTGTGGCTCTCACTTTGGTTACCCGTTTTGGGAGAACAACAATGGACAAATTGTTGGGATCCGAGAGAGCCATGACCTGGTTGGGTACCATAGAACAACTTATGATGTGGGAAGAATTCCTAAAAAAGGAAGACGGTTTCAATAGAGCGGATATGAGACCAATCAAGAAGTTTGTTCCAGCAGTCCTTGACAGGTTCAAGCGCACTATCAACCGGACACATGGAAACGCTCTCAAGATAATCAAATTTCATTTACCACTGCACCTGGTTGAGGATATACTCCAATTCGGAGCACCTGAAAACTCCAACACGGGTCCAAGTGAGTCCAACCACAAGACCAAGTGCAAGCATCCTGCCCGTAACACACAACGTCGGGCAGATACTTTTGATCTACAGTCCTCCAGAGGTATGTGTGATGGTATGGTTATTTGTCGTGCTACCAGGGCAATTGCAATGCACAACCATCCCAGTCATGCAGCTCCATCTCTCTGGGATCACAGTCATCCCGTCCCCGGTACCAAAATGATGGTTCCAGTATATTTCTACCATCCCAAGGCTGGGGGTATAGTTGATTGCTCCGCCCGGAAGAGGAAGGATTGGTTCCTTACAATACCCTTCACCACAACAGAGAATCACACAAGAGAGACCAATTTAAGAACAAATGATGAAGGGGATCATGAATACCACCCACCTAGTGACTCAGATGATGAGCCGGAAGAGAAGGATTTGGAGGCAATTGACACAAACACAATTGATACCGCTGAGGTCCAAGGTCTGAACGAATACCTGAGGGAAATGCACCCTGTTCAGACCCAAGTGCCACAGTCACAATGGAGCCATTTGCCCGCACTGCAGGTACATGACTTGTGTGCACTTCTACACCAGTGCTCTATCAATTGTGATAACCAGCCAGTTGGTATGTATCTTGCTTGTCAGAAAAATGGAGTAATATACCGTGCAGACCCCAGGAGCAAGCGTCAGTGGCACGACTGGGTAGAGATTCAGTGGCAGTACAATGACAGCTCTAGGAAGGTCCAAATCCCCATGCACCTCATGTTCTTCATTGATCTGAAGGGATTGAAATCCAGTTTTGTTTGGAATGAATGTCATGTGGACAGTGTGGGCTATTATGCGGTTGGTCATGGCCTTGCAGAACCATTAAAGGCAGATGGCACAGATGCAGTTGACCCCGAGAGTAGACTCTTTCGTGCTGCAACAAAATGGTGTGACACAACAACGGGTCGCCCCAGGGTACAGTTAGCTCCTGTGGCAAACCTGGGATCACCAGTTTTGGCAGTGCCCGATATTGACCTTGACCCTATGGGCAATCCAATCACTACCCCTGACCATAATTATATCTTCATATACTCTCGGTCCACGTGGGCCTCAAAGTTCGTCGATTATGCAAAGGAAACCAACAACAAAAAAAGAGGAGCCAGTCCATCAATAAAGGACACTGAGGATGCTGTTGACACAGAGGACGAGCAACAAGCTGAAGATGCCCTAAACTATTCATCATCATCATCAGAAGAAGAAAATGTGGAACAGGATTATGGAGTGAGTGCGGCACATGTAGTCGGAGTGGCTAGTATGCCTACAGCAAAGCGGCGTCGGCGATAGAAGTCGGAAACCAAAATGAGAATTTACATACCTCGTACTCAGTTGTGTCCGGAAGAAGTCCCTGGGAAAACTTCCTGGAAATTCATGTCGAGCAGATGAGGACAAATTTGAACAGTGTGTTACAATGCAAGTCAACTGAAAATATAGAGGAATTTCGAATTTCCGTGAAAAAATGGCATGTACATTTCACAGAGTTAGCGTTCCACGTCCCACCTACACATCTCGTCCATCAGTGGTATATCTGTATGAAGTTGTCCATCATGTCCTCCATGCCCAGATCCGCTGCAAGCTGATTTAGCTCTGCCACTACAGCTTCCCGAATTTCAGGATTTTTGTCCTCCATGAGTTGAGCCACACCCGCGACAGCATGGTTTATGCAAGGCCAGATTTCTTTCTCAAAAAGCTGTGCCGCCAGCAAGGACATTTTTTGATCTGTCCATTTTGCCATTGCAAATCCAAAACAAACCAACCATCGGCGTACATGGCGATCCACGGCCAATCCGGTTAGCATACCAAAGGCAGCGTACATGGCCATGTTGAACACCTTGGGACCAAAACCTTTGAATGCCAATATAAGGTCCTGGCGAGACGAGTCAATCAAGTCCGCATCGTCTGGGATGGAATCAATCTCATCCTGCGAAAGATGTCTCCTCTGTATACTATCAACACTTGGATTCTTTTCACCGTTCCGCTCCATGATGTAGAGATTGCATACATTCTGTGCCATGAGAATAACAGTGTCAGTCTTCCTTCGTGGGTAGATCAGTGTGGGGAAGAGGCTTGTTTCTTTTGAGCAGGGTGTTTTCATCGAGGCAACTGCCTTTGGCCCTGGGTAATTTTCGAAGAATTTCTGACAAGCTGGCTCAAGTAGCTTGTCGCTGGAGCCTATGCTAGTAGCCATTATCACCATTATCTGCCAACTGTGGTTGGCGTCACCCTTTTTACACAAGGCCATGTTTTTCACCCAATCCAGCCTTCGTGCGCTGTGACGCTTGGCTGTTGCCAGTGTTCCTCTAACCAGACGACTTGCTGAGTACCTAACCTCTGCATCTGTGTATCTCTCACAGAATTTCTGGGTGTCTTCTTTGAAATTGCAACCCGGTGCAACCGTTTTAGTGATAAGGGGAGGATGGGAGGTGGCATTCTCTGCAAGGGTTGTCTCCAGGTATCTGTCCTTGTAGCGGTCTTTCACGCTTCGTTTCGCCAGGTCTGCAAAGTAAATCTTCTCAAGAATGTTGGTTTGTAGCTGAGTAAATGTCATTTTTTCTTCCACTGACTGTTTCAGAGGCTCTTCCGTCCAGATTGATTTGACAACTTTAAGGAGCTTACCAAAAGAGATCTGAAGATTATACTCCTTCAGGTCCCTACAACGGGTCAAGTCCATCACCTGGCCTGATAAGTAAATACCATCTTCCAATACCGCTTTTACGGTTGGGGGCCCTTCAGGCTCCTCTGGTGGCTCCAAAGGAGTAGGGTCCAGTTCCACCAGGCCCTCTTCGTCCCATTGTTCCAGGTCCAATTGTTCAATGCTCAGGATATCTTTATTTCCCTCTTTTGCCTCTGAGGCACCCTTCTCCTTTTCCCTCTGACACATTTTGTCGGGGCGGGAGTTTTCGGTTCCCGAGTTCTCCTGTTCCACTCTTTGGCTGTGTGTTTTCAAGTGGTATACCTGGGACATATCTTCAGAGATTTTTTTGTAGATTGGCCAAGAGATGCCAATTTCTCTACCATGGGATCTCATGTCCACATCAGAGAACAGTACTGGCCCGAGCCCAAAGTTATTATCCCTGTCCGATAAACTCCATCCCTTGCTTCTATGTTTCCACTTCTTCTGTTCAACAAGTTTGTTGACAATTCTTGTTTTGTCTTTTGAAGAATTACCGGCAACCACTAGGTTGACTTTTTCTGGATTTGGCTCAGTGGCAGTTTTGGAGACAGGATTTGTTTCATCGCCAGCCTCTTTGGGAGCAGGCTTGGGGGAAAGATTTGACTCCTGGCAAGATTTATATTTCTTGGGTGCCCTTGGCTTCTTGGGGTTCCTTGGCATCTTGGGTGCCCTTGGCTTCTTGGGTGCCCTTGGCTTCTTGGGTGCCCTTGGCTTCTTGGGTGCCCTTGGCTTCTTTGGTGCCCTTGGCTTTCTGGGTGTCCTGGGCTTCTGGCTTGGCTCCCGGTGTGAAAAAGTTGTGCATGACTTGGTTGTGGACTCTTGCTCACTACTGGCAGGTTTCTCTGTGGGAGGTTTCTCTGTGGGAGATTTCTCTGTGGGAGGTTTCTCTGTGGGAGGTTTCTCTGTGGGAGGTTTCTCTGTGGGAGGTTTCTCTGTGGGAGGTTTCTCTGTGGGAGG
>JASJCA010000194.1 GCA_030066215.1 Rhodobacter sp. | reverse complement strand
GTCACCGAACCGCCCGGCGAGTTGACGTAGAGGTGGATGTCGGCCTTGGGGTCCTCGTTGGAAAGGAAGAGCATCTGCGCGACCACGAGGTTGGCCGTCTCATCGGTGACCGGCCCGCCCATGAACACCACTCGGTCTTTAAGCAGGCGAGAGTAAATGTCGTAAGCGCGTTCGCCGCGCGCTGACTGCTCGACCACCATCGGCACCAGATTGGCGCGCGGATCGGAATATTCGGGCAGGATAGAGGTAACGCTCGGCGGAATTCGGATGTCTTTCATGAGGCCTCGTCGGATTAGAGATTGCCTTTCATCAGGTCGTCGAAAGTGCCCTCTTTTTCGGTCACCTTCGCCTGCTCCATAATATGGGTGACGACCTGTTCTTCAAGTACCATGCTCTCTATGCTGGCGCGCGCCTGCTGATTTTGTCGGTAATAGTTTCGCACCTGGTCGGGCTGTTCGTAGGAAATCGCCATTTCCTCGATGGCGTCCTCGACAAGCTTTTGATCCAGCTCGACTTTTTCCTGTCGTAACACCTCGGAAATCAGCAGCCCCAGCTGCACCCGGCGGCTGGCTTCTGCACTGAACAACTCGTCGGGAAAACTGCTGGCATCGACTTCGTCGGGATTTCGGCCCATACGGCCTGCTGCCTGGCCGCGCAGATTCTTGATTTCTTCGGCTACCAGCGCGGACGGCGCGATGATCTCGTTGTGTTCGAGCAAACCATCGAGAACCCGGTTCTTGGTCAGCTGCTTGACCCGATCGCTGCGTTCCTTTTCCATGTTGGCGCGCACATCGCTGCGGAAGCGCTCCAGATCACCGTCCTCGATGCCGAAACCCTTGGCGAATTCTTCGTTGATCTCGGGCAGTTCCGGTTCCGATACCCTGGTCGCATGCAGCGCAAACTCGGCGGTTTTGCCGGCCACGTCCTGGCCGTGATAATCCTCGGGAAAAGTGACTTCGACACTGCGCTCTTCGCCGGTCTTGATCCCTTCCAGGCCCTTTTCGAACTCGGGCAGCATCTGCCCGGCACCGATTTCGACCGGCATGTCCTTACCGCTGCCGCCTTCGAACACCTCGCCGTCGATCTTGCCCTCGAAATCGACCGTAACCTGGTATCCCTCCGCCGCCGCGGCATCGGTTTCCTTCCAGGTCTTACGCTGTTCGCGCAGGGTTTCGAGCATGGTATCGAAATCCGCGTCGGTGACCTCGACCACCGGCTTTTCGACTTCGATTGCCGCCAGTTCGAGCGATTCGACTTCCGGATAAACCTCGAATGTCGCGGTGTAGGACATATCCTGCTTTTCCTCGGAATTGATCGAGTCGATGCTGGGCATGCCCGCAGGCCGCACATTTTCCTGGACCAGGGCTTGCTGATAGGAAGACTCGATTACATCGCCGATCACTTCCTGGCGCACGTGGCCGCCGAATTTCTGCTGCACCACCTTGAGCGGCACCTTGCCCGGACGAAAACCGTCGATACGCACGGTTTTACTCAGATCGCGCAGTTTTTTCTCGACCGCGGCATCTACTTCCTCGCCCGGAATCTGCACCGTCATACGGCGTTCCAGGCCTTCAAGGGTTTCTATCGATACTTGCATGTGAATTACTCGTCAATCCGGACCGGGCTGCGGGCACAGTCGCGCACATCGGTCGGTTCGAAACTGGAGGATTTGTGGCGATCTGGAGTGAGCGCTGTCCAAAGTGGCGCGGATTATACCCACCCGATCTGCGCTTGTCAGCCACTTTTACCGCCGCTTCCACCGGCTTGGCAGGTCGCTGCATCGGCGGTATTTCGGCGGGTGCCGCCGGCTCCGCGGGGGGCCGTTGCGAGCGCTGCTAATCAATTGAAGCCGCGACCCGGAGGCCGCGGCAATCTGCATCTGGTGCGAAAGGAGAGACTCGAACTCTCACATCGTTAAGATACCAGAACCTAAATCTGGCGCGTCTACCAATTCCGCCACTTTCGCAGGTGTCTTGAATTACCGATTATAGGATTACGAGCCGATATTCCCAGCCTTTTGCGGCCAAAAAAAGGCGCCTGCAAGCAGGCGCCGGAAAGATGGGGTGGATGATGGGATTCGAACCCACGACATCAAGAATCACAATCTTGCACTCTAACCAACTGAGCTACATCCACCATAAACTGGCACGCCCGGCAGGACTCGAACCTGCTACCCTCGGCTTAGCATACCAACTACGTCTTTCGACGCCCCCAGCGGGGTTTGTGGTCTGGACTATCTCTTCACCATCTCAGGTGCCGCACGTATAGTCTCTACGGATCCCGTTGCCGGTTTCCTCGGGATTGCCATCAGCCCGGCCACGGGTGCCGGCTGTTAAGGTTTCCCCGATACAGTGCGGTCCACTTTTCGGGTTGATTTCCCCGGAAAGGCTCCTCTCGGCGCGTTCGTGACGCGCGCTCAAAGGCCGATGCTCTATCCAGATGAGCTACGGGCGCTCAGAAATCGTCGGATAACGTATTGTACGCTATCGCGGCGTAGAAATCTGGTCGGGGTGGAGAGATTCGAACTCCCGACCCACTGCTCCCAAAGCAGTTGCGCTACCAGGCTGCGCTACACCCCGAAGTCTTTCTTAACCTGGCTCACGGGCTTCGGCGTATCATTCCGCGCCTTGCCTGGATCGCTGAAACAGGCAGTATTATCGGGGTGTAGCGCAGTCTGGTAGCGCAACTGCTTTGGGAGCAGTGGGTCGGCGGTTCGAATCCGTCTGCCCCGACCAGCCAGATTCCGGTTAGACTTGAATTGTGCGCCCGTAGCTCAGCTGGATAGAGCATCGGCCTTTAAGTGAGGAGCCTGTGCCGGGAAACAGAACCGGTACAGTGGACCGCACTGTAACGGGGAACCCTTAACAGGTAATGCTGATGGCAATCCCGTGGAAACCGGCGTGAGCTAGACGCCGCGCGGGGATCCGTAGAGACTATACGTGCGGCGCCTGAGATGGCGAAGAGATAGTCCAGACCACAAACTCGCAAGTGCGAGGCCGCGAAAGCGGTAGTTGGTAAGCTAAGCCGAGGGTTGCAGGTTCGAGTCCTGCCGGGCGCGCCAGAACGATTTTGCGGTACACTCCGCCTTCACAGTGGTGGGCGTAGCTCAGTTGGTAGAGCCCCGGGTTGTGATCCCGGTCGTCGTGGGTTCGAGTCCCATCGTCCACCCCACTCTTTCCCTGATTTCAATCGAAGCAGTCACTGGTAAGGGACCGGGATCGATTGTTTATGTGATCCCGGTCGGGCGCGGTCCGTGAGATCGTCGAAGACTGATTGGACAGTGGTTTCGCTGAACTAGGGTTCGAGTCCCATCGTCCACCCCAGCGCGCACATCGACGTCGAGAGAACGACTGAGGGTAATCGAATTTGGCAGACTGGCTTCCTGATTTGATCTGCCACTCTCCGGCATACTGCGAGTATGTCGAGCCATACACTCCGACGGGCCAACGAACGAGATGCCGATGCCCTCGCAGCGTGTATCGACGCGGCCTATTCGATCTACGCCGATCGAATGGTTGACCTTCCGGCCGTCTCCGAGGGCGTCGAGGATGCCATCCGCAATCACCGCGTCTGGGTCATTGAGGTGGATAGCGAGATCGTCGGCGGCATCGTCCTCGTTCCGAATGAAGACTTCCTGATGCTCGAGAACATTGCCGTGCGTCCGGAAGTTGCCGGGTCGGGGCTGGGCCGCGCTCTGATCGCGCGAGCCGAGCAGGACTGCCGGGAACTCGGATTGAATGAGATTCGACTCAGCACGCACACCGGGATGCCGGAGAACGTCGCGATCTACGAGCGGCTGGGGTGGAGTGCGGGTTCAATCGGTGAGCGCAACACCTAGTCTCTGAGTATAGAGAAGGAGGTGTTGAAGATGGGGTATCCGACCAGGATTTATTACACCGAGCAAGACAAGGCGTTGATGTGGGATCGCTGGCAGAAAGGCGAGTCATTGCATTCTATAGCCAGCCACTTCGGACGCAGTCATTCATCGATCCAGGGCGTGCTGAGCCGCACCGGTGGTATACGACCACTGCCACGACGACGATCACGGTTGTCGTTGACGTTAGCAGAACGTGAAGAGATCTCTCGAGGCCTTTCCGCCGGGCATTCACTGCGATCGATCGCCTCGGCACTGGGGCGCTCACCATCAACGGTGAGTCGCGAGCTTCAGCGTAACGGCGGTCGCCGCCGCTACCGGGCACACGCAGCCGATCAGGCGGCGTGGGATCGGGCGAAGCGGCCCAAGCCCTGTAAACTGGCATTGAACCGTCCGCTGGCCATGACGGTCGCCAGGTTGCTGCGGCAGCAGTGGTCACCGTGGCAGATAGCGGGCAGGCTGAAGCGCGAGTATCCCCACGACGAGAGCGGCCGGGTGTCCCACGAGACGATCTACAAGACGCTGTTCATCCAAGCCCGTGGCGCCCTGAAGAAAGAGCTGGTTCAGCATCTGCGGCGTCGCCGCGGCATGCGTCGATCCCGGCATCACACACAGAAGACGCCCGAGCACGGCCGTATCGTTGGCGCCGTGTCGATCCGCGAACGGCCGGCCGAGGTGGAGGACCGCGCGGTGCCGGGCCACTGGGAAGGCGACCTGCTGTTCGGCAGCAACAACAGCCAGATCGCCACCCTGGTTGAGCGTCACAGTCGCTACTGCATGCTGGTACGGGTCAACAGCAAAGACACAAAGACCGTCATCAATGCGCTCATCAAGCACGCTCACAAGCTGCCACGAGAGCTGTACAAGTCACTGACCTGGGATCGTGGCAAGGAGATGGCGGATCACAAGCGCTTCTCACTGGCGACTGACATCGATGTGTACTTCTGCGACCCTCAGCACCCTTGGCAGCGCGGGTCGAACGAACAGATCAACGGGTTACTGCGGCAGTACTTCCCGAAAGGGATGGACCTGTCGGGTGTCCATCAGAACAGGCTGAATGCCGTTGCAAGACAACTTAACGAACGACCCCGACAAACGCTAGACTTCGAGACACCGGCCGAGCGTTTTGAACAATGTGTTGCGTCGACCGGTTGAATCAGCAGCCGTTAGCTGTCGTTCACAATTCCCCCAAACGAGACGCTCGGGCGGCCGCTACTGGAATAGGCTGCCCTTCATTGATAAAGGCAAGTCCTGACCCGTACTTGCCGCCAAAATGTCCGGCCGCAGGCGGACTCACCCGGGCGCTCACTGGTCTTTGTCACCGTCCGTCATGTGTCCTGCAGACGAGGCAACAGCACTCGCTAATTCTTCAACCAGGTCGCGCATCGTAGCAGCAACCTCCGGCGATAGTTGGCTCCCTAGGTTGGTATCGCCTGGCTGAACCGCCAGCAAACCGACCTTGGCGCGCGTGCGCAGTTCCAGGTATTGCGCGAGGGTCGCCGGGGAGCCCGCATGGGTCGAGAGGCCACTGCCGGCGAGCTGGCCAGGCTCCAGCAGGCGAAGCTCACCAGGATTGCCGTTGAAATCAACCGCATCGATCATCAGGATCGTGTCGGGATCGTGGCCAACAACATCTTCGAGATAATTCTCCGGAACCATGCCGCCATCGACAGTGTGGAGTTCCGGATGGGCTTGCAGGGCCTCGACCGTTACGGATCCGACGCCGTCGTCGCGCCACATCCGGTTGCCGATACCCAGCAGGCAGACGCGTCCGGTCAGGAAGCGGGCGAGGGTACCGGCGAGTTCGTGATGCAATGCTTCAGGCCGCGTAGGCGGACTGGCGTCGGCACTTCGGGC
>JASJCA010000196.1 GCA_030066215.1 Rhodobacter sp. | reverse complement strand
GTTCGGGTCGTCGCCCGAGAAGGTCTGATAGCCCAGGGTGAGCGTCGGCGACCAGGGCAGGTCCTTGAACCCATAGCCCGCCGGGCGCCCGCGAGGACACCAATACGATCAACCTCTACGCCAAGACCAACCCATTCGCGGGCGCTTTGCAAAATTGGACCTTCACCGGCGATTTTGCCTATCAGTGGAACGATCGGATCGACCTGAAATCCTGGGCGGGGCGCGTCACGGCGGGCTATGGGTTCAAGGACCTGCCCTGGTCGCCGACGCTCACCCTGGGCTATCAGACCTTCTCGGGCGACGACCCGAACACCGCCACGCTCGAACGCTTCGACCCGCTCTATTACCAGGGCAGCCCGAGCGCCTGGGCGACGGGGTCGAAATCCGCCTCGACCTTCATCAATTCGAACGTCAACGCGCTGACGCTGGCGCTGCGGGTGCAGCCGACCCCGCGTGACATGTTGACCCTGCGCTACGCGCATATCCGTGCCAACGAGTTGATGAGCCCGGTGCAATTCGGTCAGGCGACCCGGGTGGATGTCAACGGCAACGTGGTCGCTGGCGTCACCGACCCGCATCTCGCCGATGACCTTTTCCTGGAATACAGCCGCATCATCAACCGCAAGACGTTTCTGACGGCCGGTGTCTCGGTGTCCTTCCCCGGAGCCGGGATCGATAACGTCATCGGTCAGAGCGCAGACCCCTGGACAGGAGGGTTCATTAATGTCGTCGTCAACTTCTAGTCTCCTCGCATTTGCCACGGGGTTCGTTATGTCAATTGGCCTCTCGACCGGGGCAAACGCTCAGTCGTTGCCGCTGTCTGCGCGGGACTCCGACCCCAACGTGATGGGCTGGATGCAAGGCTTCCCGCCGCCGCCCGACAAGCTGATCGAACAGCCCGACGCGAACTATTTCAGCTTCCCCAAGCTGCGCTGGTCGGTCTGCCACCTGCGTGAGTTCCTGCCCACCGAGGAGATCAGCCGAGGTACCGGCGCACCCATCCCGCTCGATTATCTGCCCCCGGCGGAGTTCGCCGATATGCGGCAAGCCATCGACGCGCTGACCTTCACGCCGCAGCAGAGCGACACGCCGATGACCTGGGAAGAGTCGCTCTACGCCAACTACACCGACGGGATGCTGATCCTGCACAAAGGCCGGGTCGTCTACGAGCGTTATTTTGGCTGCCTGGAAGAGGATGGCAAACACGCGATCATGTCGATGACCAAGTCCTTCACTGGCTTGCTGGCAGAGATTATGGTGGTCGAGGGCGATTTGAACGACACTCTGTTGGTCCGCGACATCATCCCCGAGATCGGCGACAGCGCGTTTGCCACCGCCACGATCCGCCAGGTCATGGATATGACCACAGGCGTGCAATATTCCGAGGATTACTCCGACCCCAACGCCGATATCTGGCTCTATTCGGCGGCGGCGAGCCCACTGCCCAAGCCCGCTGATTATGTTGGCCCCAACGGCTATTGGGAGTACCTGCAGCAGGTGGCGCCCGATGGCAATCACGGCGACGAATTCCACTACAAGACCATCAACTCCGACATGCTCGGCTGGATCATTTCCCGTGTGTCCGGCAGGTCGGTGACAGAGCTTGCCTCCGAGCGGCTTTGGCGCCGGATGGGCATCGAGCAGGATGCGTATCAAACCGTGGACGGCAAGGGCGTGCCCTTTGCCGGCGGCGGGATCACCGCGGGCTTGCGCGACCTGGGCCGGTTGGGCCAGTTGATGCTGAACGAAGGCGTCCTCAACGGCGAAAGGCTGTTCCCGGCCGACGTGGTCCAGAACATTCGCGCTGGCGGCGACCGCGCCAAGTTCGGCACCGGATTTCCGACCATGGGCGCGGCAAGCTACACCAGCCAGTGGTGGGTCTTCCACAACGCCCACGGCGCCTTCGCCGCCCGCGGCGTCCACGGCCAGACGATCTATGTCGACCCGACCGCCGAGATGGTGCTGGTCCGCTTCGCGTCCTTCCCGCAGGCACAAAACGGCTTCATCGACCCCACCTCCTTGCCAGCCTACCAAGCCGTGGCAGAGTTTCTTCTATCAAGACAACCCGAGGCACAGAACTAAAGCGAGGCCGTTGGGTCACATGACCAGCCGAGCGAGCGTGCAGCTTTTGGGCGCAATAGCTCAATTGCGCGCCGTAGGAAGATGTCCGCACAGGGCTCAGAGCCCGAATTCGCCGTCCCTTGCTACAATGCCCGGCGACTAATCACGAATGACGCATGACCACATTGATAGACCGAGAAGCCCGTTCATTTACGGGTAATTCGCCGAAATGCGCGGGAGCTTGGCGAAAGACCGGTCTCGGAGTGCGACGGCATCGCGGTTTGCTGCGTTACCGCATGGCGGCAGTGAGCCCATCGCGACAGTTGCTGCGCTCCGCCCGAACTGGTGCAATGTGCGATCAGCGGACATAGCCCATGATGGCGCGGGTCCAACACGACTATCTCCTAGTAAGTGCTGTGCCGCTGCAACGCAGCTTCGCCAATCCGGCCGTTCGTTCGCCGTGCAGAGTGACAAGCCGGGCGTACGACAACAGCTTCCGGACAATTCTGCCATTCGGCGAGGCAGCATCCAATAACCGCAGCCACCGAGACCTGCCGTTGCCTAGGCGCCAGCGGCTACCTCCCCGACCAGGCCGGCTGCCCGGCCTACATGGCGAAGGTCTACCAGGAACTCCGCCAGCGCTCCACCGGCCAGTTCATTCAGCGGACCTAAGACCAGCACCGGCCGTCGCTGGTCAAGGGGTAGCAGCAGATAAGGGATGCGGGGCGCGCACCTGGAAGCCTAAGCGCGTATTTCTGCGCTGCAAAATTGCCTTAAAGCCAGGCCGGCTCCCAACCCCCGCACACTCGTCGCGTCAAGGATGCTTACGCATTGACCACACTGGCCGGGGCGTCGGGGTCTGAACCAGTTTCACCGGCTTTCCACTTAACCATATAGTCCGTCTGGAACACCCGGCCTTTTTCATTGACCGAAGTCTCGGGCTTTCGCACGGCAAAGTTCAGAACGATCGGCGAGTTTTTTGGTGGATCGCCTATGATCCGGGGCCGCCTGCCGGTGACGTTCGGATTGGTAGTCGTCGCTACTCTCCTTGCCATACTAGGCAGCAATGGCTGCAGGTACAGCTGCAAAATCTCGTAACCCATGGCCTTTTCCCAGAAACCATAAACAATCTCGGGGCTGATCTGGTAGAAAGAGTGGTTGATCCAATTGTTGCAGGGCGAATGCCCGATCAAGACACCGCCCGGCTTCAACATCTTGTGGATGTTTCTGTAGGCAGTCGAGATATCGAAGACGTGCTCGCAGGTCCCGCCATCATAAATCACGTCGAAGTTTTCAACCAGATCGGACCGAAGCTCAGCGCCCAGGTCCTGGGTGATGCTTGCGCCCTCAAAGTCCGACAGGTCCATCGCGTCGACCTTGTCAAATCCAAGGCTCTGGAAAAAGCGCTCCGAGTAGCCATCTTCCTCGTTCTTCAGCTCCTCCTCGTCTATGCCCGGCAGATACTTTTCCAGGGTCTCCTGCAGCAATTGGGCTGCCACGCCCTTTCTAGATCCCATCCACCGCTGTCTGCCAAGCATTAGGAAGTTGCCGGAAAGTTTGTGTGTATGGACGGTCTCGATGAGACGCGCAATCAAAGTGTCGGGAAGTGCCATGTCCTGCTCGATTTTTTTGGTTTTTTGGCTTTTCAGAACTAGTGAACCATGAGAGTTAAGAAATCAACTCTCCTGCAGCCCGGCATCCTGAAGCCGTTGATAACGGTGGTATTTCTGCCGACACTTTCTTTGCGGCCTTGGGCAACTAAATCACTTGCCGCCATTCCCGGGCATTTGTTACCAGGGCGTTGACGACCCCGGTCGATCTGCAGTTTTCCAGATTACCAGCATACCAACTTGGTCCGCATTTACATCGCCCGGGATCGAAGCGGCTCGCTCGCACTGGACCGAAGCAATGCGTAGCAACTGTCTTCCTTAGGCTCCCGCCGTCCGGTATTCGGCGCCGAACCGGAACATTGCGTTGTGGCGGATTTCCCGTCGCTCAGAGAAGCTGAGTACGACGGCCCCAGCCATCACTTCCACCCCGAGGACAGCGTCGGCGCACAGTGCAAGACCTGCCACATGATTGAGCGCGACTACATGGGCATCGACGGCCGCCGCGATCACTCGTTTCGGGTCCCACGGCTAGACCTCTCGGTGACACTGCGCACGCCAAATGCCTGTTCGGATTGTCATACCGACAAAACCGAGGACTGGGCCGCTGAAGCTGTCGCAACCTGGTACGCGAATGGCCGCCACACCGAGCCGCACTTTGCACAGACCCTCGAGCAGGCCAGGCAGACTCCGGCAGCGCGGTTCGACGACCTGCTTGGTGTTGCGACACATGCAGACTTGCCGGGCGTCGTACGCGCCACGGCGCTCGATCTTCCGGCACAGGCCGGATCGCCCGAGATGGCGGGGCGCAACCAACCTTTGCTAACCGACCCCGATCCAATCGTGCGCGCGGCTGCTATCCCACTACAGCGATTTGCGGCAAAGAACGCGGCGACCTTGCGCCTTGCTCCCCTGCTGAGCGATCCGCTTCGCACAGTGAGGATGGCGGCAGCGCGGGAATCCCCCGGGCTTCAAGTGTCTGGTCTGCCGCCGGATATGAACCGGAACCTCGGCAGTGCCATGCGAGAATGGCAAGACGCTGTCACCGCTCAGGCGGACTTCCCGGAAACCCAGTTGGTGATCGCTGGGATGGGCCTGACAACTCGTCAGTTCGGAGCCGCTCTGCGCGCCTTTGATGAGGCGGTTAGCATGGACCCGCAGATGATTGAGGCCTGGACCATGATGGTGCGCATCCACAGCGCTTTTGGTGATCGCGAGGCAGCGCGGACAACGGCCGACGCCGCAATCGCAGCGAACCCATCTGATGTGTCGCTGAAGCTGCTGCGGGCGGATCTGCAGTAGTGAGGAAGACAATGATCGCGCAGCCTAGTGCTCCGACTCGTCACCCGAGAAAACAATGCAACCAGGCAATATAGGCACCCGATCGCTTTCTGTTCTTACCGAACAAGACACCCAGGTATGCACAAGAGCAGAGCGTCCGGTTGAGCGCTACTCCGACGCCGGGCAACGCCCCACATCTCTCCAGCGCCCCTCGTGGCGTACCAGAAACCTGCACCGACCCTGTCATCTTGTTGTTTCAGTCGGCTATCTCGCGGTCGGACGGCGGCTTTCATTCATCGCCTGGGTTCCAATTGCGCTGAAGCAATTACCTGGAGTTTGCCTCATGTGGTTTTGTCGATGTCGCGCACCGCAGAGACCAGCCATTCGCGCGCGGAGGCCGAACGGCGGGAAGGTCCCGCACCTTGCTCATTCGTTCCGTAAACCTCGCTGCGGCGTGCCCGAACATCGGCTGTTCTTGCCGCTCTGCAGCGACGGTTTTTCCGGCATTGCGGCGGTGAATTCTCTGCGAGCGCGCGCAGCGAAAAATCTCTTGGTCTCCTGTGGGCTCTTTCCCGCCGAAGGCAGTAGGTTCGCGGCGGGTCCGCTCCCGGTTGGCGAACGGCCAGCGCCGTTCGCTATTGTCGTGTCCGTGGTCGATCCGCTCAGCGATGCTGAGCGCATCTTCCAGTTCGACGCCTAGGTATCGGATTGTGCTGTCCACCTCGGGATGGCCGAGCAACAGTTGAACCGCTCGTAGATTTCCGATGCCTTGGTCAGACGTCGTGAATGTGTGCCATACCCGCTTGGGTCTAGCCCAATGGCCGCCA
>JASJCA010000190.1 GCA_030066215.1 Rhodobacter sp. | reverse complement strand
AGGGATCAGGATCGGGATCGGGTTCGCGCCGCAGGCCTGTCCGACGGCCTGGGCCGAGACGCCGAGATCGGCGGCCAGATCGCCGTAGGTGCGGGTCTGCCCGAACTCAATCGCGCAAAGTGCGGCATAGAAGGCCTGTTGAAAGGCGTTGCCGCAGGGGCGAAGCGGCAGATCGAAGTCCTGGCGCCGGCCCGCGAAGTAGTCCTGGAGCTGCCGGCGCGCTTTGTCGAGCACCGCGGGGGGGTCGGCATCGTCCGCCCGGCGCCCCCAGTCGACCCGCGTCACCGCACCGTCCTCGGCCCAGACCGTGAGCCCGCCGACCGGGCTGTCGAGCGACAGGTGCGTCATCTCAGCCCCAGACGGATCGGCCCGCGCGCCGTCCTGGCGTCGACCGGCAAGCCGCGTTGGGTGGCCGTCAGCGGCAGCCACGCCGCGACCCGCCGCACCCGCGCCATCAGCGGCCGCCAATCCTCCGCCAGCGCCCGCGCCGCCTCGGAGGGACAAAAAGTCTTGCCGGCACCCCGCCTGTGGGCGAGGTCCATCAGCGCGTGCTCGATATCGGCGTCGGTGGGCTCTGCCATGCGTCCGACGATAGCGCCACCGGGACCGAACACAATGTCCCGGGCGCGCGGCGGGCGGCCGTTCGTGCGGCATACGGCGGGCCATTGTTGGACCGTGCAGGCAATTCAGCTGATGGCGAGAACCAACTTTGCGTTTCCCTCCCGCGGCGTCGCGTCCTAGGCTGCGGGCATGGCCGAGCCCACCGTCGATCTCTACATCGCCGCTCGACCGGAGCCCGTGCGGGCCCTGCTGGACGAGATGCGCCTGAGGCTTGGCACGCTTCTGCCGGGTGTCGAACCGCGGATGAAATGGGGCGCGCCGGTGTGGGACGGGGCGGACGGGCAGCCGGCGATCTACCTCTACGGCGGCAAGGATCATGTGAATGTGGGCTTCGTGCAGGGCGCGACGCTCGCCGATCCCGACGGGTTGCTCCAGGCCCGCGGCGACAAAGGCGGGCATGTGAAGCTGTGGCCCGGCCGGCCTGTGCCGGACGGGCTCGAGGCGTTGATCGTGCAGGCGGCCGGCGAGGGGCGGATATAGTCGGAGACGCTTGGGGCGTTTTTGGCCTGGAGGGGCCGTTGCGCCCGTGTGAAGAGCCGTGCCCATCGCCGACCCGCGGGGTGGCGAGCCGACGCTTGATCGGCGGCACTTTATGGCTGTCGCATCCGCAGGACCTCAAGCGATGCGCAGGTCTCGACCAATCGCCACCCCTCCGGGGCGGGTTGGCGATGGGCACGG
Organism: Rhodobacter sp.; assembly: GCA_030066215.1. Taxonomy (GTDB): domain Bacteria; phylum Pseudomonadota; class Alphaproteobacteria; order Rhodobacterales; family Rhodobacteraceae; genus JASJCA01. Next base: position 4,612 of record JASJCA010000190.1, on the reverse strand, counting down.
CGGCACTGCGCGCCTTGATTCCGTGCCCGGGGCAGATGTCGGAGCCGACTCGATACCAGTGCGACCGCCGGCGCCAATCCAACCGCACCCCGCGCTAACCGAGCGGGGCGTGCAGCCGGGTCTCCGACGTCACGATGCCGCCGCGGTTGCCGATCTCGATCGAGCCGTAGCGCTGTTTGAAGCAGTCCGGAAGCTCCCGGTCGCCCGGCACCGACAGCCAAAGGCGCAGGAGGTGCCGGCGCCGATCCGGTTCGGGCCAGTCGGTGAAGCCGGTGCGGTCGTGCAAAAGCGCGTGGTTGTAGACGAACTGCATGTCGCCGGGGCAAAGCCGCATCGCGATGTGCATCTCGGGGTCGTCGGCCAGCGCGTCGAACATGTCCAGCGCGGCGACATGGTCCGGGGTCAGGCGCAGTGCCGCGGCAAACCGCTGCGCGCTGTCGATGTACTGGCGCTGGTAGAACACCGTCAGCTTGCCGGCGTGCCAGGACAGCGGCGGGATCTGCATGAACGGCGCGGCGCCCTCGGGGATCTCGCCGCGGCGGTCGGTGGCGATGGGATCGAAGAGGCGCTCCAGCAGGTCGGGCCGGTCGCGGCGCATCCGGTTGTAGATCGCCTCGGCACTGACCAACAGCGAGGTGCCGCCCGCCTTGGCGTCCCGCAGGCAGAGCAGCCCGACCACATCGGCGCTGTCGGTGTGAAAGGTCTGGCGCGCGGCGGTCTGATAGATACGCGCGGTGGGATCGCCGGCGTCGCGGCCAATGTCGCGGACATGGCCCAGGATGTGGCCTGCGGCGTTCTGCGACCGGGCCGCGCCCAGATGCGCGCCGATCCCGCAGAAGATCGCGGCGGCCGTCTCCTGGCTATAGCGCGCGACGGGCAGGCCGCGCAGCACCGCGACGCCGCGGCCGTGCAGCAGCCGATCGCGCAAGGCCACCAGCCGCGCGCCGAAGCCGGGCAGCGGGAAGGCCGCGGCGGTGATCTCGCCGATGTCGCGGCCAAGCGACAGGTAGTGCCGCGCGGCGGCCTCCAGCTCGTCGATCTCGGCCGCGGTCAGTTCGGTGCGCCAGTCCGCGGGGTCGGCCATATCGGCGGCGGTCCAGGCGGCGGGGCCGGTCAGGCGGTCGGGCAGATCGGGCGGCAGGGGCATCGCGGGCTCCGGGGTCTGACGGCAGATGAGCCGCGCCGGCCCCGCCGATCAAGCGAAAACGGTCACAGCCGGGTCAGGACGACACCGGCCAGGATCAGCCCCGCCGCCAGCGCCTTGCCCCGGCCCATGGGCTCGCGGAAGACCAGCCAGCCGATCAGCACGGCGAAGAGGATCGAGGTTTCGCGCAACGCCGTGACCAGCGCGATCGGCGCGCGGGTCATCGCCCAGACCGCGATGGCATAGGCCGCGTACGAGCCGAGCGCCGCCGCCACGCCCGGCGCCCAGGCCCGTCCCGGCGGCACCCAGACCGACCGGCCGCGTAAGCCCAGGCAGACCGGCGTGAAGAAAACCGCGTCGAAGACGAAGAGCCAGGCCACGTACATCACCGCATCGCCGGAAATGCGCGCGCCGACCCCGTCGACGATGGAATAGCCCGCGGTGGCGAGCGCAGAGCCGAGCGCGAAGGGCAGAAGCCGTGCGGATTCGCCCGCCGCGAAGACCCCCTGCGCCATGGTCAGGATCCCCGCGATCAAAACCGCGATGCCCAAGATCTCGCCGCCGGTCATCGGCTCGGCGAGGATCAGGAGGCTCGCGACCAGCACGATGGCCGGCGCCGCGCCGCGGGCGATGGGGTAGACGCGGCTGAGATCGCCGTGCTCGTAGGCGAAGATCAGAAGGAACTTGTAGGCCGAATGCAGCGCACCCGAAGCGACGAGCCAGGGCCAGACATCGGTCGCGGGCCAGGGCCGCAGGACGGCGACCGCCAGGCCGACCAGGCCCTGGGTCAGCGTCATGATCAACATGGTGCCGAGCGGGTTGCCGCCGAGCCGGATCAGCCCGTTCCAAGCCGCATGGAGAAACGCCGCGCCGAGCACGGCCAGAAAAACGCCGAGGCTCATCCGGGAAGTATGGGCCGGGCGAACGAGTTCGCCAAGTACGGTGCTGGATTTGCCACGAGTCGAATTGGACGAAATGCGTCAGGTCGCCACTCAAGGAGCATAGGAGAACCACGACTGAGCATCGCGATCGGATCGCGGTCTGCCCCGAGGGCGGGCGCCCTTAAATTTGAGCTGCGATCTCCTGAAAGCCCAGATGTTACAAGGATTTCAGGCGTCTCAACGCATCGCGCCCGCCCTGGCGGTGGGCGGGGACAGGCGCGATCCGCGGTCGACGCGGCGGGGAACAGTCGTTCAGCGCAGGCCCGAACCTGTCGGCGTCGGCGCATCTCCGTTCCAGGTCACCGAAACCGTCCCCCTCCGACCGCGCGCCCTACCCCAGCGCGCTGTCGCAGCGGCTGCAGACGCCGGGGTGGCGGTGGCTGCCGACGTCGGGCAGGATCTTCCAACAACGCTGGCATTTCTCGCCGTCGGCGGTCTCGAACACCACGCCGACGCCCTCGACTTCGGGCAGCCGGAACGCCTCCTGCGGCAGCGGGTCGCCGGTCAGCACCATGGCAGACGTGATGCAGATGTCATCGAACTCCACCGACTTGACCGCCTTCAGCATCTCTGCGTCGCGCACATGCACCACCGGCGCGGCCTCGAGCGAGGCGCCGATCACCTTGTCCTGACGCTGGATCTCCAGCGCCGCGGTCACCACGCGCCGGACCCGCCGGATCGCCGCCCATTTTGACGCGAGCGGCTCGTCGAGCCAGTCCGCCGGCGTGGCCGGGAAGTCCTGCAGATGCACCGACGACGACGCGCCCGGCCGCCGGTCGAGCCACACGTCCTCCATGGTGAAGACCAGAATCGGCGCCAGCCAGGTGGTCAGCCGGTGGAACAGCAAGTCCAGCACCGTGCGCGCGGCATTGGCGCGTAAGGTCGGCCCGTCGCAGTAAAGCGCGTCCTTGCGGATGTCGAAGTAGAACGACGACAAATCGACGGTGGCGAATTCGAACAGCGCACGGAACACGCCCTGAAAGTCGTAGGCCGCATATCCGGTGCGCACCTTGTGGTCGAGCTCGGCCAGCCGATGCAGCACCCAGCGCTCCAGCTCCGGCATCTCGGCGGGGTCGACCGCCTGGGCCGGCGCGAAGCTGCCGAGATTGCCCAGCATAAACCGCATCGTGTTGCGCAGGCGCCGGTAACTGTCGGCCACGCCCTTGAGGATCTCGGGCCCGATGCGCTGGTCCGCGGTATAGTCGGTCTGCGCCACCCAAAGCCGCAGGATGTCGGCGCCGTATTGCCTGACGACCTCCTCGGGCACGATGGTGTTGCCCAGGGACTTCGACATCTTGTTGCCCTTCTCGTCGAGCGTGAAGCCGTGGGTCAGCACGCCGCGGTAGGGCGCGCGGCCCTTGGTGCCGCAGGCCTGCAGCATCGACGAGTGGAACCAGCCGCGGTGCTGGTCGGTGCCCTCGAGATAGAGGTCAGCGATCCCGTCCGGCGTGCCGTCGGCGCGGTCGCGCAGCACGAAGGCATGGGTCGAGCCCGAATCGAACCAGACGTCGAGGATGTCGAACACCTGCTCGTAGTCGTCGGGGTTGTGGTCGTTGCCCAGAAACCGCTCTTTGGCGCCTTGCACATACCAGGCATCGGCGCCCTCTTGTTCGAATGCGTCAAGGACGCGCGCGTTGACCGCCGGATCGCGCAGCAGAAAGTCGGAATCGTCCGGTCGCGCGCCTTTCTTGACGAAGCAGGTTAGCGGCACGCCCCAGGCGCGCTGGCGGCTCAGCACCCAGTCCGGCCGGGTCTCCATCATCGAATGGAGACGGTTGCGGCCCGACTGGGGCGTCCAGGTGACGTGTTCGATCGCGGCCAGCGCGCGCTTGCGGATCGTGGTGCCGAGCGCATCCTGCCCGTCGCCGACGGGCGTGTCGATAGCGGCGAACCATTGCGGCGTGTTGCGGAAGATCAAGGGCGCCTTCGAGCGCCAGGAATGCGGGTAGGAATGCTTGAGCCGCCCGCGGGCCAAGAGCGCGCCGACCTCGACGAGCTTGTCGATCACCCGTTTGTTAGCGTCGCGTTCCTTGCCCTTCTCGTCGAAGATCACCGCGCCGCCGAAAAACGGCAGATCGGCGCGAAACGAGCTGTCCTCCAGCACGTTGTAGGTCATCGGCAGGCCGTGTTTCTGGCCGATCTCGAAGTCGTCGGCGCCGTGGCTCGGCGCGGTGTGCACGAACCCGGTGCCGGCGTCGTCGGTGACATGTGCGCCCGGCAGCATCGGCACGTCGAAGTCCCATTCACCGCCCCCTCCCTCGGCCCCGCGCAGGGGATGCGCGCAGGTCATCGCCGCCAGTTCCTCCACCGACACATCGCAGAGCCGCCGCACGCAATCGGGCTTGCCCAGCCGCGCGGCGTTGAAGATCTCCTCGGCCAGGGCGTCGGCCACGATCAGCCGGTCGCCGATCCGTGCCCAGCACTCCTCGGGCCGGCCATGGACCTCGTAGAGCCCATAGGAGATCTCGGGCCCGAAACAGACCGCGCGGTTCTGCGGGATGGTCCAGGGCGTGGTGGTCCAGATCAC
>JASJCA010000189.1 GCA_030066215.1 Rhodobacter sp. | reverse complement strand
TGCAAGCCGAACGCGAGCTCTGCCAGTTCCTGAAGCGCCAGATCACGGTCTCGCGGCGGATGATCCGGGCCCGCCTCGAAGCGGCGCTAAGCGGCGCGCTGAGAGGCCCCTGGGCGCAACTCCAGCGGGTCTTCGAAGAACTCCTTGGCAAGCTCCCGCGCCGGATCGTGGCCTCCGAGATGCTCGACCAGCTTCTGAACTGGTTCAGAGACCTCCAGGAAAAGGTGGAGGCGGCTTATCTCGAGGCTTCGGAGGTGGCTGAAGTTGTGGAAAATGAGGCTCTAACTTTGGGGATGACGACTGAAAAGACTCAAGGAATGAACCCCAGGGAGGTCATTTCCGAACCTCATATACAAACTACAAACCAACCTGATCCTGTAACACGTAATCGCTCAGAAACTGAGCAAGCGGCAGGCGCGACGCCAGACCCCGAACCGGCGGTACCGATTGAGAGGCCGGGTAAAGAAGAGGAGGCGCAAATGGAGGCAAGACCGCGCGGTGTCGCGCTGGATGTGCCAACCATCATGCAGGCCTGTCCGGAATTCGCAACCTGGGCGCGGGATATTGGCGGTTACCTGATGGATTGGGGTGACGTCTACCGGGTCGCCGGACGGCTCAGGCCGATGATTGGCGTGTCAGAACATGCCTGGCTGGCCGCGCAGGAAGGTTTGGGCAAACAGACGGCTGCGGCGGCGATGGCGCTGGTGTTCGACAAGCACGCCAAGGGTGAAGTTGCGTCGCCGGGTGGATATTTGCGCGGTATGGTCGAAAAGGCCGGGGCAGGGGAGCTGCACCTCGAGCGCAGTATCTATGGTCGGTTGAGCGGGCAAGCGGCGTGATGGCCGTATCAGAGACCCGCAGCCTTGGTCAGGTAAACGCGGAACCGGTCGCGGCGTCGCTGGTAGCGGCGGGTCATCTCGGCTGAAGCATGTCCGAGCTGCTTTTGGACGTGACGTTCATCGACCTCGGCGCTAGAGGCGAGGCCGGCCCGCAGGGAGTGCCCCGAGAACAGCGCCAATCGTTCTGCCTCGGGCAGATCGGCACGGATCCCGCTCTTGAGCACAGTGGCTTTGATCAGACGTGCGATGTGCTTGTCCGAAAGCCGGCTTTCCAAAGCGCGTTTGCCGTCGCGTGACGTCCGGACAAAGACCGGCCCGAAGTTGATCTTGGCAAAGTGCAGCCATTGTTCCAGGGCATAAACCGGGCAGGTCTGGTCAGACGATCCGCGGCCGATCTCGACTTCGCGCCAGCCGGTCTTGGCGTTCAGCGTCAGCACCGCACCATCGTGGAGGGTCTCCACCCAGCCGCCCGAGTTCGGGGTGTCGTCCTTGCCGACGTCAAGGCTGACGATCTCGGAGCGCCTGAGGCCGCCGGCATAACCCAGGAGCAGGATCGCTCGGTCTCGAAGCCCACGCAGATCGTAGGGAAGGGTAGCCACCATGGCGATTATGTCTTCCGGCAGGATTGCTTCTTTCTGCACCGGTGGGCGCGCATGCTTGCGCTTGATCCCGGTCAGCACCGTGCCGACATGTCGATCCTTGCGATCGAGGGTGAATCCACGTTGCGCATAGTTCCAGGCAAGTCCGGAAAGGCGCCGCTCGATCGTCGACACCGACAGCGCAGGGTACCCATTCGTCGGCGCGACCAGGTCGGTTAGATAAAGGCCAATCATCTCCGGTGATGGGGGTAGGGGATCCGTTCCTTTCTGGCGGCACCAGCGGGCGAAATGTTTCCAGTCGGCTGCATAGGCCTTGTTGGTGTTCTCGGCCGTCGAGGCCTTGGCGTAACCGCGGGCGTTCTCGACCAGACGATCGAGGGTGCCGGAGCCAGCGACATGGGAGGGCAGGGCGATCAATGCGCCATCCGCAGGTTGACTCTCGCCGTGCTCATCGTCATTCGGCGCGGTAAGGAGCGCTGAGCTCGATTTCTCGGTGTCTGACGGCTCGTTTTCGTGCGTTTCGCTCATGTTTCCGAGCCTATCCCTATAATGTCCGATAAGGCAAACTTATTGGACATGAGCCGGAACCGCGGAGTGGGGCGGTTTCTACACTATATTGTGGCAAAAAGCGCCGCCGGGGGATAGTGTTGTGGCATGACATACGCCGGCGACGACTTCCAGACCCTACCCAGGATGCCGTCCTGGGTCTCCTCCGCCCGCACTGATGTCCCTGAAGATGTGGCGTTTTTGTCAGGCGCGGCACTGAGCCACCTGCATCCTGTGCTGGGTCAGGATGAGGTGCCCCAGAGTTTGTTCCGGGAGCGCCTGGCGCTCCGCGTGACAGAGGCCTGTATGACATTCTCCGGCCGGTCCGAGCGGGCCGGGGAGTTGCGGGATGCGGTGGCATTTCTGCAGCCGGGCGATGAGCCGGGACCGGCCGGTGGGGTTTACCTGACCTGGCGGCGGGCGGTCGAGCGGCCGGTCTCGGTCAAGGCGCTGCATAGGGCGCTTCCGGAACTGGAACCAGAACAGATCGCGACCTGGCTCGATGCGGGGCAGGGGGGCCCAGTTTCTCGCGCCGCGGCAGTTCTGAAAACGGTTCTCGAGGAGCGACCGCGCGATCCCTCGACCGCGTTGCTGTTCGCTGAAACGGCCTTGGCACAGGCGCTTGGGTGGACCCATGTCGTGCCGCTCCTGGCTCTCGGTCTCAAGCGCGCCGATCTGCGGAAGGAGGGTGACAACCTGCGGACGTCCTTTCATCGGGCGACCGTGGCGGCAGCGGCCGAGGCGACTCGCGAGGCGGCAGACCTGACGCGCCGCGCGGCTCAATTGCGAGAGGTCGCGCCGAGGCTGAGAGCGAAGGGTGCCGAGAAGGCGGTCGCGCTGTTTCTGACGCGGGACGCTGTGGCGCCGACGACTCTGACCTCGCTACGGTCCGACCGCGCAGCCCGCCGGTTCTGCGATAGGCTGGTCGAGCTTGCCGCCGTGCGCGAACTGACCGGGCGTGACACTTTCCGGCTCTATGGTCTCTGAACGATGAAGGATCATGTTGAACCCGACCTCGATCGCGAACTGGAAGACCTTCCCGCTGAGCTGCGCTGGCGCGAGTGGATGCGCCGGATTGAAGCCGTGCTGTTCGCCTCCGCCACGCCGGTGCCAGGAGAGGACCTGGCCCGCGTGGTGGGGAACGTCTCGGTCGATCTGCTGATCGAAGACCTTGCCGCCGATCTCGAGGGACGATCGTTTGAGGTGGCCAAGGCTGCCGGAGGCTGGATGCTGCGAACCCGGCCGGCCTATGCGCCGGCGATCCGCGCCGCGGCGGATGTCGGCGACCAGGATCTCGATCTGCGCGAGTTCGATGTCGCGGTGCTGGCGGCCATCGCTCACCACCAGCCGATCACCCGCGACGGGCTGAAGGACATCTTCGGGAAAGAAATCAGCCGCGATCTGATCGGTCGGCTGCAGGTGCGGGGTCTCATCGGGACGGGACCGCGGTCCCCGCGGCGCGGGGCGCCTTACACCTATGTGACAACGGATCAGTTCCTCGCGGCGTTCGATCTGGAGTCCCTGCAGGACCTGCCGGATCGGGAGCAGCTCGATGATGCGGGGTTGGGAGCGTCCTAGAATCTCTGCAGTCGCGACGTGTAGGGGGCATTTGGTGAGTTAGCTAACGGACAAATGGTGAAGGCTTTGCCTCGCTCATAGCTAAGCCGGTGAGTATTAGAGTTGACATTTATAGCTCAAGAATTGTTAGTAGGTGAGTTATAGAGGGGAGCTCTATAACTCATGACGTGGAACTGGCAAGCGTCCAGTTGGCCGAAATTCCGATACGACGCTGCGGCCAATGCACCACTTGAGCAGCGTTTCTTGCTGTCGTCGGGAGAGATCCTGGGCGCCGTGCATCATGTTGGTCCGTCCGATCGTGACCAGTTGCGTGTCGATCTTCTGAGCGACGAAGCCATGAAGACCAGTGCCATCGAAGGCGAGATGCTGGATCGCTCGAGCGTGCAGTCCTCGCTGCGCCGCCAGCTCGGACTGTCCCCCGACACCTATCCGACAAAACCACGGGAACAGGGCGTGGCCGAAATGATGGTGGATGTCTATTCCACCTACGCCGAGCCGCTCACGCATGAGACGCTGTTCCGGTGGCACAAAATGCTCTTGTCCCATGACAGGGGCCTCGGCACGATCGGTGCGTATCGGCGGCACGAAGACGCGATGCAGATCGTCTCAGGCCGTTTTGATCGCCCGGTCGTGCATTTTGAGGCCCCGCCATCGACGCAAGTTCCGGACGAGATGGACCGTTTTGTTGACTGGTTCAACAGGACTGCGCCTGATGGCAAAGAGCCGTTGCCGGCACTCACACGGGCGGGGCTGAGCCATCTCTACTTCGAGAGTATTCACCCGTTTGAGGACGGGAACGGTCGATTGGGCCGGGCCCTAGCCGAGAAATCGCTAGCTCAGAACATTGGTCAACCCAGTCTGATAGCACTGGCATTCACGATCGAGCGTGAGCGGAAAACCTACTACGACCAGCTAGAGACGCATCAGAAGACGCTGGATGTCACGCCTTGGCTGAAATGGTTTGCTGAAACCGTTCTGACCGCCCAGCAGGCCACCCTGGACCGTGTCGGGTTCGTCATCGCGAAAGCTCATTTCTTTCACCGGCATCGCGAGCGGCTAAATGAGCGGCAGGCCAAGGTAATCGAGCGGATGTTCCGAGAAGGGCCTGACGGGTTCAAAGGTGGCCTGAGCGCCGAGAACTACATTTCGATCACTAAGACATCGCGAGCAACTGCGACACGAGACCTACAGGACTTGGTTGAAATGGGCGCTGTCAACCGCACTGGTGAACGGCGGTACACCCGATATTGGCTCAGGCTAGAGGATAAGTCTCCTTAGTTTTCCGGTACGATCGGCGGAAAGTGTGAATTCGCTGCGTCTGCGCGGCGGCGAACTCAAGGTCAGAAAGGCGGACATTCGTCGCACCGACCAATCGCGGCTGAAGTCCGGACGTGGGCGGACTATTCGCGGCTAACAAACCTTAGCGCAGAAGTCTCGTAGGTGCTCCAGGTATCCTTGAAAACCACATCTAGAACGATTGCTTGGATCATTCGCTCTGCTTCGGCTGCGAACTCACGATGTAGGCCGTAGTGGATCGCCTCCTTCCGTTTGTTTCGGATTTCTGAAATAGCACTGTCCGAAATTTTCACAAGCTCTTGTGAAAAGGAATAAAACTGTCGCAGCTTGTTGCCAAATTTACTCGTTCCAAAGAGGATTTCGAGCGCTGAATAGTACAGCAATATACGCATTGAGGCGCTTTTGGAATGATGAGCCCGTGAGCAGAAGCGTAGCGCACGTAGTTCCCTATGCGTGAATTCCCCAAACGGCCTCTCAGGAAGCTGCGCAAATGGCAGGACGCGCCGTTCCTTCGGAGATTCCTTCACAAACTCAATCTCTGACGTAGCAAATTTCCGCAGTGCTAGATTGAAGTAGTTGTCGAAATACGGAGATCTATTCAATTCTACTCCAAATAGAAGTGACGCCAATCCAGCCTCAAAATCTAGGTTATCGACGTGATCATCTCCGACGACCCTGGCTTCGGGTGCTGGTTTTGCGATTATTAGAACGAATTGAATTCCGAGCTTCAGATTTTCTGAGTAGTATTCGACCTTATGGATTGTTCGCTCGGTTCCAGACCGAACATATCTGGTTCTCGGAACAGTGGCTTCGATCAATCCATCAATGCGGATAGCAGCCAATATGCCTTGACCAGTCCGTACTGTGCCACCTCCAAGATACCCAGGAGAAACAGCGTTCGGGCCAATCGAGAATAGAAGCAATCGCACAAGCCGTTCCGGATCAAACTCATGCTCTAGGACGTGTCCCCATTAAGGGGATTCACAACGCGATATGGTTCTGATTCACTCTTCCGAAAACGGAGGCGGTGATGAGCAGGCATGATTTGAGCGACCAAGAGTGGG
>JASJCA010000191.1 GCA_030066215.1 Rhodobacter sp. | reverse complement strand
TCGGCGGGGGCGCAGCGGATCAGGCGCGAGGTGCGCACCGCGGCCTGGCGGTGCACCACGGCTCGGCGATAGGCGTCGTCGGTGACCATGGCAAGAAACGCATGGGCCGAGGGGTAGCGGGCGACGAAGACTTGGTCCCAGCGTTCGCTTTCGGGGCCGATCAGAATGGTCTGGAACTGCCCGCGCCAGGCGATGGCGCCGCCGAGGCGGGCGAGGATCGGGGCGGTGTCTTGCCCATAGCGGGCATAGGCCTCGCTGCCGGTGAGGTTCTCGGGGGCCAGCGGGTGATCGGCCGGGTAGGCGGCGAGGGTGCGCAGTCGCACGAGGTTCAGCATCTCGATCGGCGGCGCACGGTCGAGCGCCTTGAAGGCGTCGAATTGTGGCCGCGTGGGGTCGACATGGCCGGCGACCTCTTCGGGAAAGACATGCGCCGCGCCGAACTGCGGCAGCGGCCTGGCCCAGACGATCTGGTCGCGCCGGAGCGGGCCGTAGAGATGCGGAAAGAGCGCCCCGCCGCGCGAGGGCTCCCACCGAAGGGCCGGGCCCAGGGCATCGCTGTCGACCGCCAGCAGCACCAGCCCGTCGGCCTCGGCGAAGTGCTTTGCCGCGGTCCCGGCAGCCTGGTCGGCGGTGGAGAAATGGATGAAGCCGTCGGCGAGATCGACCGGGGCGCCCTGGGTTTCGCCGGCAGCCTGGAACGCCGCCCATTCGGGGGCGCGCAGGATCTTATAGATCAGCATGGCCGAACCGATGCCCGTTGCGCGCCACAGGGTCAAGCGCCGTCGCCGGGCGCCATGCCGCCGCGGCATGCCGCATCCGCGAAACGGCTTTGACTTCGCGCGTTGCCGCGGCCAAGCTATCCAGGTCAACCATCAGGGAGTTCCACCATGTATCTCAGGCTTGCGACCTCTGCCGCAGCTCTGGCGTTTGGCGCCGGGATGGCCATGGCCGATTACACGCTCACCATTCTGCACACCAACGACTTCCATTCCCGGTTCGAACCGATCAACTACTTCGATTCCGCCTGCGCGGCGGGAGAAAACGAGGTGGGCAATTGCCTCGGCGGTTCGGCGCGGCTGATGACCGCGGTCGAAGCCGCCAAGGCGCGCACCAACAACTACCTGCTGGTCGATGGCGGCGACCAGTTTCAAGGCTCCCTGTTCTATACCTACTACAAGGGCAAAGTCGCCGCCGAGATGATGAACAAGATGGGCTACGATGCGATGACCGTGGGCAACCACGAATTCGACGATGGGCCCGAGGTATTGCGCGGCTTCGTCGACTCGGTCGATTTCCCGATCCTGATGTCGAATGCCGATCTCACCGGCGAGCCGCTGTTGCACGACGCGATTCTGCCGGCGACGATCATCGAGAGGGGCGGAGAGCGGCTGGGGCTGATCGGCCTGACGCCCGAGGATACCGGCGAGCTGTCGAGCCCAGGTCCGACCGTGGTGTTCAGCGATCCGGTCGCGGCGGTGCGCGCCCAAGTCGAGCGGTTGCAGGTAAACGGCGTGAACAAGATCATCGTGCTCAGCCATTCCGGGATGCCGGTGGATCGGGCGGTGGCCGCCGCGGTGCCGGAGATCGACGTAATCGTCGGCGGTCACGACAACACCTTCCTGTCGAATGTCGACGGCAGCGCCAGCGGACCCTACCCGACAATGGTCGGGTCCACCGCGATCGTGCAGGCCTATGCCTATGGCAAGTTTCTCGGCGAGTTGAACGTCACCTTCGACGACGACGGCAATATCACCGAAGCCGTGGGCGAGCCGATCCTGATGGATGCCACGGTCACCGAAGATGCGGCCACTAAGGCGCGGATCACCGAGCTGGCCGTGCCGCTGGAGGAGGTCCGCAACCGGGTCGTGGCGCAGGCGGACGGCGTGATCCAAGGTGACCGAGCGGTGTGCCGGGTCCGGGAATGCGCCATGGGCAACCTGGTGGCCGATGCGATGCTCGACCGGGTGAAGGATCAGGGCGTGACGGTGGCCTACACCAATTCCGGCGGCATTCGTGCTTCGATCGACGAGGGCGAAGTGACCATGGGCGAGGTGATCACCGTACTGCCGTTCCAGAACACGCTCTCGACCTTCGGGATCACCGGTGCGGGCCTGATCAACGCATTGGAAAACGGCGTCAGCCAGGTGGAAGAGGTCAAGGGCCGATTTCCGCAGGTGGCGGGGCTGAAGTTCACCTGGGATCCGGCGGTGGCGCCGAACGAGGGCCGGATCAAGGAGGTGATGGTGGACGAGGGCGATGGTTTCGTGCCGATCGACCCCGCGAAGACCTATCTGGTGGTCACCAACAACTTCGTCCGCAACGGCGGCGACGGCTATAAGATGTTCGCCGAGGATGCGCTCGACCCATATGATTTCGGGCCGGACCTGGCCGATGTCTTGGCTGACTACATGGCGGCGCAAAGCCCGGTGACGCCGATGGTCGAGGACCGGATATCGAAGCTCGAATGAGCCGTTTCGCCCCTGCGCCCACGGGTGCGGGAGGCACCGGCAGGGCGCTCATCGGCCGTTTGCGGACCCCTGCGCCGCGGAGGGCTGACGAGCGCCGGCGTCCGCGCTAGGCTGGCGTCCATGTGCGGACGCTTCGCCATCACCCTGCCGCCCGACGCCATGGCGCAGCTTTTCGAGGCGGTGCCGGCGAACGACCTGCCGGGGGTGCCGAACTACAATGTCTGCCCGACGAACCAAGTGCATGTGGTGACGTCGGATGAGGCCGGGCGGCGGCTGGTGGCGATGCGCTGGGGGTTTCTGCCGCATTGGTACAAGACGCCGACCGACGGGCCGCTTCTGATCAACGCCCGCGCCGAAACCATCGCCGAAAAGCCCGCCTTCCGCGCGGCCTGCCGCGAACGGCGCTGCCTGGTTCCCGCGACGGGGTTCTACGAATGGACCAAGGATGCCGACGGCACCCGGCTGCCCTGGTACATCCATCACGGCGACGGAACGCCGATCGCCTTTGCCGGGGTCTGGCAGGTCTGGGAGCGTGGCGACGAGCGGCTGACCACCTGCGCCATTGTCACCACGAACTCGAACGGGCCGATCAATGCGATCCATCACCGGATGCCGGTCAGCATCGCGCCCGCGGATTGGGCGCTGTGGCTCGGCGAGGCGGGCAAGGGCGCCGCGGTGCTGATGCAGACCCCACCGGACGACGTCTTCGCGTGTCACCGGGTCGACAGGGCGGTGAATTCCAACCGGGCGTCGGGGCCGGGGTTGATCGCGCCTTTGGAAGGCGACGCCGTTTGACGGCATTGTGAGCGGTTCGCGAGACCATTTGCTTTGCCGGCAAGGCGCCGGGCACCCAATCTGGTCGCATCCAACCGGAGGCAGGCCGATGAAGAAATCAAAGCGCTCGAGATCCCGCAAGCCCAGCAGGCAAAAGGTGCCGGCGGCGTCCGAACCGCAGACGATGGACCGCCGCCGCGTGTTGAGTCTGGCGCGCAACGGCGGCATCGCGGCCGCCGTCCTGGGTGGCACCGGCCTGTTCGGTGTGCGTTCGGTCATGGCGACGGTGGCCGAACACGACCTGACCCGCGTCGGCCAAGGCAAGCCCGCGATCGTTCAGGTCCACGATCCGCAATGCCCGACCTGCACGGCGTTACAGCGCGAAACCCGCCGCGCCTTGGATAGCTTCGAGGAGTGCGACCTGGTCTATCTGGTCGCCAATATCCGCACCGTCGATGGAAGTTCCTTTGCCAATACCCACCGTGCGCCGCATGTGACGCTGCTGTTGTTCGACGCACACGGCACGCTGCGGCAAAGCCTGAATGGCATGCGGTATCGCCAAGAGCTGCGCGAGGTGTTCCGCGCCCATCACGCGGCCTACGGTTCGGTGTGAAAAAAAAGGCCGCGCCTAAGCACGGCCTGTCCAGTCAGGGAGGAAATCGTACCGCGCTTTATGCGCAGAAACTGGTCAACTTCTATTTCGCTGTGGAATTGGTACGACCCAAATAAGGCAATTCTATGGCAGGTTGCGCGGAATTGGGGACAGTCTGCGAGAAAGTGTGGGTAAGTGTCTTGAATTGAAGAAAATTCGCGTCGCTGGCGTCAAGTCTATTCCGATTTGAGCGGGGCGCCACCCTCGAAGACATTGCCGGTCTGGTAGTCGCAGGGCGCCTCTTGCATCTCCAGGTGCAGGCCGGTGCCGGTATAGGGATGGGCGCGGGCCAGCGCCTCGTCAATCTCGATGCCGAGGCCCGGCGCCTCGGGCGGGCGGATGAAGCCGTTTTCGACCTGGATCGCGTTCTTGATCAGGGCGGCGTGGAATTCGGTCTCTATGGTCTCGGCGATCAGAAGGTTGGGGATCGAGGCGGCGAGGTGGATGTTGGCGGCCCATTCGACCGGACCGGCATAGAGATGTGGGGCGATCTGGGCGCCGAAGGCCTCGGCCAGGGCGGCGGTCTTCTTCATCTCCCAGATCCCGCCGGCACGGCCCAGGGCGGGCTGCAGGATGCTGGCGCCGCCGGTTCTCAGCAGCGTGGCGAATTCCGCCTTGGTGGTTAGGCGTTCGCCGGTGGCGATGGGAATGCGCACGGCCTGGGCGACTTGGGCGAAGTCCAAGAGGTTGTCGGGCGGGATCGGTTCCTCGAACCAGAGTGGCCGATAGGGTTCCAGCGCCTGGCCGAGGCGGATCGCGCCGGCCGGCGTGAACTGGCCGTGGGTGCCGAACAAGAGGTCGGCCTTGTCGCCGACGGCCGCGCGGATCGCCTTGCAGAACGCCACCGAGGTGGCGATGTCGGTCATCGCGGGCTGGTGGCCGCCGCGGATCGTGTAGGGCCCGGCGGGGTCGAATTTGACCGCCGTGTAGCCTTGGTCGACGAGGTGCGCGGCGCTCTCTGCGGCCATCTCGGGCGAGACCCAGAAGCCGGGCAGATCGTGGTGCGTCAGCGGGTAGAGGTAGGAATAGGCGCGGATGCGGTCGTTCATGCGGCCGCCGAGCAGAGCCCAGACCGGGCGCCCGCGGTCCTTGCCGAGGATGTCCCAGCAGGCGATCTCGAGCCCTGAAAATGCGCCCATGACAGTCAGATCGGGGCGCTGCGTGAAGCCCGAGGAATAGACCCGGCGGAACATCAGCTCGATGTTTTCGGGGGACTCGCCTTCCATGTGCCGGGCGAAGAGGTCCTCGATGACCGCCTGCATCGCCGCGGGGCCCACGGAGGACGCGTAGCATTCGCCCCAGCCCGTGATCCCGGTGTCGGTGGTCAGCTTCACCAGGATCCAATAGCGCCCGCCCCAGCCGGGCGGCGGCGGGGCGGTGACGATGACATCGAGGCCTTGCAGTTTCATGCGCGCTCCGGCCATGTGGCGGCCATGGGCGACAAGATCACCATTCGGCGGCTGGGTCCAGGGGACCTGGAGCTGTTGTGCGCGGTGCCCGAGGGGCTGTTCGACGAGGCCGTCGATCCGGGTCAGGCGCGGGCTTTCCTGGACGACCCGATGCATGAGCTGCTGCTGGCGTTTGCCGGCGATCTGGCCGTTGGCATGGCCTCGGGCACGGTGCTTCTGCACCCCGACAAGCAGCCAGCGATGTTCATCAACGAGGTCGGCGTTCGCGACGATTACCTGCGCCGCGGGATCGGCCGGGCGGTGACCCAGGCGCTGATCGATCTGGCCCGCGAGCGCGGCTGCAAGGGCGTGTGGCTCGGCGCCGACACTGACAACACCCCGGCCTTGGCGCTCTACCGCGCATTGGGCGGCGATGAGCTGACCATCGTCGGCTTCGGCTGGGATGGGGCGTTCGACGATTAGCGGGGCGGTGGGTGCTGCGAGCGTCCCGGGCACGGAATCAAGGGGCGCAGCCCCGCCGTGCGACGAGGAACGGAACCGGGGCCGCAGAGTGCACCGTGTTGGCAAGGAAAGCCCGGGGCACGGAACCAAGGGGCGCAGCCCCGCCGTGCCCATCGCCAACCCGCCCCGGAGGGGTGGCGATTTGTCGAG
>JASJCA010000186.1 GCA_030066215.1 Rhodobacter sp. | reverse complement strand
ATTCGGATTCCGTAGAAATAGCGGCAATCGCCGATCAACCGTTCCCCGCGGCATCAGCCGCGGATCGCGCCCGACCCCGCCCCCCAGGGCGGGCGCGATGCGTTGAAACGTCTGCGGTTGTTGCGACGTTCGGGCTCAGAAGCGGTCACTCTACAAGTTGAAAGGCGCCCACCCTCGGGGCCGGGCGCGGTCCTTTCGCCGAGCGGTTGCCTCAAGGTCGTTCACGGCGCCATCTGCCCAGCCGCGGATGTCCTGCGTCACCGGCTCACCGGCTGGTCGAGCAGCTCTTCCAGCGTGTCGATCAGGTCGCGGATGGCCGGGTTGTCGGGTCCAGGGGTGAGCGTTTCGGCGGCGCGCCTGGCCTGGGCTTCCTGGGCCTGGGGGTCGGCGAGCGCAACCAGAGCTGTAGCAAGGGCGTCGGCGTCGGCGACCGGCGTGGCGGCGTCGACGGAGGCCAGCGTGGCGTAGCTTTCAGCGAAATTGGCGGTGTCGGGGCCGTGCAGGATGGCGGAGCGGGCTTGGGCGGGCTCGAACGGCGTGTGGCCGCCCTTCGCCACCAGCGAACCGCCGACGAAGGTGACCCCGGCCAGGGCGTACCAAAGCGGCATCTCGCCCAGCGTGTCGGCGAGGTAGATGACGGTGTCCGGGCCCGGCGCCGGACCGGCGCTGCGCTGCGCCCAGGGCAGGCCCGTGCGGGCGAGAAGGCGGGCGATCTCTGCGCCGCGGACGGGATGGCGCGGGGCGAGGATCAGCTTCAGCGCCGGCCGCGACGTGCGGGCGCGCAGGAAACCCTCCAGCACGATCGCCTCCTCGCCGTCGTGGGTGGAGGCGGCCAGCAGCGTGTCGGGTCGGTGGAAGACGGGCTTGAGCCGCGCAAGCTCATCAGGATCGGGATCGGCCAGGGAGACGGCGGATTTGAGCGTGGCGGTGGGACCGAGCCGGTCCGGTGGCAGGCCGAGCGCCAAGAACCGGTCTGCCGAGGTTGCGTCCTGCGCAGTCAGGCGCCGGACTCCGCCCAAGAGCTGGCGGGCGAGGCCGGGGACACGGGACCAGGCGCGGTGGCTCTTGGCCGACATCCGGGCGCCGACGACCAAGACCGGCTCGCTGGCGGTGGCGAGGCGATTGGGCCAGAGCTCGTTTTCCAGCACGATCTGCACCGCCGGGCGCCAGGCGGCGCGGAACCGACGCAGCGCGGCGCGGGTGTCGACCGGGGCAAGCCGGGCGGCGGTGTCGTCGAGTCGCCATGCGGCGGCGAGGGCGCGGCCGGTTGTGGTGTTGGCAGTGATCACCAGCGGACGGGCCGGGAACGCGGCGCGGAGCGCATCGACCAGCGGGCGTGCCGAGGTCAGCTCACCGTTGCTGGCGCCGTGGAGCCAGATTGCGTCGGGGCGGGCCTCGGCCTGGTGCCCGAGGCGTTGGCGCAGATCGGCCCGGGTCTCGACCCCGCGCAGGACTCGGATCGCAAGGACAAGCAGCACGACCGGCGCGACAAGCGTGAGGATCGCGCGATAAAGACCCATCGACCTCGCCCCGGATTGCCGCCTTGGGCCAGGGTAGGCGCGGTCCGGCGGCGGCGCAAGGCGGCGGCGTCGGAGGGCGCTTTGGCACGGTCCGGCCGGGGCGCTGTACGGCGGCGTCGCTTTGTTTCGGTCAGACGTGCTCGCGCGCCGCGTTGAGTTTTTGGGACGAGAAGAAGACCAGCGGATGGGTCCCGGCGGGACTGCCTGGGCGGCCGGGGGCTGTCAGGTGAGCGCGCTGACGAGGCTCGGCGAGAGCAGCTTGGAGCGGCGCAGGTCGTTGACCGGGTAATCCTCGTCGGCGACGAGTTGGTCGACCGAGAAGTCGGGCTCGAGCTTCTGCAGCCGCCGCACGATGTCGAGCGCCTGGGCCATTTGCCCGGAATGGGCGTAAAGCGCGATCAGGTAGCGCAGGGGCGGGTGGAACGAGGGCGACATGGCGGCCGATTTGCGCGCCCAGATAATCGCCTCGCGGATCTGGCCGATGGTGGTGGCGGTGACGGCGCAGCCCATGTCGAACCAATGGCCGAAGGGGGTGTTGCCGGCGATGTGGCGCGCCTTGATCTGGGCGCGGTTCGCCAGTTCGGCATGGCCGTGATAGAGCCCCGCCATGCTCATGCAATCCCAGGCGAAAGGATTGGCCGGGTTCGCTTTGAGGCTGCGCTCGGCATATTCCAGGCCGGCGGTGTTGTCCGACCGCAGGACAAGGGCGGCATTCGCGGCGGCGGCCAACACCATGGAATTCATTGGCTCGAGTTCCAGCGCCTGCTGGCTCATCTCGTTGGCTTCCTCGACATAATCGTCGGGTAGGCCGGAATGGCGCTCGATCAGCATGACGATGCGCAGCAGCACCCGCCAGGCGAGGTAGACGGCGCGCGGGTGCAGATCGAAGGCGGTGGCCAGCATTGCGTCGGCGTCGACCTGTTCGGATTTCTCCATCGAGAACAGTTTGCGCACCGCGATCCGGGTCAGCACCGCAGCGTCGAGGCTGCCGGTTCCGAGCCGGGCGGCGGAATAGAGCGCCTCTGAGACATTCTCGGAGGCTTCGTTGACCAACCGCAAGACGTCGTCGTGGTAGAGCGGCTGGGCGCCGTTGATCATCACCAGTTCCGAGCCGGACCAAAGGTTATGGCCTTGGGCACCTTGCTGCATCGACACGCTGAGGCCGGCATGCCCCTTCGACATGCTGGCGCTGGTGCGCAAAACGAAGTCGAGCTCTGACGGTTTGCTGCTTTCGTCCTTGATGATCTGCACGCTGATCTGCTCGCTCAGCGTCAGAGCGACGCTGTCGGAGAACTGCTCGGCGAAGAAGCTCTCCATGCCGCGCGTCTGCGCGGCGTTGTTGATCACCAAAAGGCGCCGTTGCTGCAGGCTTTTCGGCAGGCCGTGGCGGTCGCCGTGATCCGGAATTGGTGTGCCGGAATGACGGCTGCGCTCGACCCTGAGCCAATCCTGGAAGTTCGGATCCTGGACGTCGATGCCTTCGAGGAATTCGCCCCCGCCATCGGTGTCGACGGTGACCCGCGCCGGGTCGAAGCCGACGTTCTTGCGGTCAGCCAGCAGGCAATCGGCGCGATCGCCGAGCGACTTGCGTAGCTCGGTCAGGACCTGGCGCAGGCTGGCGGCGGCCTGCTGGCGGCCGCGATCGCTCCAGAGTTTGGCCTGCAGCCAGGCGCGCGAGCGGCTGAGATTCTGTCCAGTGGCCAACAACGCCACCGCCCCCTGCGCCTTCGACGAGCGCGGGGCGCAGTCGGTCCCGTCCGGCGCAACCAGGCGCAGTGGACCGCAAAGCTCTATCTTCAAGCCATCGTCCATCCAGACCCAAACCACGATTTCAGCAACATGCACAACCAGCAGCAGAACGGCGTGCAAACCCACCCATTCGTCCCCGTGAAATTATCGTCAATTGGGGGGATTTGTCCACGTTGGACTCGCGCGGGCGCCGAGGCTCCTCGAAACCTAGGCCTGGGAGCATCAATCAAGTGATCAAGGGAGGGTGTTATGGCCACGTCCGGCAAGATGGGCAAAATGGGCAAGATGGGGAAAATGGGCAAGATGGGCAAGATGGGGAAGATGGGCGCCGACGACGACCCGCCCCATGCCGGAGGCCCCTCGTCCACGCTGATGAACGACGCGCTGGTGTCGACCCGCGACGGGGTGGTGGGCTACTGGGACGGCGCGCCGGGCTACACGCCAGCGTTTCCGTTCAGCGACAAGCCCGACGATATCCTTTATCTGCAATACGACATCCGCGGCCGGTTGCTGGACCATGCGCTGCATTCCAGCGTGGCGGTGCACGGCACCTCGGCGGAGGCGCGCGACAACGGCTCGGCGGTGCTGGGCGCGGCCGAGTTTCACGGCTCGGGCAACCACATCCTGACCATCCACCAGCCGCCGCAGGCGCATTTCGAGACGCAGCTGAAATACCTGCGCACCTATGCCGATCTGCGCGCCGACCGGCTGTCGGAGATCAACATCCAGCTCGGCGACGGCATGTCGTTTTACGGCTCGCTGGGCTATCTCGACCCGCAGCGGCGGGCGCGGACCACGGATCTGTTGGACGCGGTCGAGCGGCTGGCGGTGTTCGTCGAGATGCAGGTCAAGCACATGTGCCGGTCGCCGCGGCCGATCGACTACGCCATCGAAGTGCAGCCGATGATCCAGACCCCGGATCATTCGGCCTTCCCCTCGGGGCATTCGACCGAAAGTTTCGCGGTGGCCACCGTGATGCACCGGCTGATGAACAAGACCTCGGCGCATGCGGGCGTGCAGAAGCAGGCGCATCCGTTCCGGATCGCCGAGCGCATGGCGGTGAACCGCACCGTGGCGGGCGTGCATTTCCCCTGCGACAGCGCCGCCGGCGCGCTGCTCGGCTGCGCCATCGGCGAGCATGTCTACGCGCTGGCCATGGGCCGAAAGCTGAAGCGGATGCCGAACGACTTTCTTGCCGAGAGCAACAACGCGACATTCCAGGACCACGAGGATTTCTCGCTGGACTGGCTCAAGACGGTCACTGCCGAGCCTCAGGACGAACCCCTGGGCTCGATCGGTAGGACCATCATCAGTACGGCCTGGACGCTGGCCGAGGACGAGTGGCCCTGATCCGCGCGTCCGGGATTAGGGTATTGGTTTAGGGGTAGCGCCTGCGTAGCGGGCGCTGCTCTGCTTTTGGGGGGTCGGGCAGGACGCCGGCGCCGAGCCGCGGGTCGGGGGCGGGGAACATGCCCTGGCCCAAGAGGCCCTGCAGGATGTCGGCGCGGCTGGCGGCGGGGTTTGCGGTCAGGATGTCGACGATGCCACGGGTGACCTGCGGCGCCGCGGCGCTGGTGCCCGACACCGCCGAGACCGAACCGGAGTAAGTGCCTGCGGCCAGAACGCCGTAGAGCCCGCGGCCCTCTTCGCTGATCGCCGCCAACGCCGGGTCGCGGGCGCCGGGGTCGCGGGTCGGACCGGCGGAGGTGTACCAGGTGGGCTCGCGCAGGTCCGGGTCGTCATTGTCGTAGCTGTTGTCGTCGGGGTAGGCGCCGCCGACGGCGAAGATGTGATCGCTGGCCGAGGTGGCGAAGGCCGACATCGTGCCCGCGCGCTGCACCGCCGAGGCGGGACCGGGAGCGTCCCAGCTTTTCAGCACCGGATCGACGGCGGCGACGCCTTGATCGTCGAGATAGGACTGCCGGCCGTAGATTGGGTAGCCCGAGGGCGTATCGTCGCGCTGGACGTCGACCCACAGCGTCAGAGCGATCTCGTCCGGGCCCGGCGCGGTGTTGGCGACGGCGATGCGGTAGGCGCCGGCCGGGGTGCGGGCGCGGCCGTCGAAGGCGATGGTGGGCCCGAGCGCCACGGTAACCAGCACCATGCCCGAGGTGGCCGGCGCGGGCTGGACGTAGATCGCGCCCAGCGTCGTGCCGTCCTTGGTCCACTCGTGCACGCTGGCGCCGCCCGCAGCGGGGACGGCGACCGTCACCGACGCCCCGTCGGGCGGCGTCAGGGTCAGCGTGAACGGGCTGCCCTGGGGCGCGCGCAGTTCGAGAAAGCTGACGCTCTGGTCGGCGGGGATCACGCACCAGTCGAAGGCGGCGGTTTCGCCGAACGGCACTGTGACGCCACCGGTCAGCTGGTCGCGATAGTTGTTGCCGGCGGGCACGACGACCTTGGTGGTCAGGCCTTCGGCGTTGCGGGCATCCACCAGCCGGGCGATCTCGCGCTCTAGAAACCCTTGGCCGTTCTTCGGGCCGGCGCTGATGCCGTAGGAGAAGTTGATCACCACCGAGACCCGCACCGCACCGTTGCCGCGGGGATCGGGCCAGGTGTCGGCCCAGTGCAGGATCCGGTGCACGGCCTGCAGCACGTAGCTGGCGAGGTGGCCGCCTGAGGTGTCGAGGGTCGCGAGCGGCGGCACCTCGACGGCGACGAGCGGGCGCGCGGCGGTCTCGACGGTGTCGATTGGCCGTCCGCCGGCGAGGTCCATCACGTGGGTGCCGTGGGTGTCGAGCGGGCCGATCGGGCGGCGATAGCCCGGCTCG
>JASJCA010000188.1 GCA_030066215.1 Rhodobacter sp. | reverse complement strand
GCTTCGTTGCGCCCGCCGCTGTAGAGGTTGTAAGTCAGGTTGAGCACGACGCTGACTTCCTCGGTACTGCCGTCGAGCCCGTCGATGTCTTCGCCGTACTCGGTGGCGAAGCGTAAATCGAGGTTGGGATAACGCGTGCGCAGCGAGCGCAGATGATCGGCCTGCGCCGCGCGAATGTTGCTGTCGGCCACCCGCATCGCGGGATGGGCGGCGAGCGCGACATCGATCAGTTCGTCGAGTTCGTCCGGCGGCAGCAGCGGCAGTGCCGGCTCGCTCAATGAATCCGGATCGACGTAACGGCCGAGTACCTGGTGGAAGCGGGTGGCGGCATCTTCGAGGTTGTTTTGTTGCGCGATCTGGCTGGCGTAGGCACGCGCCAGGCGGCCCTCGGTCTGCTGCAGTTGCGAACGACGACCCACGCCGGACGCGTTGCGCTCGCGGATCTGCGCCAGGATCTCTTCGTGCGCGGCGACGTTTTCCTGTGCCAGCAGCAGCAGTCGGCGCTGGCGTATGACGTCGAGATACGCCTGGATCGCGCTCAGCGCGATATTGTCGGCGGTATCGTAGACCTCGAACAGTGCTGCCTGCAGGCGAAACTCGGTCTGTTCGATCTGGTAGGTCGTGTCATAACCGCCGAACAGGTTCTGCGTAACCGACAGCTCCACCGCAGAACTGTCATAGTCGACCGAACTGTTGCCGGTGGTAGGCGATTCGGTGTCGTAGAGGCCGGTCGATGCCCCGATATCGACACTGGGGCGCCAGCCGCTGTCGGCTATTTCGCGGTCATTGCGGATCTGGCGATAGACGTGGATCTTCTCCTTGACCTCCGGGTGCGCCGAGATCGTGTCTATGACCATCGTCGTCATGTCCAGCGCAAGCGATGGACGCGACAGACCGGCCAGCAGCAGGGCAGCCGCCAGGTGCAGCGCAACGCGATGGAAGCCACGATTGGATGTCATAGGATTACCGGTTCCGGGTAATGAAACAGGGCGCGACCCTGGCGGGGAACGGACGCAGGCGGCTAACAGTCGGTTTCACAGCCAGGCGACGACAACCGCCGGCGTGCACGCGTGACCTGTTCCGCCCCGCCTGAAAATTCATAATTGAATTTAACTATTCGTTTTAAGTTATTGAAGATAATAAACTAAATTGCCCTGACTTCAACCAGTAATTGGCTTTGACAGGAGCCTCGAAGGTTAGTTTTGTGACCTTGTTAACGGCTTTCCCGGGCCAGGCTGATCAGCCGTAGAGTACGAATGCCAGCACCGCCGAGGCGGCCAGCCCGAGCATGATGATTATCCAGTCGGAAGGCGAGTACGAACGTTTTGCCGGTGTCGGGTCGGAACCCTGGGTAATGGCGGTGAAGTTTTTCAGGTCGGATGCGTCGATTTTACCCTTGGTCTGCAGCTTTTTGAGCATCTGCGCACGGATTTCGACGTACTGCTCCCGGCTGATCAGGTCATTGGCGTAGGTCTTGGCTAGCAGCCGCAGCGGGGAGGCTTCGCGTTCCATCAATTCAGGTACTGCGCATTGATCTGCTTGTTGAGGCTTTGCAGGCGCGTATCCTCGGGAAACATCTTCAGACCGGTAACGATGTAGTTCGATGCGTCCTTGTACTTGCGCGCCGCGATCAGTTTCTCCGCCTCGGACAGGTACAGGTCCGCGAGGGCCTTGTCCTTCAGCAGGTAGTGTTTCGGGTCGACCCGTTTGATCAGCGGCAGCACCGTGGTCAGGTCTTCTCCATTCGGGGATTTGACCAGCTTTTTCTGCGCGAAATAGCGCTTGTAGAGCGAAACCAGGCTGCTCATAAGGCGATCACGCTGTTCTTTGATCTGGTCTTCGATGGTCGACAGCGCAACCGAATCCGGATAGTGCCGCTTGGCCTGGGCCAGCAGTTCCTGGGCCTGTGGATAGTCGTACAGGCCTTCCTTGGGACGGAACACGGAACGAATCCGGTCACGGTAAAAGGTAATGATTTCGCGTCGCAGTCCGACCGAGATGATCTTTTGCTGCTCATCGTCGAGCTGGTCGAGACCCCAGATGGTCTCGATCATCAACGCCTTGTCACCGCCCTTGATCTTCTGGATCTTGTCGTAGAGCAGCTGCTCGTTGCGGAATTCGAGGAACGGCTTGTAGCCGATACCCGCGCCGATCACCGCGATGAACAGGGTGGCCAGCAGAATCGTCTTGGTATGCGACTTCTTGGCGCGCATCCCCTCGGCAAATTTTTCGACGTCGTCGATGCGGTCTTCGCGCACCACGGTCAGGGCCTTCATCAGCGTTTTCTGCTGACGGCGGTTCAGACCCTTGATCGGCTTGGGCTTGATACCCAGCTCCTTGATTTTGGGTGACGCCACCTTGTTATACGGATGTTTCCCGCCCGCGAGCAGCTGATATGCAACGCAGGCCAGGCCGTAAATATCATCGCGCGGATCCGGATTCATGCCAGCGAACATCTCGGGGGTGGCATAGGCGGGCGTTACCGCACTGAGCTTGGCAGGATCGAACATCGTGTTTTCCCGCTCCTCGTCGGTTTGCGTGCTGGCGCGGGCGATACCGAAATCGAGCAGCTTGACGTGGCCGTCATTGAGCAGGAAACAGTTACCGGGCTTGAAGTCGGAGTGAATGAGCTGTTTTTCGTGCGCGTAGGCGAGGCCCGCGCAGAGTTCTTCGATGATGTGCAGTGCATGGCCCAGTTTCAGGGGCTTGTTGGCCAGCTCCTTGATCAACTGGTTGAGCGGCTTGCCCTGCAGGAATTCCATGGTCATGAAGACCGTATTACCGTCGCGATCGAAGTCGTAGACCGTGGCGACGTTCGGGTGGGCCAGGCGCTGCGCCTTGCTGGCTTCGCGCTGCAGCGCGATGAACGATCCGGAGTATTTTTTGAAAGCGTCGGTCAGAACCTTGATCGCCACGTAGGGATCCTTGTCCTGTGCCTCGACCTTGAGCAGGTCCTTGGCCTTGAATACGACGCCCATGCCGCCCTGACCGAGTTTCTCCAGCAGCACGAAACGGTCCTTGAGGGTGACGCCGGGTCCCAGGTTTTCGTAGCGTGCCGATTTGTGCGGTTTTTCTATGATTTTCGGCGAGTTGTCGCTGATATCGACCGACGGTTCGGAGGATTCGATATCCTCGGCCTTGCCGCCGACCTGGACGATGACAGTCTTGTCGGCGGAATCGTCGCCTTCGGTTTCGGCGTCGATATCGGAGAGGTCCGTCAGATGCAGGGTACGGTCTTCGGCGAAATAGGAAATATCCGTCTCCTGGCTGTTCTTCAGGGTCGACTGAATATTGACCTTGGAGATGACCTGTGAAATCTCGGTAAAGCCACTGGAATCGATCTTGTCGCTGGTGTAGAGCGACTGCAGGTAGTTCTGCGCCTCGACATGAGTAGCCGGCATGGCGTCGAAAAGACTCGCCAAACCCTGTTCCAGGTCGGCAATGTTCAACGATCCCGCGATGTAATCATTGATCAACGATTCGCAGACTTCAGACATCGTTATCCTTTTGTCGAATTTTCAGCGTGATGATCGAGGTATTGTCGGTTCCGCCCGCATCCAGCGAGGACGCAAGCAAAGTCTCCGAGAGTACTTTCATGTCTTCGGTATGAGACTCAATAATAGGCGCTATATTCGCTTCGTCCAGATCTTTGTAAAGCCCATCGGTGCAAATAATATATATGTCACCTTCCTCGAGCTCGAAATATTCGAAATCCATGCACAGGCGGTCGTCGATACCGACCGCCTTGAGCACGACGTTGGCGGCAGGGTGTTCCTCGGCATCGCGCGCCTCGATCTTGCCCATGCGCACCAGTTCCTCGACGTAGGAGTGGTCTTCCGTGAGGCGTTCGAGCCGGCCGTCGCGATAGCGGTACAGTCGACTGTCACCGGCCCACAGCGTGAACATGAGGTTACTCCAGACATAAACGCAGACTACGGTGCTGCCGATGGTCGCGTTGCGCCCCAGGTTGCCGGACTTCTTGCGAATAATCGAATTCGAATTGAGGATGTTTTCCTCGAGCAAAAGGATATTGTCATCCAGCGACGGATGCTGCTTGAACAGGCTGAGGTTGTTGGTGATCGTCTGGCTCGCGAAATCCCCAGCGTGATGCCCGCCCATGCCGTCGGCGACAATCCAGACGTTCTCGTCGTCGTGCACCAGTATCGAATCTTCGTTCTTGTTTCGAACGTGACCGGTGTGGGTAACGCCGCAGCTGGATATTTGGTAACTGACAGGGGGTTGTTGCTCGCTTTGTGCCGTGTAGCCCGTCAACGCAACTCCTTGGGAATGCAGAATACGCTATGTGTATGCTGATAATAGTAAATTAATCGCAAATTGATACAGTCGACCTGAAGAAGTGGGCATAAGTCGATGATAAATTTGATCCTGCGCACAGCTCCTCATGTCCTATAGTCAGTGGATATTTTAATGCAGGCGAGGAAAACTTGCTCATGAAAAGATCACTCGGATTAGCGTTTTGCCTCGTGCTTTTCTGCGCCCCGGCCGGCGCGCTGGATTTCGGTGTTGCCGCCAAGGCGGGAACCAACGGCATCGGCCTCGACCTCGGCATCGGCCTGACCGAAAACGTCAACCTGCGCGTTGCGGTGGCCGCGCTCGATCTCGATGGCGAGGACGAGGACGTGGAAGTGGGAGACGATGGTTTCGAGACCGATATCGATTCGGAACTGGATTTCGACTACGGCTCCAACGCGTTGCTGCTCGACTGGCATGTCACGGGTGGCAGCTTCCGCCTGACCGCGGGCATGTTTCGCAATACCGGCGCGGCCGATATCACCGGTACGCTGGTCGGCAGCACCGTGATCAGCGGCCAGCCCCTCGATCCCGCGGATTTTGCCAGTGACATTACTGGCGAGGTCGAACTGGCGGACTCTTACCAGCCTTACATCGGCATCGGCTGGGGACGGGCGGCCGGCGGTGAGCGCGGATTTTCGTTTTCCCTCGATCTGGGGGTAGCGCTGCTGGATACCGAGGTCGATTTCGAGGCCACGGTCAATCCCGCTGGTCCCAATACCCTGAGCCAGGCAGAGCTGGACCTGCTCCTGCGCGAGATCGAAGCCGACGCCGAGGATGAACTCGATGACTACGAGTTCTGGCCGGTTCTCGCGCTGGGCGTGAATTATGCCTTCTGAGCAACCCCGACTCTGATATCATGCGAAGCAGCCGGACCCCGGCTGCTTTTTTTTATATTCGAGGTAGTTATGACTCGCATGGTGCAATGTGTCGTTCTGGGCAGGGAAGCGCCCGGACTCGAGCGCGTCCCGTACCCGGGGGAACTCGGACAGCGAATATTCGATAACGTGTCGGCGGAGGGCTGGAGCCAGTGGGTCGAGCGGCAGACCATGATCATCAACGAGAACGGCCTGTCGACAATCGATCCCAACAGCCTGGAGGTGCTCGAGCAGCACATGCTCGGTTTCCTGTTCAAGGAAGGCGATATGGGGCAGAGACCCGAGGGATTCCGCCCGCCGGGCGCCAAGAAATAAGCGCGCCGCGCTATCCCTCGACGGGGAGCAGATCCCATTTCGGCCGGGTTACGAAACGCAGCTTTTGATGCGCCTGTTTTAACGCCGCGTAGGTGGTATCGAAGTCAGGGCCCTGGGCGAAGATAAACCCGAGATAACTCGCGCCCTCCGGCAGCGGCTTCAATTCGTAACCGGGACTGACGTGAATTTCGACGTCGCGCACGTGCTCGACCCGCATGGCATCGGTCAGGCCCTCGACGCGGCTCAGGATACCCGCGGTCGGAATCGGGATCATCAGGACGCCGGCCGCCTCGCCACGATCGGCGCGTTCGGGCAGGTGTCCGCACATACCGCTGATGACGATCTCCTCGAGGCGCTGCTGCAGCGAAAACTCGATCAGCTGGCCGCATTGCCCGCCAATGGTGCGAGCGGCCAGTTCGACCAGCACCGGCCCGTCCTGCGTCAGCCGGATCTCGGCATGGATCGGACCATGACTGAGGCCGTAAGCGGCCGCGCAGCGCGCGACTTCGTCGACGAGGCTGTGCATGGCGGGCGCATCGACCCGGGCCGGGGTCAGGTAGTAGGTTTCCTCGAAAAAAGGTCCCTCGAGCGGTTC
>JASJCA010000187.1 GCA_030066215.1 Rhodobacter sp. | reverse complement strand
TTTTATTTCTTCAGGTTTGATCGATTCAGTTTAACACCTCCTGCGTCGGTGTTGAACCGAAGTGGGGAACCTACTAACAAAAGCCCACTCGCTTCGCGAGCTGAACATTTTATTTCAAGATACCGAAACTGCGGTTCCGGTATCTTGAAATAAAAAAGTCCTCAAGTTACACTTGAGGACTTTTGTTGGGTGGAAGACCGGTTTCGAACCGGCGACCTCTAGAACCACAATCTAGCGCTCTAACCAGCTGAGCTACAACCACCATTTACATTGTGCCAAATTTACTTGGCGAAGCTGCTTGTCCGACGAAGCCGAGAACTCGGCGAAGGCGGAAGCTACAACCACCATGTCAACTTCTAATGCCAGTACTGCAAATGCTGTACCACGCTTTTATGAAGCATGCAAATATAATGCATTTCCGAACTACGGACAATACAATACCAGAAGATTTTTTAAATGAGATCAAAGATCGAATCGACACCCGGATATCGCTCCACGGTAAAGCCCTCCCCGGCTTCCGTGCCGATCAACCTACCTAAATTCCGGTTCCTGTAGGTAAGGCTGTCCCAAGTGTTTTTTGAAGAAATAGGCGTCTCAGGTTCCTTGCTGTTTTCGTCGTAAAACTGACTCTTATAAGCCTTAATAGCTTCCATCTTTTTGTCCAGGAATCCGGTAACATCTACAACCAAATCGGGCTCCAATTCCTTCCACTGAATATAATGGTAGACACCTTTAGGGCGCCAGGCCTCCTGGGAAGCTCCGTCAAGTGAAGTTTCAATTCGGCGTAAGCCACTTAAAAAACAAGCATCACTTACCAGTTTGCTTCCTTTGCCATGGTCAATATGCCGATCGTCTATCGCATTGCAAAAAACAATATCGGGCTTGTATTTTCTCAATACCTCGATCACCTTCATCTGCGACGCTTCGTTATTCTGAAAGAATCCGTCGGCCAACAAAAGATTTTCTCTTATGACCACCCCAAGTATCTCAGCTGCGGCAACCGCTTCTTTTTTTCTGATCTCTGCCGAACCCCTGGTACCCAACTCCCCTTGAGTGAGATCCACAATACCAACTTTTTTCCCTCGGCCAACTTCTTTAGCAATGGTGGCACCACAGCTCATTTCCACGTCATCAGGATGTGCTCCAAAGGCCAGAATGTCTAATTTCATAATTACCGGTTCTTACTTCGCCATCAAAAGTATTAAAAAGAAGGTAGATTCTCACTTACTTTTTGCAAGGATCACAGAGAATGGATTGGTCATTTCAGTGTTTTGCTTGTATCTTCTCATGATTTATATTTGTCGGGGTGTTAATCATTCTTTCCATCACCATTCTTCTTTTCATCTGGGGTAAGTTCACCCCGGACCTCGTCGCACTTCTATCCATGTTAAGTCTGTTTGTATTCGGTATCCTGGATATGGAAGAGACCTTGAGCGGATTCAGTAACCCGACAGTGATTATGATCACAGCCTTGTTTGTTGTAGGAGAAAGTCTCTCCCAAACCGGCTGGACCGCATTGGCCGGACAGAAGATCATGAAAATGACAGGCAAGAGTATTTCAAGATTGCTCATGCTAACTACCTTGGGATCGGGAATACTTTCCGGGTTTGTAAGCAATACCGGGACAGTCGCAACCTTATTGCCGGTTACCATATCCTCCGCATGGAGTATAGGAACGCTACCGTCAAAACTCTTACTTCCCGTAGCCTTCGGTTCGAATACGGGCGGACTGCTTACACTTACCGGCACACCACCGAATATCATTGTTAACAATACCATGATCGAGAAAAATCTCGACGGATTTTCATTTTTTGAGTTCGGATTGATAGGATTGCCGCTTTTGATAATCACACTGCTTTATTTCAAATATGTAGGATACCGTTTGCTGCCTGCCAACAAGACCAGGAACAAGCCCGTCGACATTGATTCTACAGTCCACAAATGGATCGAAGCATACCAGGTAGACGATGACTATTACCGATTGAGAATTCGCTCCCTTTCTCCTTTGATCAATACTGAAATTGGTCAATGGAACTTCGAAAAAGATTTTCAGGTATCGATTCTCAGATTAAAAAGAAGACATCCCAACAGACTCAAAGGGACCGAGCCCTTTATCGAATTTCCTGATGAATCGACCGAAATGCGCTATCACGACATCATCACGGTCAAAGGAGATACCGAAGCGATCAATGCCTTGATGATCAAATTCAGATTGGGTCTCTTGCCCCTTGAGCCCATAGTCGATGAGCTTCGAAATAACCTGATCAATCAGGAAGTTGGAATGGCTGAAGTAATCGTAACCCCCAAATCCACCCTTGTGGGCCGCAGAACCAGGATCGGTAATTTCTTTCGCCGTTACGGTGTGCAACTAATGGCAGCCTCGCGTAACAACGTGCCGTTTACCGAAAGGCATATCTCGGTGAAGGCAGGTGATGCATTTCTAATTCGCGGGAGTTGGAGCGATATTGAACTGCTCAAGGAACAACACGAGAACCTCGTTATTTGCGGGAGCCCGGAAGGTATGTCGAAGACGGTTAGTGATCTCACATTCAAATCATATGTGGCGATGGGATCACTGCTGTTGATGATCGGGCTTTTGGTATTTGAGGTTGTTCCGGGGGCTATTGCAGCACTGCTGTCGGCTGGAATCGTAATTGTTTCAGGTTGCGTTTCAGTAGTAAAAGCATATAAAGGCATAAGCTGGATCAGCGTTGTAATGATCGCGGCTATGATACCCATGGGGTTAGCCCTTCAGAAAACCGGATTGGCTACGACCATGGCAAACGGACTCGTGGACACGCTTGGTACCTTCCACCCATCTGTAATGCTTGCCGGCGTATTCCTGCTTACTACCGCTTTTAGCCAGGTGATTAACAATTCGGCTACTGCGGTACTGATGGCGCCTATCGTTATTATCGCAGCTCAGACACTAAAAGTTTCACCCGAACCTTTTATGATAGCTGTTGCGATAAGTGCATCCACAGCCTTTCTTACCCCGGTTGGAACAACCACGAATGCGATGGTGCTTTCCGCAGGCGGATACCAATTCAAAGACTATTTGAGAGTAGGTGCACCGTTGCTGCTTGTGTTTCTAATAACAACCTTATTTTTAGTTCCGCTCATCTGGCCTTTCTAATTCTTATTCAAAAAATTAACATAGAGTTTAAGTACAGGCCGCGATTATTAGACAAAATCAGGATAAATTTATACTCGATTCAAAAAGTATGACATCAGTCATAATATCTCCCCGAGATTGAAACTAATTTTAGCCCTTTAAAAACTAAAATATGGGAACAAAAGATTTAACCAAATACGGATTGATAGACACAACCGCTCATTGGAACCTTCCACCAGAAGAACTACAGCGAATCACAGTGGAAAAAGGAATGGGAAAAGAAACTGCTAACGGAACCCTTGCCATCAATACCGGTGAGTTTACGGGCCGTTCACCAAAGGATCGCTTTTTGGTGAAGGACGACTACACCGCCGATAAAGTTTGGTGGGGAAAAACCAATAAAGGCATCTCTCCAGAGAACTTTGACATTTTGCAAGCGGAGGTAGAGAAATACCTGAGCGGTAAAGAGATATTTGTGCGAGATGGGTATGTATGTGCCGATCCGAAATACAGAATGAACGTTAGAACCATTACCGAGTATCCTTGGTCAAATATGTTTATCTTTAATATGTTCCTGCGTCCGGACGCGAGCGAACTCGAAAACTTCGAAGAGGAATGGCTCGTGCTTTGTGCTCCGGGTTATAAAGCGCCGGATCCTGCTGCCGTTGGGCTTCGCCAGGGAAATTTCTCAATCATCAACTTCACCAAGAAGATCGCTTTGGTTGGAGGTTCTGCCTATACCGGTGAGATGAAAAAAGGAATCTTTTCCGCGCTAAACTTCATCCTTCCGGTTGAAAGAAACGTACTTCCCATGCACTGTTCGGCTAATGTTGGAGAAGATGGTAAGACTGCCATTTTCTTCGGACTCTCAGGAACAGGTAAGACAACTCTGTCCGCCGATCCCGACAGAAAACTGATCGGTGATGATGAGCACGGATGGACAGAAGAAAACAGAATATTCAATTTTGAAGGTGGATGCTATGCCAAGGCCATAGACCTGACCGAGGAAAAAGAACCGGACATCTACCGTGCAATAAAACCGGGTGCGATACTCGAGAACGTCATATTCAAAGAAAACAACGAGGTAGATTATATGGACAGCAGTATTACCCAAAACACAAGGGTAAGCTATCCTCTTTATCATATCGATAATATCCAGGAACCCTCCTATGCGGATAACCCAACGGATATTTTCTTCCTGACCTGTGATGCGTTTGGTGTTTTACCTCCGGTATCTAAACTTACTCCGGGACAAGCAGCTTATCATTTCATTTCAGGTTATACCGCGAAAGTTGCAGGTACTGAGGCTGGAATTACAGAACCGGTTCCCTCCTTCTCCGCTTGTTTCGGAGAACCATTTATGCCATTACACCCAACGGTATATGCTGAAATGCTGAGTAAAAAGATGCAGGAAGCCGGCGTGAATGTTTGGTTGATCAATACAGGTTGGAGCAGCGGGCCTTATGGTGTGGGATCACGTATCAAGTTAAAGTACACTCGTGCCATGATCACTGCCATCCTTGAGGGAGAGCTCAATGATGTGGAGTTCTTTGCGGATCCGATCTTTGGTTTACATATGCCAAAATCATGTCCAAACGTTCCTACCGAAATTCTTGACCCGATCAATACCTGGGAGAACAAAGGTGCATATGTGAGTAAAGCCATTCAACTGGCTCACTCCTTCCACCTCAACTTCGAGAAGTTTGCCAACCAGGCTTCACAACAGATTATTGAAGGTGGGCCGCTCATTGACGAGCACCACCACTTGGATGAACATGTTTAATGTTTCAAAAAAAAGGGAACTCGATTTGAGTTCCCTTTTTTATTTCGGCTGATTTCTTTTTTTATTCTGAAGTTTCCAATTGTCTTTGATCGATGGTCTTAAAAGCTTGCTCAAGGTCCCGGATGATATCTTTTCGATCTTCGATACCCACTGAGAATCTCAACAACCGATCTGAAATCCCCTGTCGCTCTCGCTCTTCGGGGCTCAACAGCGCATGAGAGGTCTTGGCCGGAGACAAAATTGTGGATTCAACACCGGCCAAGCTCATGGACTGTTTTATCATCTTCAAGGTATTCATAAAGGCTTCTGCGTCGAGTGATTCGATCAATTCAAAAGACATCATTCCGGTGTATCCGCGCATCTGTTTTTTTGCAATTTTATGGTCGGGGTGGGTCTTTAAACCGGGGTAATAAACTTTCTTCACAAGTTCATGTTTTTCAAGCCATCTGGCGATCTTTCGAGCATTTCTGTTCTGAGCTTTTACACGAATCCCCATCGTTTTGATACTTCGTTCCAGCAACCAAACTGTATAGTCACTTAAACTTCCTCCAAAATTCTTTGAAAGATTCCATATTCGGTCCATATAAACCTGCGAAGATGAGACCGTACCTGCACAAATATCACTGTGTCCGCCCATATATTTAGTAGCGCTGTGGATGATGATATCTATTCCGAAATCGGCCGGGTTTTGGTTAACAGGAGAGGCAAAGGTATTATCGATCATAGTTACAATGCCTCGATCTCGTGCGATCTTCGCGATCATTTCGAGGTCCGTAATATGCATTAGCGGATTCGAAGGCGTTTCGATGTAAATAACCTTGGTATTTGTTTTTATTTCTGAAGTGAAATCCTCTTCAGAAAAACCATCGGTAAACGAATATTCGATCCCAAACTTTTCGAATTCCTCAACCACGAAATTGTAGGTTCCGCCATATAAATTCATCGGTAAAACCACATGATCTCCTTTCTGAAGGAAAGCCAGTAAACTGTGACTTATAGCCGCCATCCCACTTCCGAAGACCATTCCCGCTTCGCAGTGTTCCAAAGCAGCGATCTTCTTTCCAAGCGCCTCTTGATTTGGAGTGTTAAAATACCGCGGATAGCGCTTCACATCAACGTTTTCATAAGCGTAGGAGCTCGACATATAAAGTGGAGATATTGCACCTTGGAACTGCTTATCTTCCAAATTTCCTGCATGGGTGCAAAGGGTGTTAATTCCTT
>JASJCA010000078.1 GCA_030066215.1 Rhodobacter sp. | reverse complement strand
CGGGCGGGGTGCTGGTGCAACTGGGCCTCGGCGGCGACATGACGGTGCCGCTGCAGGCGGTCACGGCGAAAGAGCTACAGGTCCGCGGCTCGTTCCGGTTCCACGACGAGTTCTTCGCCGGGGTCGAGCTGATGCGCACCGGAGACATCGCCATCGGCGGGTTGATCACCCAGACCCTGCCTTTGACCGACAGCCACACCGCCTTCGACCTGGCCGCGGACCGTAGCCAAGCCATGAAGGTCCAGATCGCGTTCCAATAGGCGTTGGGCGTTATGCCGTGCGAGGGCGCGCGCGCCCTGTGATGGCCGTGATCGGTCGTTGGCGCGACGCCTTGGGCACGGAATCAAGGGGCGCAGCCCCGCCGAGTAACGGCCAACATCCGCTCCAGGCCGATACGTACCCCGCGCCCATACCCGGGTGCACACCGCCTCAGCTGGCACCTCACCCTCCAACTCACCGCCGCAAATGCAACAGCGCCATCAGCCGCGACTGCCGTCCGAACGGCGCCTGCGGTGCCACCGGCTCGGTCCGAACCTTACTCATGACGCGGACCGCCAGTCCCCAAGCGATCGCGCCGAAGATCAGCCCGCCCACCGCCTGGCCGATCAGCACGCCCGGGGCGCCCAGCCACCAGCCGAACACGATCACGAACGGGATCGTGCCCAGCGTGTGCCGGCCCCAGTTGATCCAGGTCGAATAGAACGGGTGGCCCAGGTTGTTGAACGCCGCATTGGCCACGAAGATCACGCCGTTGAAATAGAACGCCAGCGCCAGCGGGCCGCAGAACAGATAGACCAGGGTCAGCGTCATGCCGTCCGCCTCGAACAGCGCCGCGATCGGCGCGCGCAGCAGGAACAACAGCACCGCCACCAGCACCACCACCAGCGCGGTGAAGATCAGACCGTCGCGGAACGCGCCCTTCACCCGGTCGTGCTGGCC
Source organism: Rhodobacter sp. (assembly GCA_030066215.1). GTDB lineage: Bacteria > Pseudomonadota > Alphaproteobacteria > Rhodobacterales > Rhodobacteraceae > JASJCA01. Next base: position 19,110 of record JASJCA010000078.1, on the reverse strand, counting down.
GGCGCCGAAATTCTGCCCGATCACCGGGCCGATGGCGCCCGACAGCGCAAAGATCACGCCGAAGGCCACCGGCGTCATCCGTGCCACGATCGCCATGCCGGCCACCGCCGCCTCGCCGAACTCGGCCATCGCGCGGGTGACATAGGCCTGGCCCACGGGCGTGGCGAGCTGGGTCAGGATCGCCGGGAAGGCGATGGTCAGGATCGCCGGGAAGTCCAACCGGAACTCCGCCGGCGTCGGCCGGCGCAGCCCGCCATAATAGCGGAAGATCGGCGCCAGCGCGACGCCGGCGATGGTCAGCCGCGCCGCGACGCTGGCCAGCGCCGCCCCGGTCAACTCCAGATCGAGCCCGAAGATCAGGATCGGGTCCAGCACGGCGTTGACCACCCCGCCCCAGACCGTCGCCATCATCGCCCGCCGCGCATCGCCATGGGCGCGCAGAATCGCCCCGCCGATCATGCCCACCATCAGAAACGGCAGCGAGGGGACGATGATTGACAGATAGCCCACCGCAAGCTCCAGCGTCTCGCCCGAGGCGCCGACCAGCGCCGCGATGGGCCGCAGGTAGAGCCAGACCAAAAACGCGAAGACCGCCCCGAACACCACGCCGTAGATCAGCGAGGTCGCGGCCCGGCGGCTCGCCATCGCCTCGTCTCCCGCGCCCAGGGCCCGCGCCACCAGGGCGCCGGCCGCAATCGCCATGCCGATGCCGAAGGACGTGGTGAAGAACAGGATCGCCCCGGCATAGCCCACCGCCGCGGCAAGCTCTGCCTTGCCGAGCATCGAGATGAAGATCATGTCGACGAAATCGACGACGAACACCGCCATCAACCCGACCGAGGCGGTCAGCGACATCACCGTGATGTGGCGGAAAAGACTGCCCTCGAGAAACTTCGCCTGTTCCGCCATCGCAAAACCCCGCTCGCCACGCCGCCCATCCGTCGCCCGCCAGTCGCGGGGCTGTCAAGGGCGCGCCTCGGGAGCGCCGCCGGGGCGAGCAGGATCAAAATACCGCCCCCATGGACGCTTTGTCCGACGAATGCTCCTTAGCGGCCCCTCAGCAGACCATACCGACCTCCGCAATCCGCGGCGAACTCGCCACCAGGCGTCGCCTCGCACCTAGCAAAAAAACCGTGCGCGGAAGCGCTCAATCGGATCACGCCCCGCCAGCCAAAGCTCTCGCAGCACCGCCCGCCCGTCGAGGGGCTGTCAATGGCGCGCCTCAGGCGCGTCGACACGACGAGGCGATCAAACAAGCGGTTCGGTGGACGGTTTGTCCGGCGCGCGTCCCTCATCGCCTCTCAGCAGACAATCCCAACCTCGGCGATCCGCAGCGAACTCGCCGCCGGGCGTCGCCTCGCACCTTGCAAACAAACCGTGCGCGGCAGCGCTCAATCGGGTCACGCCCGGCCGATCAGAGCCGCGGCTTCACCTGCATCAGCGCCATCACATCGGCCATCTCCGGCCCGCGCGGCCGTCCGGTCACCGCTAGGCGCAGCGGCATGAACAGCGCCCGCCCCTTGCGGCCGGTGGCGTCCTTTACCGCAGTCGTCCAGGCTGCCCAGGTGCCGTCGTCGTAAGGCGGATCGGGCAAGAGCGCGACGGCCTCCGCCACGAACGCCCGGTCTTCGTCGGCGACCAGCGGCGCCGCCGGACCGTCGCGCAAGAGCGTCCACCAATCCGCGATGTCCGCCCGCACCGCAATGTTCTCGCGCACCGCCGCCCAGAACCGCGGCGCCAGCGCCTCGGGCACGCCAAGCGTGGCCACCTGCGCCGCGACCGCCTCGAACGGCAGCCCGGCCAGGTGCCGCGCGGTCAGAGGCACCAAGTCGTCTTCGTCGAATTTCGTCGGCGCGGCGCCGAAATGGCCCAGATCGAAACCCGCGGCCAGCTCGTCTGCCGAGCCGCGCAGCTCCACCGGATCGGACGAGCCGAGCCGCGCCAGCAGGCTCAGCACCGCCATCGGTTCGATGCCCCGCGCCCGCAGGTCGCGCAAGGCCAGCGTGCCCAGCCGTTTCGACAGCGTCTCGCCCTGCGGCCCGGTCAGTAGCGAATGATGCGCAAACCGCGGCACCGTCCCGCTCAGGGCCTCGATGATCTGGATCTGCGTCGCGGTGTTGGTGACGTGGTCCGACCCGCGCACCACGTCCGTCACGCCCATCTCAGTGTCGTCGACGACCGAGGCCAGCGTATAGAGCACCTGCCCGTCCTGCCGGATCAGCACAGGGTCGGAGACGCTGGCGGCGTCGATCGACATCTCGCCGAGGATGCCGTCGGTCCACGCGATCCGGTCGTGGTCGAGCCGGAACCGCCAGACCCCCTGCCCGCGCTCGGCCCGGAGCGCGGCGCGCTCGGCCTCCGACAGCCGCAGCGCGGCGCGGTCGTAGACCGGCGGGCGGCCCATGTTGAGCTGTTTCTTGCGTTTGAGATCCAGCTCGGTCGGCGTCTCGAAGGCCTCGTAGAACCGCCCCGCTTCGCGCAGCCGGTCGGCGGCGGCGGCGTAGCGGTCGAGCCGGTCGGACTGCTTTTCCACCCGGTCCCAGGTCAGCCCCAGCCAGTCGAGATCCTGCATGATCGCGTCGGCGTATTCCTGTTTCGACCGCTCCGGATCGGTGTCGTCGAGCCGCAGGATGAAGGTCCCGCCAGCCTTGCGCGCGATCATCCAGTTGAAGAGCGCCGTGCGCAGGTTGCCGACATGCAGATAGCCGGTGGGCGAGGGGGCGAAGCGGGTGGTGGTCATCGGCGGGCTCCTTCGCGCGGGGTGGTGTCACAGGGACCGGCGCTTGTCCACCGGGCGGCGGGTTTCGGATCGCTGGCGCGATCCGACCGACGCGAGGGGGCTGTCTGCCCCCCTCGCGCTCCCCCCGAGGATATTTCCAGCCAGATGAAAGAGCCTATTTCAGGTCGGCTGCACCGGCCAATAGGTCGCGAGGTCGCGCAGGCCGGCGGCGATCAGCTCGCGCAGGACCGCTTCGTCGATATCGGCGAGCTTGTTGACGTAGAGGCACGACTTGCCGTGCTTGTGCTTGCCGAGCCGCGCCAGCAGGTCGCCGAAATCGGCATATCCGGGCATGATGTAGATTGACAGCGCCGCCTTGCGCGGGCTGAACCCGGTGGCCAGCGCGTCGCCCTCGCGGCCGGTCTTGTAGATGTAGTGGTAGCGGCCATAGCCCACCATCGAGGGGCCCCACATCACCGGCGACCACCCGGTCACCTCGCGGAAGATCTGGTCGAGGCGCAGTCCGTCGAGGCGCCGCCGCTCGGGCTCGACGGCCTCGAGGAAGGCGCCGACGTCGGCGCCGGTGGGCTTGGTCTTGTTCTCTGCCATCGCGCGCATCCTACCGGTCCGGGTGCCCGTCACAAAGCCCTTTCGCCCTGGCGCGCCCTGCCCCATATCGGAGCGATGACCAATACGCATGCCGAATGGACCGCCCCGGACCTCGCCGCCTTCGAGCGGCTGGCCGAGGCGGCGCTCGACGCGCTGCCGCAGCCGTTCCGGGATGCCGCACGCAAGGTCGCCGTTCGGGTCGAGGATTTCGCCCCGGACCATATCCTGCGCGAGATGGGCTATGGCGACGCCTTCGAGCTGACCGGGCTTTACGACGGCGTGCCGCTGACCGAGAAATCCACCGCTCACCAGCCGCAGCAGCCCGACACGATCTGGCTCTTCCGCCGCCCGATCCTCGACGAATGGGCCGATCGCGGCAACGAACCGCTCGGCCGGCTGGTCGCCCACATCCTGGTGCACGAACTGGCGCATCACTTCGGCTGGTCCGACGCCGACATCGCCGCGATCGATCGGTGGTGGGAGTGAGCCGCGTCTCGGAAACGGTCCAGTGGACCGTTTCAGCGGCGAACGGGCGGAGCCGTAGCCGGTTCGGGCGCCGGACTTCCCAAGAAATCCAATGCCGGAGGGTCGCTCGGCCGATTCCAAAGGGACGGAGTGGCCAAGAACTGTCATTGGCAACATAGAAATGAGCCGGGCCCATCGCCGACCCGCGGGGTGGCGAGCCGACCTCTGAACGGCGGCGCTTTATGGCTGTCGAGTCCGTAGGGCATCGAGCGGCGCGCTGGTTTCGACAAATCGCCGCCCCTCCGGGGCGGGTTGGCGATGGGCACGGCGGGGCTGCGCCCCTTGACTCCGTGCCTGAGGTGGGGCGTCGACACCACCCCGCGAAACGTCGGTCCACCGCGCCCGCGCCACAAACCACCCGCGCATTCCCGCACAGGGACTTGCGCGAATGCGGAATGGAACGCCGCGCCCGCCGGGCTACCATTTGCGTTCATGTCCGATCGTCAAGGAGGCACCGACGATGACCCACGCCCCGAAATTCACCCGCCGCGCCGCGCTGGCCGCTGGCGCCGCTTTGCCCGCCGCCGCCCTGGCGCCCGGTCTGGCCACCGCCGGCGGTCATGCCCAAGCGCCGCAGAACGCCATCCAGAACAGCTTCACGATGGGTGAGATGCAGGTCGCCACGCTGCTCGCCGGCAGCCGCGTCGTCGAGGACCCGCAATCCATCTTCGGCATGAACGTCAGCGCCGACGAGTTCGGCGAAGTCAGCCAGGCGAACTTCATCCCCGCCGACAAGACCCGGTTCTACTTCACCCCCACCGTGGTGACGACCGGCGGCGAGACCGTGCTGTTCGACACCGGGCTCAGCGCCGCCGGCACCCTGCCCGCGCTCGCCGACGCCGGCTATGCGCCCGAAGACATCGACGTCGTCGTCATCACCCACATGCACGGCGACCACATCGGCGGGCTGATGAACGACGGCCAGCCGACCTATGCCAACGCCCGCTACGTCACCGGCCAGGTCGAGTTCGACGCCTGGGCGGGTCGCGACAACGAACGCTTCGAGATGAACATGCGCCCGCTGGCCGAGAAGACCAGCTTCATCGGCGACGGCGGCACGGTGGCGCCGGGCATCACCGGCATGGCCGCCTTCGGGCACACGCCGGGCCACATGGTCTATATGCTCGACGCCGGCGGCGCCCAGGTGCTGCTGATGGCGGATCTGGCCAACCACTACGTCTGGTCGCTGGCCTATCCCGATTGGGAGGTCAAGTTCGACATGGACAAGGCCGCCGCCGCCGCCACCCGCCGCCGGGTGCTGGGCATGCTCGCCGTCGACCGCATCCCGCTCATCGGATACCACATGCCGTTCCCGGCCATGGGCTTTGTCGACACCCGCGGCGACGGCTTCCACTATGTGCCCGCCAGCTACCAGATGTCGCTTGAGGGGTGATTGACCCGCAGGGGTGTTGGCGCTAACGCATCTCAGCGAGACATGTGTTAGGCCGACACCCATGCGCACCGACATCCTGACGATCACGCTTAACCCGACGGTGGACTTCGCCGCCTCCGCGGCCACCGTCTATGCCGAAGAAAAGCTGCGCTGCACCGAGCCGCATGTCGACCCCGGCGGCGGCGGCATCAACGTGGCGCGCGCGATCCGGCTGCTAGGCGGCCAGGCCACGGCGCTGATCGCCATCGGCGGCGGCACCGGCGCGCATCTGTTGCAGCTTCTGGCGTTGGAGGGCGTGCCGACGGTGGCGTTCCAGGGGCCGGGCGAGACGCGGCAGAGCTTCTCGATCACCGACCAGTCGACGACCGAGCAGTACCGCTTCGTGATGCCGGGGCCGATCTGGCAGCAGGCCGATGTCGACCGCGGGCTACGCTCGATCGACCAGGCCGCCGGCGACGGCACGCTGGTGGTGCTGTCGGGCAGCCAGCCGCCCGGCGTGGCCAAGGAATTTCCGTCGATCCTGGCAGAACACGTCACCGGCCGCGGCGCGCGGCTGATCGTCGACACCTCCGGCCCTGCGCTGGTGAACCTGGTGCAGACCCCGCACGAGGCCATCGACACGCTGCGCATGGACCGTGCCGAGGCCGAAGGGCTCGCCGGCCGCCCCCTGACCGAGCGGCGCGACACCGCCGACTACGCCGAAGAGCTGGTGGCCAGCGGTGCGGCCAGCAACGTGATCATCGCCCGCGGCGCCGACGGCTCGGTCCTGTCGAACGCGGACGGCAGCTGGCATTCCGTTGCGCCGCAGATCGAAGTGGTCAGCAAGGTCGGCGCCGGCGACAGTTTCGTGGGCGCCTATACCCTGGCCGAGGCCCTGGGCGAGCCGCAGCCCGAATGCCTGCGCCGCGCCGTGGCGGCGGCCTCGGCCGCCTGCGCGACCGAGGGCACGCGGCTCTGCGATCCGGACATCACGGCGCGGCAACTGAAGGGGTCATCGCTGGAGCGGATTTGAGCCAAGTCCGGACGAATGCCACAGTGAGGGAATGACCCTAACCCTTTGACGTTGCTTATGGTTGCGCTGTCAGGTTTTGAGGCCGAAGCAGCGCAATTTCCCTGATTGACCTTCGAGACACACAGCGAATTCCGACGGGGCGGAAACTGACCCAACAACTTGTCGGGTGTCTGCAGTACGGGTAAGCAGGTTGGTCGCCATAGGTGTCACGGTGGCAGCCACATGTGCATTTCAGCCGCGGCGAAGACCGTTTTTTTGGCAAAAGTCCGCTGGTCCCGGCACTGACGAACAACGTTGACGGACGCCCCTGAAGCTGCCCGTCTTACGCCTGCTATAGTGCCTTTTTCTCGCAGTCTGGCGCCATGGCCTGCACGCAGGAACCCTGCCCGATTTGCCGCGTAACCTGCCTGGCCAAATCAGCAAATGAGCACTGTTCAGGCTGCTCTATCTCGCCACGCTCAGAACATAATCTCTTCCATTTGTGGTGTTATGGTTAACAAAAGAAAACGTGTGGCGCGCGTCAATGAAGCACGATCGCAGACTATCAGGCTTTCATCACCGACTCGATCAGAAGATCCTGGAGGCCGGCCTGTCGTACCGCGAATTGTCTCTGCGTATCGGCCGGGGTGAAACCTATATTGCAACCATGGTTCGCAACCGGAACGATCCGGGCCTCAGTACCGTCGTTGATATCTGCGACGCTCTCGGGATCGAGTTGGCCGACCTTACGGATAACGGCACACCTCAAGCTGGAAGGCTGGTCACCCTCGGCAGCCAGGACGTGGACGACATTGCCGAAGCGCTGATTGCCGCGGCCGCCGAACGCGCACGCAGGGCGCTCAACGCAGGTGGAGTGCACCCGACGATCGACGATCTGCTGGAATGGTGGCATTCCAATGGCGGACGGCTGGAGAACTTCGACCAATTCCGCGAAAAGGTCGACCTGTTCGCGGCGCCCTCGCATACGGCCGTCATGCCTGTACCGGTCCAGCTTGGCCACGACAGCCTTGTCGCGCAAAAGTTCGGGCTACACGACGAAAACCACTTAGCGGAACTGCTGCCGCAACTTGACGATCGCCGAACGAAGATGATCGTCGATGCCCATAAAGAGGCCGCGTCGGGCCGTCCGGTCCTTAGCGTCGAACAACTGGACGTGGTGCTGCCGTCCGGGAACACGGAGATTCACGCGAAGTACAAGCGACTGCTGCTACCCGTTCACGACCCGAGCGGGAACACTCTCGTTCTCAACTACTCGAAGCATATCCGTTGATCTTGCGAAATTCAGGGTCAGATGTTCCCGGTCGGAACGCGAAAGGCTGACGAGCCACTCGGAATTGCTGCGCCCATGTGGAGGGTCGGACCAAACTCGGGCGAACGGCACATGCTTCGTGAAGCCGTAGCGATTTGCGAATCCCAGCCGGACGTCTCTGTCGCGCATAAAGGCGTAGGTGAAATCGGGATTCCATCGGATCGCGACCGTCAGATGTGCGAGAAGCATGAACTTCTCCAAAACGCCTAGCGTGCCTCGGTTCTTGGGGCGAACAAACAAATCCCCTATGTACACCAACCGACCGCCGAGCTCGTTCGGGATGTGCGGCGCAACCGATTTGATCGTTTCCCCGGCCGGCGTCGGATAGTGACGGCGGGCCGTCCTAATCCAGAATTTGTCGATGGGCTCGTCCTTGAGGTCTTCAAGCTTCGCACCAATGATCATTGCCGGTTCGCAGTCATCCCAAGCGACCAGCCAGAACGCATTCTCCTGTGTGAAATCGTTCCTGTTCGGCGCCAGAATTGGTGTCAGATACGGCTTGCTGATGTCCTCGATGAGTTGTTCTACGACGTCGAAATCGCTGAGTTCTCCAAGCTCCAGGCCGTGGCTTTCCAGCGCGTTGATACAAACCCGGGCCGTCCTAAGCGAGTTAAGCGTGCTCATTTTTTCCAGCTTGTTGTTTTTCTTCTGCCTCAAGCACCCCTTAAGCACACTGCGGACCGAGGTTGCCGGATTTGGTGCCTCAATCCAACCGAAACCGACGGCCACCGGGTGGTTGACCCGCCGCTGTGTCCTTTTTGAATCAACGCTTTGGGTCGTAATGCCTTCCACACTATCCTCCTGCGATAGCTCCAGCTCTTCCGCACCGGCACCCAAATGGCTTGAGCGGGTGCTAGATTTCCGCGGTTACAATAATCAACAAGCCCCGCGGCTCGATGAGATCATCTCGAACTGCCGATCAGCCGGCGCCAACGCGGTGGCCTCTGCCGTCTAGGTGCCCGGTTTATCGCGGAACGCGATGACGCGATTCGATCCAAATCGCATGAAAGCGAAAATACCCGCGCCTAAAAAGCGGGGCTGAATATCACTTCGTCGCACTGTACCACCCCCAACTTTTGCCACATACTTGACAATTTAAGGGGCCGGGGTTCGATTGTTTTGTAATTCGAGGCCAATACTCACATCCGATACAGTATTTTCAATTCAATGCTGTCGTTGTGGGTTCAATAGAATTCAAACACAATTCCGCCACAATCGAGACGGGATCAAGTCACATTCCGAGCGCGAGTATTGCACACACAAGCGAAACGCAGAGGCTCGGACACAATGCAAAGCAAATCGACGCTTTCTCTCTCCAGGCGTAACGCGTTGAATGGTGCGACGGTGCTAAATGGTGTTTTGGGACATGGGCAAAGCCCGTTCCCGACGCTCACGGCAAACTTCGTTGACCGGGTATTCGGCTCGCTATCCGTCGCCGCCAAAGATGCAGCACGTCCGGGTCTCTGCGATCCTCAAAGCCCTACAAACACAAACCTTGGCCTTGCAGAACGAGCACACGAAGCCCCCCAGGCCTGGCCCAACGGCGAACCTCACTCCTCTCTGTCACCACTCAACAGCCCGGAAGGACCAAAGCAATGAGCACCACCTTGATCGAAAAAGCCCGCTCGAACCGTATTGCGGCATTGGCCAACCGTTCGGCCAAGCTCTCCGCGGCCCCGGGCCGACCGGCCGCCATTCGGGCGCAAACCATCAAGCGTTCGATTATCTGGCAGAAAGAGATCCCGGTCTTTCGCAGCCAAATTGAGCTGGCGCAAAGATTCGCCGTGGCCGCTTGAGGGCGCGTTCATCGAGTTGTGCATGAAGGCGTAACGCCTTCAGAAATCTAGGTGATCCGTCGCGGCTTGGATCGAGTGCAATACTCTGGCATGGCGCACGTGACCAAAATACCACGAGAATGCGCCAACACCTTTTCCACTACACTGCTTTGATGGGACTGCGAATTGACCCGTGGTACGCCCAAATCGAAATAGAAACCAAAAAGACCTGAAAATGGGCGGGCGAATATGACAATTGCATACTTCTTCTTGGCTCTGGCCATGGGTGCAGCGGTATCAATTTACATTCCAATGGCGTCGCAATCGTCGGCAATGATGGGCTCTCCGGTTCTTGGCAATGTACCTTTCTTTGCAGTTGCTTTTTTGAGCTCTGTTGTCATCGCGCTCGGATCTGGTTTTCGACCGGGTGACATTAGCCGCGTCGCGCATGTGCCCGCATGGCTGTTTCTGTCGGGCGCCGTCAGTGCCGTCATGATCATCGGCGCGTCATTTCTGGTCCCACGTATCGGCACCGGGGTCTTCTTTGTTCTCCTTGTCACCGGTCAAATCCTGCTGGGCGCTGTCATCAGTCAATTTGGATTGTTCAATGTGCCCGAGCAGCCGATCAACCTGATGAAGGCCTTTGGCATACTGATGGTTCTGGCTGGCGCTATCCTTGTCAGCTTCAATGGCACCATGGAGTGACCCGAAAATTCCGCTGCCGTCGAGCGGCTCACGTTAGCATCTCAAGGGCATCGATTGACTTCGACGCCCGGTGCAAAAGCCCGCGGCACCTGTCGGTGTAGCATCAAAATCCGTGCTTTCGACGGGCTTGCCTTCCAAGCTCGGTTCTATTCCGCCGCAGGCAGTTTGAATTCCGCCACCGCCTTCTCACGCGCCCGGTCGATGACGCGCTCGCGGCGGACGGCGTCGCGGCCGCCAGAGGTGTCTTGGAAAAGCGCCAGGCGGTCGTGCTCTTCGGCGTCGGGAGGCGTGGTGGCCAGGTCGATGTAGTCGTATCGGCCGGGGTCGGCAAAGATGCGTTTTTGCAGGCGGTTCGCCCGCCAGACGCCCCAGCCGAGCACAGCAAGGTTTCGCGCGGTGCGGGCCCAGTAACGCGGGTAAAACACCAGCGGGTGTTCGCGCGGCAAACTCGGGCGCCGGTCGCGGCGGTGCATGCGGCGTAGGAATCCGCCTTCCATCGGGTGCACACCGTCAAGCTTGTAGGCCAGGAATACCTCGAGCACCTCGTTGAGGTTGACGCCCTTCTTCTTCTGCGCGGCGGAACGGCGGCAGATGCGTTCCATATGCTCCGGCGTGTAGAACGTGAACCAGGCGTCGTGGAAGGCCTGGTCCCAGTCTGCATCCGACATCGTGCCGTGATGCGTCACCCGCTGGCAGACGTCGTATTTGTTGGGGTCGGGGTCCATCCAGACGCCTTCGGCCAGCAGTTTTTTATGATCGGCCGAGCCAGGCAGCGGGGTAAGCACCGAGAAGTGCAGGATGTCGATCGGCAGCTCTTCTTGGATGATCTTGATGTCGCGCGTGATGGTTTCGGGCGTGTCGTTGGGGAAGCCCAGGATGTAGCCGGCGATGATCGTGGCGCCGTATTTGCGCCAGTGCTGGATCATGGCGCGGTAGTCGGTGATTTTGTTCTGGCGTTTGTTGGCGGCGACGAGGTTGTCGGGGTTGATGTTTTCCAGCCCCATGAAAACGCGCTCGACGCCGGCGCGGCAGGCCTTGTCGATGAAGCCGGGGATCTTGTGGCAGGCCATGTCGACCTGGACGGTCAGGCGGATCGTGTGGCCCTCGACCTCGCGCAGGTGGATCAGCCGGTCGAACAGTGCCTCCCAATTCTTGTTCCGGGCAAGGTCGTCATCCGTGATGAAGAACTTGTGGACGCCTTGGGCGAAATTCGCGCGGATGATGGCTTCCAGATCGTCAGGAGACCGGAACCGGCTTTTGCGGCCCTGGACGTTGATGATGGTGCAGAACGAGCACTGGTAGGGGCAGCCGCGGCCTAAATCGAAGCTGGTGTAGTTCGCAATCGTCTTGCCGATGGTCGAGACGTCGAGGAACGGCGTCGGCGCGCCCTCAAGCGACGGCAGCGCGTTGAGGTAGTCGTATTCGGGCTTCAGGGTTCCGGCGTAGGCGTCGCGCAGGACCTCGTCGAGACGGTGTTCTTCCAACTCGCCGGCGAACATCGAGATGCCTTGCGCCTGCGCCGCGACGATCTCGGGCGGTTGGTCGTCGAGCATTGCCTTGCAGCCCGAGACGTGGAAGCCGCCGAAGGCGACGGGCAGGCCGGCCTTCAGGAACGGCTGGGCGAGGTCGGTGGCGCGCGGGAATTGGTTGGTCTGGACGCCGACGAACATGACGAAGGCGCGGCCGCCCTCGGCCCTGATCCGCCGGATGATCCGGTCGGGGCGGACGCGGGTGTTGGTCTCGTCGATGGCCTGCGGGGCGATCTCGACGCCCTCGCCCAGAACGCCGCGCGCCGCGCAATCGGCCAGCAGCGCGTTGATCGCCGCCAGCGTGTTGGACGGCATCACAGAGCGCGTCCACTGGATCGGATAGCCGTCCGGGTCGTAATGCGTCGGCTTGATCATCACGACGTGGAAGGTCTCTGTCGCCGCCACTCCGCCCTAAACCCCTCTGTTCGCGCAGGCCAGTGTGCCACGACCGCCGTGGCGTGGCAACACGACGCCGCTGTCGCGCCGGCGGTCGGGACGGGTCAGCCGCCCTCGCGCCACCGGTTCACTATCGGATAGCGGCGGTCCAGCCAGAACGCCCGGCGGGTCAGGCGTACGCCGGGGGCGGACTGGAAGCGCTTATATTCGCTGATATAGATCAGGTGTTCGACACGCCGGACCGTCTCGGCGTCGAAGCCCTGCGCGACCAGATCGGCGATCGAGGCGTCGTTGTCCACCAGCGCCTCGAGGATTTGGTCGAGCACGTCGTAGGGCGGCAGCGAGTCTTCGTCCTTCTGGTCCTCGCGCAGCTCCGCCGAGGGCGGCTTGTCGATGACGCGCGTCGGAATGACCTCACCCGGCGGTCCCTTCATCCACGGGCGGTGGTTCAGGTTGCGCCAGCGGCAGGTCTCGAAGACGCGGGTCTTGTAGAGGTCCTTGATCGGGTTGTAGCCGCCCGACATGTCGCCGTAGATCGTCGCATAGCCGACGGCGACCTCGGACTTGTTGCCGGTGGTCACCAGCATCTCGCCGAACTTGTTCGATAGCGCCATAAGCAACAGCCCGCGCAGCCGGCTTTGGATGTTCTCCTCGGTGATGTCGGGGGCGGTGCCCTGAAACAGCTCGGCCAGCGCCTGGGTGACCGCGGCACGCGGGCCCGAGATCGGGATCGTGTCGAGCCGGCAACCGAGATTTTGCGCCACGGCTTCGGCGTCTTCGAGGGAGTGGTCGGAGGTGTACTCGCTGGGGAGCATGACGCAGCGAAGGTTCTCCGGGCCGAGCGCGTCGGCGGCGATGGTGGCGGCCAGCGCGCTGTCGACGCCGCCCGAAAGCCCCAGCAGCGCCTTCGAAAACCCGGTCTTGCGCCAGTAGTCGCGCACCGCCTCGACCATGGCCCGGTAGTCCTGCTCCCACGCGTCGGGCTGCAGCGCCTTGTCGCCGTCCTCGATGCGCCAGCCGTTCTGGCCCCGGACCAGGTCGATATGGGCCAAAGTCTCGTCGAAGGGCGGCAGCTGCACGGCCAGGCGCCCGCCGGGGTTCAGCGCGAAGGACGCACCGTCGAAGACCTGGTCGTCCTGGCCGCCGACCATGTTGAGGTAAATCAGCGGCAGGCCGGTTTCGACGACACGGGCGACCATGGCGGACATGCGGCGATCGAGCTTACCGCGGTAATAGGGCGAGCCGTTGGGGACCAGCAGGAACTCGGCGCCGGTCTCGACCAGGGTCTCGGCGACGTCCTCGTACCAGGCATCCTCGCAGATCGGCGAGCCGATGCGGGTGTTGCCCACCGAATAGGGGCCGCCCAGGGGCCCGTGGTCGAAGATCCGGACCTCGTCGAACACCGCCTCGTTCGGCAGGTGGTGCTTCAGCACGCGCGACACGGCCCGGCCGCCGCGGCAGATGTGGTAGGCGTTGAAAAGCCGGCCATCCTCGGCAAAGGGCCCGCCGATGGCGAGCGCGGGGCCGTCGGCGCAGCGCGCGGCCAGGGCGTCGATTTCGGCCATCGCGGCCTGAGCGAAGGCAGGGCGCGTGACCAGATCCTGGGCGTTGTAGCCGGTGATGAACATCTCGGGCAGCGCGACCATGTCGGCGCCGGCGGCCTTGGCCGCGCCCCAGGCGTCGAAGGCCTTGCCAGCGTTGTCTTGCAGCGCGCCCACGGTGGGGTTGAGTTGCGCCAGGGTTAGGCGGAAGCGGTTGCTCATCGGCGTCGTCCGTTCGAGTGCTGCAGCGTCTTAGAGCAGATCGCGCGGGCGAGAAATCGGAAAACGCGGCGCGATGCCGCGCCTGGCGGCGCCACCCGCCAGGGGCGTTTGCAGCAGATCTCTCGCGGCAGCCGCTGCCGGCCAAGCGCAGCCGATGCCAGGAAAAACCGTTGTAAGGGCCTGATCCGTCAACTAGGTTTGGCCAAACTCTCATCGTTTGGGGCAGCGGGCAGCGTGCCGAAAGGGGGTATCGTGCAAAGAACCCAATGGCTGGCGGTCCTGGCGGGGATCGGCCTGGCCTGCGGCGCAGCGGCGGCGCAGGAGGCGGGCGAAGTCGTTCTGAAACAGTACGAGGACGGCGGCGTCTACGAGGGCACCTTCAAGGACGGCAAGCAGGACGGCATCGGCACCTACCGGCTGCCCAACGGCTATGAATACACCGGCGCCTGGGTCGAAGGCGAGATCAAGGGCCAGGGCGTGGCGCGGTTCCCCAACGGCTCGGTCTACGAGGGCGCCTTCGCCAAGGGGCGGCCGCAGGGCTTCGGCAAGATCACCTTCGCCGACGGCGGCACCTATGAGGGCGACTGGGTCGACGGCAAGATCGACGGCCAGGGCGCGGCGGTCTACGCCAACGGCGTTACCTACGAGGGTGGGTTCCGCAACGCGATGCACCACGGTCAGGGCCGGATGGAAAGCCCCAACGGCTATGTCTACGAGGGCGCCTGGATCGACGGGATCAAGGAGGGTGCCGGCACCATCACCTATCCCGACGGGGCGGTCTACGAGGGCGATCTGGTGCGCGGCGAGCGCGAGGGCCAGGGCACGCTGCGCACCGCCGACGGGCTGGTCTATGTCGGCGCCTGGGCCGGCGGGCAGATCAACGGCACCGGCACGCTGACCCAGCCAAACGGCGACGTCTTCGAAGGCGCGCTGGTCAATGGCGAACGCCAGGGCGACGGCAAGGTCGCCTACGCCAACGGCGACGTCTACGAGGGCCAGTTCCTCAACGACCGCCGGCATGGACAAGGCACATTCACCGGCACTGACGGCTATCTTTACGTCGGTGAGTGGGTCGCGGGGCGGATCGAGGGCCAGGGCAAGGTGACCTATCCGGACGGCTCGGTCTACGAGGGCGAATTCCGCGACGACCTGGCCGAGGGCCAGGGCAAGATCGCCTATCCCGACGGGTCGACTTACGAGGGCGCCTGGGTCGCGGGCGTGATCGAGGGCACCGGCGTAGCGCGCTATGCCAACGGGCTGGTTTACGAGGGCCAGTTCAAGGCCGCCAAGAACCACGGCATCGGCACCATGACCTATACCGACGGCTATGCTTACGTCGGCGAATGGCAGAATGGGCAACGGTCGGGCCAGGGCAAGGCGACCTATGCCGACGGCACGGTCTACGAGGGCCAGTTCCTCGACGGCCAGCGCCATGGCCAGGGCACCATCACCATGGCCGACGGGTTCACCTATACCGGGACCTGGGCGGCGGGCGAGATCGACGGCCAGGGCCGGGCGACCTATGCCAACGGCGACGTCTACGAGGGCACCTTCGTGCGCGGCAAGCGCCAGGGCGAGGGCACGATCCGCTATGCCAGCGGCCAGCAGGCGACCGGGCAATGGTCCGACGGCGTGCTGGACGAATCGACGGCAGAGATTTCCGACGGCAGCTCGAATTGAATTGAGCGCCCTGCGGGCGCGCCGGTTCGGTTGCGCCCGCCTGCGGCGGTCGCGGTGAACTGGGGGACGCTGTCCCCCATCGCCTGCGGCGACTCCCCCTGAGATATTTCTGGCCAGATGAAGGAACCCATGCGGGGACTCGACGCGGCGGCGCGGCGCCGGGCCTGTCGGGCCGGGCGGCGGGGCGCGTCGCTCTTGCTGGTGGGGCGGGAGGGCCGTTGAAATCGGCGGCGCCGCCAGGGGGTCATCCGCGGGCAAGTGCCCGGTGCGGTCTGGAAGGCGCCTGGCCTTCCGTCGATCTGGACCTGCCCCTGCACCCGATGAAGAGGTGGTCTTCGGGACCGGATTTCCGATGTGTCACGCGGATTGCCAGGCCCGCGCGGAGCGCTCGGGACCAGGTTTTACCGGATCCGCGGTTAGGATCGGGTTACGCGACCGTGCGGTGGGTCAGAGCCGTTCTCCGGCATCGAGGCGCGTGAGGACGGCTTCGGCGTCGCGCAGGACGGTTTCGCGGCGCTCGTCGGCCATGCGGTCCCAGGTGCGGTACATGTTCGCCATGCGGGGATTTCTGGAGAACCGGGCGCGGTGCCGGTCGAGGAAGTGCCAGTAAAGAAGATTGTACGGACACGCCATTTCACCGGTCTTTTCCTTGACCTTATAGGCGCAGGATTTGCAGTAATCCGACATTCGATCGATATAGGACCCTGATGAGACGTAGGGCTTCGACGCCACGATGCCGCCATCGGCGAACTGGCTCATGCCAATTGTGTTGGGCGCCTCGACCCATTCGTAGGCGTCAGCATAGACCGCGAGGTACCAGGCGTGGACCTCGCCAGGGTCGATGCCCGCCAGAAGCGCGAAATTGCCGGTGACCATCAGGCGCTGGATGTGGTGGGCATAGGCCTCGTCGCGGGTCTGTTCCACGGCGGCGCGGATACAGGCCATGTCGGTCTCGGCGTCCCAATAGAAGGCGGGCAGCTTGCGCGCGTGGCCGAGGGCGTTGCGGGCGGTGTACCCGGGGCCTTCGCGGAAATAGATGCCGCGGATGTATTCGCGCCAGCCGAGGATCTGGCGGATGAAGCCCTCCACAGCGTTGAGGGGCGCGTTACCGTCCTTGTAAGCCCGCTCGGCGGCCCGGCAAACCTCTAGCGGGTCCAGGAGGCCGGCGTGGATGTATTGGCCGATGACCGCGTGATAGAGGAAGCGTTCGTCCGTCAGCATGGCGTCCTGGTAGTCGCCGAAACTCGGCAGGGCGTCGGCGATCCAGCGGGTCAGATGCGCCTGGGCCTGGGCCGGGGTAACGGCGAACCAGAACGGGCGCAGGCGGCCGAAGCCGTCTGCGAAGCGCCGCTCGATGAGATCCAGCACCTCTTCGGTGATGGCGTCGGGGGCAAAGCGCATCGGGCCGTCGTAGGTGACGGCGTCGGGGGCGGGCTTTCGGTTGTCGTGGTCGAAGTTCCACTTGCCGCCCGCCGGCTGGTCGCCATCCATCAGAAGGCCGGTCTTGCGGCGCATCTCGCGGTAGAAATACTCCATGCGCAGCTGCTTGCGGCCCTCCGCCCAGGCCTCGAAATCCGCATGACGGGCGAAAAAGCGGCGATCTTCGTGCAGAAGCACGTCGAGCGGCATGTCCTCGAGCCGCTCGATCAGGCGGAACTCGCCGGGTTCGGTGGCGAGCACCTGGGTCGCGCCGTGCTTGGTCGCGTAGCGCAGCAATTCGCCGTCGATCGAGCCGGTGTTGTCGGGGTCGTCGAGGCGCGTGTATTCGACGGTCCATCCGGCCGCGCGGAGATCTTGCACGAAATGGCGCATCACGCTGAAGAGAAACGCGATTTTCTTGACGTGGTGGCGGACGTAGGTGGCTTCCTCGGCGACCTCGGCCATGACCACGACATCGGTGGCCTTGTCGGCCTCTTGCAGGGCGGCGATGTCGGGGGTGCATTGGTCGCCGAGGATGAGGACCAGCCGGCTCACCAGGGGATCTCCTTGCCGGCGTAGTCGTAGAAGCCGCCGGACTGGGCAGGGGTAAGACCGTCGAGCACGTCCATGAGGTTGCGGGCGGCCTCGGCAGGGGGCGTGGCAGCGTCCGGCTTGACGAAATCGCGCGTGAAGGGCGTGGCGACGGTGCCGGGGTGCAGGACGGCGAGGATGGCCTCTTTGTGGGTCCGGGCGACCTCGATGGCGGCGGAATGCACGATCTGGTTCACCGCGGCCTTGGCGGCGCGGTAGCCGTACCAGCCGCCCAGGCGGTTGTCGCCGATCGAGCCGACGCGGGCGGACATCACGGCGAAGACGGCGCGGCTGTCGCGGGGCAGAAGGCGGACACCATGTCTCAGCAGCAGTGCGGGGCCCATGGCGTTGACCTCGAACTGGTCGCGCAAGGCGCGCTCGGTGAGTTGTTTCAACGCCTTCTCAGGGCCCGCGCCGTCAATCTGCAGGGCGCCGGTGGCGACGAAGATCAGGTCGTAGGGGCCGTCTAGCGCGCCGAGATGGGCGGCAACGGAGGCCTCGGACCGAATGTCGAGGCCGTTTGCGCTGCGGGACAGGGTGTCGACCGAGCTGTAGCGCTCCCGCGCCTCGGCGGTCAGCGCCTGTCCGATCCCGCCGGACGCCCCGATGATCAGCGCGCGGCTCATGCGCTCCTCGTTTCCCGTTGACCGGGGGCGATCTAGGGCCATCCTTGTCCATGACGAGCCCCGGAGGATGCGACCATGCGTAGCTTGTGTTTCTGCCTGGCCCTGGCCGCCCTGCCTGCTCAGGCGCTCGAGATCGAGTTGCGCGGGTTCTACGACCTGAACCGCCCGGCGAGCCTGGACTACGACCCGACCTTCTGCGGGCTTTGGATCGCCAACGAGGGGCCGGAAGTGATTTTGGTGACGCTCGATGGGCTCGAACTGCAGCGGTTCGGTAGCGATCTGAGCATGATCAAAGCGGTGACGGTGGAGGGCAACGCACTGTTGGTCGCCGACGGGTTCGGGCGGTTCCAGCGGCTGTCGAAGACCGGCGCGGTTCTGGGCGATCCGTTCCGACTGGCCCAGACGGTCGCCGATACCGAGGGTATCGTGGTTGAGGAGGACGGCACGCTGGTGGTCGTCGAGGACGATCCGGCGCGGGTCTTGTGGGCGACGCCCGAGGGCGAGGTGCTGCGCGAGATGGACACGAACCGGCTGGATCCGCCGATGATCGAGCCGCAGGGTATCGCGCGCGATCCGCGCAACGGGCATTACCTGGTGGTCGACGATTGGGAGGGCACCAACAGCCTCTTTGAATTCGATGCCGAGTGGCGTTTTCTGGGCACCACGCCGCTGATCGCCTATGGCACCGATCCCGAGGGCATCGCGATCCGCCCCGGCTCGAACACGATTTTCATCGCCTTCGACCAGGGCGCGCGGATCGCGGCCTTCGATTACGTGCCCACGGGAGCAGCGGCGCCGGAGGCCGACGCTTCGGACTGCATGATTTCGGCTTTGCGGGGCCTTCGAAACCGCGTATAGTCGCACCCATGACGAGCAAGCCGGATATCTTCCGCACGACCGCGCCTGGCGCGGCGCTTGGCCTTGCTCTGCTCCTTAGCCGCCTCTGAGCGTGCCTTCAGGCGCGACCGCTCAGAGGTAGGATGCGCCAGGAAACGGCTCAAGGACATCAAAGAGATAGACCCATGACTATGAACGACAAAGATCGCGTGTTGATCTTCG
>JASJCA010000185.1 GCA_030066215.1 Rhodobacter sp. | reverse complement strand
CGGGCTGCGCCACCGGCATGTCCTTCATCGAATGCACGGCGATGTCGATGCTGCCCGCCAACATTGCCTCTTCGATCTCCTTGGTGAAGAGGCCCTTGCCGCCGAGGTCCTTCAGCGGCCGGTCCTGGGCGATCAGCTGCGCATTGTCGCCGGTGGTCTTGATCACGGCGATCTCGAAGGCCTCGCTCGGCAGATCGAAGGCCGCAGCGAGGCGGTCGCGAGTCTCGTGCGCCTGGGCCAGCGCCAGCGGCGAGCCGCGGGTGCCGATCTTAAGCGGCCGGTCTGGGGAAGGAAGCCGGGTCATGGGCCACCTCTAGCGGGGTCGTGGGGGGCTGACAATGCGATCGAGGTTGACTATCGCGGCGCGGCGCGGGACGAGGGGGCGCGGCGGCGGATGGCGGGGACAGGCATGGCGCATGCGAAGAAACTGATGCGGGCGCTCGCGGGCGAGGCGCAGGCGGTGCCGCCGGTCTGGCTGATGCGGCAGGCGGGGCGGTATCTGCCGGAATACCGGGCGACGCGGGCGAAAGCCGGGGACTTCCTGTCGCTCTGCTACACGCCCGATCTGGCCGCCGAGGTGACGCTGCAGCCGATCCGGCGTTATGGCTTCGACGCGGCGATCCTCTTTGCCGATATCCTGTTGGTGCCGCAGGCGCTCGGGGCCGATCTGTGGTTCGTCACCGGCGAGGGGCCGCGGCTGTCCACGGTGACCGCGCAGGGCGATTTCGACGCGTTGAAACCGGCCGACGCGATCCATGAGACACTGGCGCCGGTCTACGACACGGTTCGGATCCTGGCGCGCGAGTTGCCGGCGGAGACCACGCTGATCGGCTTCGCTGGGGCGCCGTGGACGGTGGCGACCTACATGATCGCCGGGAAGGGAACGCCGGATCAGGGCCCGGCGCACGGCTTGCGCGAGGGCCAGCCAGCGCTCTTCGATGCGCTCATGGCACGCCTGACCGAGGCGACGATCGAGTACCTGTCGCTGCAGATCGAGGCCGGGGCCGAGGTCGTCAAGCTGTTCGACAGTTGGGCAGGGTCACTGCAAGGGGAAGCCTTCGCACGCTACGCGCTGGAGCCTGCCAAGGCGATAGTCGCGGCGCTGAAGACCAAGTACCCGGGCATACCGGTGATTGTGTTTCCACGTCAGGCCGGAGAGGCCTATGTCGGCTTTGCGAAGGCGACGGGCGCCGATTGCGTCGCACTCGACAATTCGGTGAATGCCGACTGGGCGGCGAAGCACGTCCAGATCGACGGTTGCGTGCAGGGCAACCTTGACCCAAAGCATATGGTGACCGGTGGGCAGGCACTGATCGACGAGACCCGACGGATCGTCGAGGCATATTCCAATGGTCCGCATATCTTCAATCTGGGTCATGGCATCACGCCGGACGCCGATCCGGAGAACGTGCACCGGATGCTGGCGGCGATCCGCGGCTAACTCCCCCTAAAACGTACATATACCGCCACAGTCGCGACCGATTTTCTGGGCAATCTTTCGGGCGAAACGGAATCGCCGATGTATAGATTGCTAATCTTGATGGCGGGGTTCGCGGCGCTGATCCTGATTGCAGCCAGCGCTGCGATGAATTCGGTCCGGAACGAGCAAATCTCGGGATCGCGCCACGGCCCGGTGGAGGTCACAACTCTCGACGCTCCACCAGATTGGGAGCATGCGGAGCAAGTTGAGCCGGCGACGACGCCGGCTGCAGCCGTGACCCGTGGGGTGCAGGGTCGCGCCATACTGGGCGTCGGAGCTATCCAGACGTCGGCCAGACCCGGTGTTCGTCATCGATGACGAAGGTGTGGCGGTGGACCCAGACGCCGCCGCGCTGAACGGCGTCCTTCAGGTGAGGGTGGTCGGGGGGAAGATCGGCGTGGACATGCTCGATCTCGTCGCGGGTTGCCCGGGGCCAGACGGCGGCTGCCACGGCGACTCCGGCGGCGGCCGCGACGCCCATCACGATCATCGTGGCTTCGATACCGACGGCAGAGCCCAGCCAGCCACTGGCGGGATAGGCAACCAACCAGCAAGCGTGGCTCAACGCGAATTGCGCGGCGAAAACGGCCGGGCGATTTTGC
This sequence comes from Rhodobacter sp., assembly GCA_030066215.1. Classification (GTDB taxonomy): domain Bacteria; phylum Pseudomonadota; class Alphaproteobacteria; order Rhodobacterales; family Rhodobacteraceae; genus JASJCA01. The sequence goes on along the minus strand of JASJCA010000185.1, from coordinate 4,072 downwards.
GACCCTGCGGAGCGGCGCAGGAGCCGGCCGGACGGGGTCATGATGCCGGCATAGGTGGCACCGAGGCAGAGCCAAAGCAGCAAGGTCGCCGTCCATGCCGGCCAACCGGCGGTGACGACGTAAAGCCCGCCGACCAGCATCAAAACCGCCCCGGCGGCACCAGCCGTCAGCATCACCGCGCGGTCGGCGAGCCGGTCGAGAAGGCGCGGCAAGGCAAGGGCTACCGCCATTGAGCCGACCCCATAGGCGCCTAGGATCACAGCGAGGTCCTGTTCAGAGCCTTGGTAAATGCCGCGCGCCACCACGACGCTGAGTACCAACACCACCGACGTGAAGGCCGCGACGGTCGCGTTCAGGGCCAGCAGACCGCGCAGGCGCGGGGTGGCCAGGTAGATTCGCGTGCCCTTGGTCAGCCGCTCCCGGAACGGTCGGTCGGCGTGGTCTTCGGCCCGGGGCAGGCGGACGCTGGCGACCAGCGCGGCGGAGACCAGGAAGCCGAGTGCGGTGCCTACGAAGAGGCCCGAGGGCAGGATCAGGGCGAGCAGCAGGCCGGCCAATACCGGGCTGAGCAGGTTTTCCAGGTCATAGGCCAGCCGCGAAAGCGACAGCGCACGGGTATAGTCGCCCTCGTCTGGAAGAACGTCCGGGATCACCGCCTGAAAGGTCGGGGTGAAGGTGGCCGAGGCGGCCTGGAGGACGAAGATCAATAGATAGATTTGCCAGGCCGCGTCTATGAACGGCAGGCAAAGCGCAGCGCCGGCGCGGACGAGGTCGGCCGCGATCAGCACGCGGCGTCGATCCATCCCAGCCACCAGCGCGGTAGTGACGGGCGAGAGCCCGACATAGGCCAGCATCTTGATCGTCAGCGCAATGCCCAGGATCTGGCCGGCACGGTCGCCTTCGAGTTCGAACGCGGTGAGTCCCAGCGCGATGGTCAGAAGCCCAGTTCCCAAAAGCGCAACCGCCTGCGCGGTGAAGAGCCGTCCGTAGATGCGGTCTGCGAGTATGCGAAGCATGGGTCCTCTCTGCCGGCCAAAAGACCATCCCGACCGGCGGTATGACAAGTGTCTTGGCCGCGGTTTAAATGGAATTGGACGTGACAGAGCGCCGGGCTGTCCGTAGGATTCGGCGCAAGGAAAACCCGCGCGAAGCGGGCGAGCGCGGCAAGACGGGGGACGCAATGGGCAGGCCATTGAAAAGCGTGACGATCGTGGGCGGCGGAACGGCCGGGTGGCTGACCGCGGCGCTGCTGCAGGCCTATGGACGCAAGGAACAGGCCGGGCTGAAGCCCCTGGAGATTACGCTGATCGAATCGCCGGACATCCCGACGGTCGGCGTCGGCGAGGCCACCGTGCCGGGCATGGTGCGCACGCTGCAAAGCGCGGGCATCTCGGAAAAGGTGTTCTTCAAGCGCTGCAACGCCTCGTTCAAACTGGGCGTCAGCTTCGACGGCTGGAACGTCGACAAGGACGGCACGCCGATCTCGTACATCAATCCGTTTTCCAAGGCGCCGATGATCCGCGGGATCGAGCTGGCCTACTACTACAACCGCTTCGGCGCCGGCAAACGAGACTATCTCTCGAGCTATGCCGCCACCAATGACCTCGTCGGCGCGCGCAAGGGACCGCGCGAGGCCGGGGCCAAGGAATTCGACCAGTCGATCGGCTTCGCCTATCACCTGGACGCCGGCAAGTTCGCCGCGCTTCTGACCGAGCATTGCACCGCCAAGGGCGTGCGCCATATCCGCGAGAACGTGCTGGAGGTCGAGCAGGACGAGGCCGGCAACATAGCCGCGCTGCAGCTACAGGACAGCGGGCGGCACAAGGTCGATCTGGTGATCGACTGCACCGGCTTTCGCGGCATGATCATCAACCAGGCGCTGGGCGAGCCCTTCGTCAGCTATTCCAAGTATCTGGCCAACGACCGGGCGATGGCGGTGCAGGTGCCGCATCCCGACGCCGCGAAGATCGAGCCGGTGACGCGGTCGGTGGCACTTGGCGCGGGCTGGTCCTGGCGGGTGCCGCTTTATAACCGGATCGGCACGGGCTATGTGTTTTCCTCGGCGCATCGCAGTGACGACGAGGCGCGCGACGAGTTTCTGGCGAGCCTTCGGGCCACCATCGGCCCGATCCCCGACGATACCGAGCCGCGGATCATTCCGATGCGGGTAGGGCGGAACCGCAATGCCTGGGTCAAGAACTGCGTCGCGATCGGGCTGTCGGGCGGGTTCATCGAGCCCTTGGAATCGACGGCGATCTACATGATCGACATGGGGGTGAGGTGGCTGTTGAGCTACTTCCCCGACAGCGATTTCCCAGATGCGCTGCGGGCCCGCTACAACAAGCTAATCGATTCGCTCTACAACGAGGTGCGCGACTTCATCTGCCTGCACTACCGGCTCGGCAACCGCACCGACACGGGCTATTGGATCGACGCGCGCGAGACGCTCGACGTGCCGGACACGCTGGCCGAGAACCTCGAACTCTGGCGCTACAACCTGGCCTCGCACTACGACCTGCCGTTCGCGACGTTGTTCGATGCCGGGACCTACAACGCGGTTCTGATGGGCAAGCGGGTCTACGAGACCGGCTATGCCAAGGGCGATATCGGCAGCGGGCTGTCGCTGGACGAGCGGCTGTGGACCGAGGTGCAGGCGCATCTGGCCAAACAGAGCGCGGCGCGGGTCGCCAAGGCGGCCGATCACGTGACGCTGCTGCGCGAGCTTCGCGGCGAGGCGGCGCCGATGGTGCAGGCGGCGGGGCAGGCGGGCAAACCGATGTTCCAGACCGCCCCGGCGACGGTAGCGATGCCGGGATTCGCTCCGGCCAAAGTGCCGATCCAACCGGCCAAGCCAAAGCTCGACCCGGTGGAGAAGGAAGGCGCGAGCCTCCTGTGAGTTCTGACCCAACTGGGTGTCACGGCCATTTTGCAATGGGCGGCAGGCTCATCAGGACGGCGTTGGCGTCGTGGCCAGTGGCGAGGCCGAACTTGGTGCCGCGGTCGTAGACAAGGTTGTATTCGGCGTATAGCCCGCGGTGGACGAGTTGGGTGTCGCGGTCGGCGTCGGTCCAGGCGGTGTCGCGGCGGCGTTCGGTGACGGGCAGAAAGGCGGGCAGGAAGGCGCGGCCGACATCCTGGGTGAAGGCGAAGTCGGCCTCCCATTCGCCGGTGTTGAGGTCGTCGTAGAAAATGCCGCCGACACCGCGGGCGCGGCCCCGGTGGGGCACGTAGAAATACTCGTCGGCCCAGGCCTTGAAGCGGTCGTAGTAGTCGGGACGGTGCCGGTCGCAGTGGTCTTTGAGGACGGCGTGGAAGGCCTCGGTGTCTTCTTGGTATTCGATGCACGGGTTGAGGTCGGAGCCGCCGCCGAACCACCAGGCGTTCGGGGTCCAGAACATCCGCGTGTTCATATGTACGGCCGGCGTATGCGGGTTCTGCATATGCGCCACCAGGCTGATGCCCGAGGCCCAGAACCGCGGGTCGTCCTCCATGCCCGGCACGCCGCGGGCGGCCATGGCCTTTTGAGCGGCCGCGCCGAGTTGGCCGTAGACCGTGGAGACGTTGACGCCGACCTTCTCGAAGACCCGGCCGCCGCGCATCACGCTCATCAGCCCGCCGCCGGCGTCCGAGCCGTCCTCGGCGCTGCGCTTGGTCTCCGACACATCGAAACGCCCCGCCGGCAAATGCGCCGTCGGCCCCTCGGTCTGGCTGTCTTCCAGCGCTTCGAAGGCCGCGACAATCTCGTCCCGCAAGCTGCGGAACCAGGCGCTGGCACGGATTTTCTGTTCGTTGAACTGTTCAGTCATGATGCGTTCCCTCTGTCAGCCAAGATTGACAGATTCCCGCAGCCAAGGAAAGCCGCCGAAGCCGGGAACTGCCGCATCACGCGAATCAGGATGTGGGCCATGATTCCGGTGCGGCCTGCACTTACCGCGATTGTACCGTGAAAACGCCCAGACGCCTCTCGAAACGGCACCCGGGATGCGCCACCCTGTACCTACCTCGTTTCTTCCCGGGGGAGTGTGTAGCAAGGCGGCCCCGCCGCTGTCATTTCAGGCGGGCCGCCCTTTTC
>JASJCA010000032.1 GCA_030066215.1 Rhodobacter sp. | reverse complement strand
GGGTGCCGGAGCCTTCCTCGCGCGCGATGAAGGTCTCGGCCATCAGATCGTCGGCGGCGATCTTGGCCTGCCCAGCGAGGGGGTGCCCGGGCTTGGCGATCAGGACATGCGGATGCGGCCCCAGCGTTTCGGCGGCGACCTGCGGCGTGCGTGGTGGACGGCCCATGATCGCAAGCTCGACGGCGCGCATCTCGATCGCCTCGATGATCTGGTTGCGGTTGCCGATGGTCAGGACGACCTCAATATCGGGGTAGGTTTCTTTCAGCGTGGCCACCAGGAACGGCGCGAAATACTTGCCCGTGCTGACCACGCCGAGTCGCACCCGGCCGGCGAAACCGCGCCCCAAGGCGTCGATATCGGCGGTGCAGGCCTGCAGTTCCGTGTCAATTCGCCGCGCCGCGAGTGCGACCAAATCGCCCGCCGCGGTCAGCCCCACCCGGCCGCCGCGGGTCTTCTCGACCAGCGCCGTGCCCATATGCGCCTCCAGCGACTTCAGCTGCGTGTGAACCGCCGGAACCGTTAGATTCATTAGCTCTGCGGCCGCCGTGATGGTGCCTTGATCGGCCAAGGCGGCGATGGCGCGGAGCTGTTTCAACGTGATGGCCTGCCGGTTCGCCATTAAATTTCCCTGAATGTATATTTGCGATAATTAAATTCCATAAAAATTCAGAAAATGGAATTGGAATTTTATTGCGCCGCGGTCGGGAGGGTCCAGGCGCCAGGGGGAGGCCCACATGAATATGGTTGCGTCGATAACGGATCAGAACGTCATCCCGGTGGACTTGCAGCCGGTGATGGACGCGGTCTGTAGCGTGGGCGTCGATCTGTCCCGTGTCATCGCGCGCGGCGCTTTGGGCGGGGCCTTGGGCGCCGAAGTCGGTGAGAACACCGATGGCGACCAGCAAAAGGCGCTGGACGTGATGGCCGACGAGGCGTTCGCTGCAGCGCTGGTTGAAACCTCTGTCCGCTTCTACGCTTCAGAAGAGCAAGACAGCGTCGTCGAATTGAACCCCGAGGGGCGGTTCGCTCTGGCCATCGATCCCTTAGATGGTTCTTCCAACATCGACGTGAACGTCTCAATCGGGACGATCTTCTCGATCTTTCCGGCCGCGGACGACGCCGACGCCAGTTTCCTGCGCCCAGCCGACGACCAGATTGCCGCGGGCTACATCATCTATGGGCCCCAGACCAACCTGGTGGTGACCTTCGGCAACGGCACGCACAGCTTCGTGCTGGACCCCGACACGCACACCTTCCTGCGCGCGGGCGCCCCGGTGACGATCCCACCCACCAGCCGCGAGTTTGCGATCAACGCCTCGAACTACCGCCACTGGCCGAAGCCGATCCGCGCCTATATCGACGATCTGGTCGCGGGCGAAGAAGGCCCGCGCGGCGCGAATTTCAACATGCGCTGGGTCGCTTCGCTGGTGGCCGAGACGCATCGGATCATGACCCGGGGCGGCGTGTTCCTGTACCCGTCCGACGACCGCACCGGGTACGAAAAGGGCCGGCTGCGCATGGTCTACGAATGCGCGCCGATCGCGTTTCTGGTCGAACAGGCCGGCGGCAAGGCGACGAACGCCCAGGACCGCATCCTCAGCCAGCAGGCGGACGAGCTGCACGCCCGCACGCCCTTCGTCTTCGGTTCGCCCGACAAGGTCGACCGCATCGCCGCCTATCACGATCTGCCCGAGGATGAGGTTTCGGCCCTCTTCGGCACGCGTGGCCTGTTCCGCGCCTGAGAGGACCCCGGACCATGAGCAAGAAGCATCCCATCATCTCGGTCACCGGGTCCTCGGGCGCAGGCACCTCGACGATCAAGCATACCTTCGATCAGATCTTCCGGCGCGAGGGCGTCACCGCCGTGTCGATCGAGGGCGACGCCTTCCACCGCTACAACCGCGCCGACATGAAGGCCGAGTTGCTTCGGCGGACCGAGGCCGGCGACCAGACCTTTAGCCATTTCTCTTATGACGCCAATGTCTTGGACGAACTCGAGCGGGTTTTCCGGGACTATGGCGAGACCGGCACCGGCAAGACCCGGCACTATGTTCATGACGACGCCGAGGCCGAGACATACGGCGTGCCGCCGGGGCATTTCACCGACTGGGCCCCGTTCGAGGGCGGCTCTGACCTGTTGTTTTACGAGGGGCTGCACGGGGCTGTCGTCAATGACGACGTCAACCTCGCCGCACTTGCGGACCTGAAGATCGGCGTTGTGCCGGTGATCAATCTCGAATGGATCCAGAAGATCCACCGCGATCGGTCCAGCCGGGGCTATTCGACCGAGGCGGTCACCGACACAATCCTGCGGCGCATGCAGGCCTATGTGCACTGCATCTGCCCGCAGTTCACCGAGACCGACATCAACTTTCAGCGCGTGCCGGTCGTCGACACCTCAAACCCGTTCATCGCGCGCTGGATCCCGACGCCGGACGAAAGCCTGGTGGTGATCCGGTTCAAGAATCCCCGCGGCATCGATTTCTCGTACCTGACCTCGATGATCCGCAACAGCTGGATGAGCCGGGCCAATTCCATCGTGATCCCGGGCGGCAAGATGGATCTGGCGATGCAGCTGATCTTCACCCCGATGATCGAGCGCCTGGTGCGCGACGCCAAGCGGAACTGAGCCGCGGGCCAAGGGAGGACACGCGATGAACGTGCAAGCGAAACCGGCCGCGACGACCGAAGGGCTGATGGCCAATGCGATCCGCGCGCTGGCGATGGACGCGGTGCAGGCGGCGAATTCGGGGCATCCCGGCATGCCGATGGGCATGGCCGACGTTGCGGCGGTGCTGTTCAACCGGTTCATAAAGATCGACCCTGCGGCGCCGAAATGGCCCGACCGCGACCGGTTCGTGCTGTCGGCGGGCCATGGCTCGATGCTGCTTTACGCGGTGAACCATCTGTTGGGCTATGCCGACATGGACATGGACCAACTGCGGGCCTTCCGGCAGTTGGGATCTCGCACGGCCGGGCATCCGGAATACGGGCATGCGGACGGGGTCGAGGTGACGACCGGGCCGTTGGGCCAGGGGATTTCGACCGCCGTGGGCATGGCGCTGGCCGAACGCATGCGCAACGCGCGGTTCGGCGACGACCTGGTGGATCATTTCACCTACGTGATTGCGGGCGACGGCTGCCTGATGGAGGGGATCAGCCACGAAGCCATCGATATGGCCGGGCATCTGGGCCTGAGGCGGCTGGTTGTCTTGTGGGACGACAACAAGATCACCATCGATGGATCGACGGACCTGTCGACCTCGACCGACCAGATGGCGCGGTTCGCCGCCGCCGGCTGGCATACGGTCGCCGTGGATGGCCACGACCCCGAGGCGATCGCGACCGCCATCGAGGCCGCCCGCGCCGACGCACGTCCCTCGCTGATCGCCTGTCGCACGGTGATCGGCTACGGCGCGCCAACGAAGGCCGGGACCGCCGCCACGCATGGCGCGCCGCTTGGCGAGGATGAGATCGCCGGGACCCGTGCCGCCTTGGGGTGGAGCCATGCGCCCTTCGAAATCCCCGCAGACGTCTACACGGCTTGGCGCGCCATCGCGGCCCGCGGGGCCAATGCGCGCACGGCCTGGGAGGCGCGGTTGACCGCGTCGCCAGAGGGCGAGGCTTTCACCGCCCAGGAGACCGGTGTCGATGCCGCCGCCTTGGACAAGGCCTTGGATACCTACAAGGCGCGGCTCAGTAAGGACCAACCCAAAGTCGCGACCCGCAAGGCCAGCGAAATGGCCTTGGAGGTTTCTAACGCCACCGTGCCGAACATGATCGGCGGCTCGGCGGACCTGACGGGCTCGAACAACACCCGCACCAAGGCGATGGCGCCGGTAACCAAGGACAATTACGGCGGCGACTATATCCACTACGGCGTGCGCGAACACGGCATGGCCGCGGCGATGAACGGCATCGCGCTGCATGGCGGGTTCAGGCCCTATGGCGGCACGTTCCTGGTCTTCACCGATTACTGTCGCCCGTCGATCCGCCTGTCGGCGCTGATGGGCGTGCCGGTGACCTATGTGATGACGCATGACTCGATTGGGCTTGGCGAGGACGGCCCGACGCATCAACCGGTGGAGCATCTGGCGGCCCTGCGCGCCATGCCGAACTTGACCGTGATCCGGCCCTGCGACGCGGTGGAGACTGCAGAGGCCTGGCAAATTGCGGTGGAGTCCGAGAGTACGCCGACGGTGCTGGCGCTGTCGCGGCAAGGGCTGCCGACGGTCCGGACAGAGCATACCGACAGCAACCGCACGGCACGGGGCGCCTATCTGTTGCGCCTGCCCGCCGGCACGCGCGACGTGACGCTGATCGCCAGCGGATCGGAGGTGGAGATTGCTTTGAACGCTGCCGATCTGCTGGCCGAAGAGGGTGTCAGAGCCGCCGTGGTGTCGGCCCCGTCGCTCGATCTCTTCGCGCAGCAGGACGCGGAGTACCGCCGGTCGGTTCTGGGCACCGCGCCCCGCGTTGCGGTTGAGGCCGGGGTGCAGCAAGGCTGGGATACCCTGATCGGGCCGAACGGGGCCTTTGTCGGCATGACCGGCTTCGGTGCATCGGCCCCGGCGGCAGAACTCTACCGACATTTCGGCATCACGGCGGACGCCGTGGCTGACGCCGCACGCGCGCTCATCTGAATTTCGTCAAGGAGACCAAAGACATGGCGCTTATCACGCTCAGGCAACTCTTGGACCATGCCGCCGAACGCGGCTATGGCGTGCCGGCCTTCAACATCAACAACATGGAACAAGGTCTGGCGATCATGAAGGCCGCCGAGGCCGTCGATGCGCCGGTGATCATGCAGGCCAGCCGCGGCGCGCGCAGCTATGCCGGCGACATCATGCTGCGTCACATGGTGACGGCGCTCAGCGAGATGTACCCCGACATCCCGGTCTGCCTGCACCAGGACCATGGCAACAACGAGGCGACCTGCCTTTCCGCCATCCGGCACGGGTTCACCAGCGTGATGATGGACGGCTCGCTGGAGGCGGACATGAAGACGCCGGCGTCCTACGACTACAACGTCGACATCACCCGCCGGGTGACCGAGGCCGCCCATGCGGTCGGCGCGTCGGTCGAGGGCGAGCTTGGCGTGCTGGGTTCGCTGGAAACCGGCGAGGCGGGCGAAGAGGACGGCAGCGGCGCCGAAGGCAAGCTAAGCCACGACCAGTTGCTGACCGACCCCGAACAGGCGGTCGACTTTGTCATGGCGACGAAATGCGACGCGCTCGCCATCGCCTGCGGCACCTCGCACGGCGCCTACAAGTTCAGCCGCAAGCCCACCGGCGACATACTTTCGATGGAGACGATCCGGCGGATCAACGAGAAGATGCCGGGCATTCACCTGGTGATGCACGGGTCCAGCTCAGTGCCGCAGGCGCTGCAGGACCTGATCAACGCCCATGGCGGCGAGATGCCCCAGACCTATGGCGTGCCGGTCGAAGAGATCGAGCGCGGCATCAAGATGGGCGTGCGCAAGGTCAACATCGACACCGACTGCCGCATGGCGATGACCGGGCAGTTCCGCAAGGTGGCCACCGAAAGCCCGACCCAATTCGACCCGCGCAAGTTCCTGATCCCCGCGATGAAGGAAATGGAGGACCTCTGCCGCGACCGCTTCGAACGCTTCGGGACCGCTGGAAACGCCAGCAAGATCAAGGTGATCGACATGGATGCCATGGCCGACCGCTATGCCACCGGCCAGTTCGATCCGCACATCGCCGCCGCGAAAGCGGCTTAAGAGATCCCCGCGAAAGGAGGAGGATGACCCATGAACGAGATGACAACCCCACAGGAAATCAAGGACAAGAAACAGCGCTATTCCGCCGGCGTTCTGAAGTATGCCCAGATGGGATACTGGGACGGCGACTATCAGCCCAAGGACACCGATATCCTGGCGCTGTTCCGGATCACGCCGCAGGAAGGCGTCGACCCGATCGAGGCCGCCGCGGCGGTGGCAGGCGAATCGTCGACAGCAACGTGGACAGTTGTGTGGACAGACCGTCTGACGGCCTGCGACAGCTATCGCGCCAAGGCCTACCGGGTCGAGCCGGTGCCGGGGCAGGAAGGCCAGTACTTCGCTTATGTCGCCTATGACTTGATCCTGTTCGAAGAGGGCTCGATCGCCAACCTCACCGCGTCGATCATCGGCAACGTGTTCAGCTTCAAGCCGCTGAAGGCCGCGCGGCTGGAGGACATGCGCTTCCCGGTCGCCTACGTGAAGACCTACAAGGGCCCGCCGACGGGTCTGGTGGTCGAACGCGAGCGGCTCGACAAGTTCGGCAAGCCTTTGCTGGGCGCCACGACGAAGCCGAAGCTGGGGCTTTCCGGCAAGAACTATGGCCGCGTGGTGTATGAGGGGCTCAAGGGCGGCCTCGATTTCATGAAGGACGACGAGAACATCAACTCGCAGCCCTTCATGCATTGGCGCGACCGGTTCCTTTACTGCATGGAGGCGGTGAACAAGGCGACGGCCGAGACCGGCGAGGTCAAGGGCCACTACCTGAACATCACCGCCGGCACGATGGAAGAGATGTACCGCCGGGCGGAACTCGCCAAGGAGCTGGGTTCGGTGATCGTGATGATCGACCTGATCATCGGTTACACGGCGATCCAGTCGATCAGCGAGTGGTGCCGGCAGAACGACATGATCCTGCACCTTCACCGCGCGGGTCACGGCACCTATACGCGGCAGAAGAACCACGGCGTGTCGTTCCGCGTCATCGCCAAGTGGATGCGGATGGCGGGCGTCGACCACATCCATTGCGGCACCGCGGTCGGCAAGCTGGAAGGCGATCCGCTGACTGTCCAAGGTTTCTACAATGTCTGCCGCGAGACCTATAACGAGGTCGACCTGCCGCGCGGGCTGTTCTTTGAGCAGGACTGGGCCGATCTGAAGAAGGTGATGCCGGTGGCGTCGGGCGGTATCCACGCCGGCCAGATGCACCAGCTGATCGATCTCTTCGGCGACGACGTGGTGCTGCAGTTCGGCGGCGGCACCATCGGCCACCCGATGGGCATCCAGGCCGGCGCGACGGCGAACCGCGTGGCGTTGGAGGCGATGATCCTCGCCCGTAACGAAGGCCGCAACATCAAGGAGGAAGGTCCGGAGATTCTGCGCGAGGCCGCAAAGTGGTGCAAGCCGCTCGAAGCCGCGCTCGATACCTGGGGCAACATCACCTTCAACTACACCTCGACCGACACCTCGGACTTCGTGCCGACGGAATCGGTTTCGGCCTAACGGCGGCATCAGGGGGGACAAATTTCTTCAAAAGAGTTTTGCCAAGAGTTTTTCAAAAACTCTTGGTCCCCCGCCCGCAAATGACAGGAGACAAGAGATATGCGTATCACCCAAGGCTGCTTCAGCTTTCTGCCCGATCTCGACGAGGTTCAGATCAGCAAGCAGGTGGAATACTGCCTGGAAAACGAATGGGCCATCGGCATCGAGTACACCTATGACCCGCATCCCCGGAACACCTATTGGGAGATGTGGGGCAACCCGATGTTCGACCTGCGCGACCCCAAGGGCGTGATGATGGAGCTCGACGATTGCCGCAAGGCGCATGGCGACGCCTATATCCGGATCAACGCCTTCTCGGACGAGCGCGGCGTGGAATCGGTGAAGATGTCGTTCATCGTGAACCGGCCCGCGGATGAGCCGAAGATCCACATGCAGCGCACCGACTTCGAGTCGCGCAGCCAGAAATACGCCTGGGACGTCAGGGCGTAACGGATGTCTCCGCCGGGGGTGCAAGGCTGTCTCCCTGCGCGTCAACTGGCCGAACGCCCTCGGTGGAGATATCATTCAGGCGGGGCGACCCGCAGGGAGAGTGAGATGGACGACGCAACGGTGCCGCAGACGGTCGATCTGGCCAAGGAATACGAAGCCTCGGGCGTTGCCGAGGTGCTACGCGAGTTGGACGAGGAACTGATCGGGCTGGAGCCGGTGAAACGGCGCATCCGCGAAACCGCGGCGTTGCTGCTCGTGGACAAGGCGCGGCGGGATCTGGGGCTGGAGGTCGAGACGCCAACACTGCACATGTCGTTCACTGGTAATCCCGGCACCGGCAAGACCACGGTCGCGATGAAGATGGCGGGGCTGCTGCACCGGCTTGGTTATGTGCGCAAGGGGCACCTGGTGCACGTCACGCGGGACGATCTGGTCGGCCAGTATATCGGCCACACCGCGCCGAAGACCAAGGAAGTGCTGAAAAAGGCGATGGGCGGCGTGCTGTTCATCGACGAGGCCTATTACCTCTACCGCCCCGATAACGAACGGGATTACGGGCAAGAGGCGATCGAGATCCTGCTGCAGGTGATGGAAAACAACCGCGACGACCTTGTCGTCATCATGGCGGGCTATGCCGACCGGATGGACCGGTTCTTTTCCGCCAATCCCGGCTTCCGTTCGCGCATCGCGCATCATATCGAGTTCCCAGACTATACCGACGATGAACTGGCGAGGATCGCCGAGACGATGCTGGGCCAGCAGAATTATCACTTCGACTCGGCGGGCAAAACGGCGATGACCGAATACATCGCGCTGCGCCGCCAGCAGCCGCATTTCGCCAATGCCCGCTCGATCCGCAATGCGCTCGACCGCGCGCGCCTGCGCGCCGCGAACCGGATGTTCCAGACGAAAGGCGTTCTCGACGCCGCCGCGCTTTCGACGATATGCGAGGCCGACATCCGCGCGAGCCGCGTCTTCACCGGCGGGCTCGACAGCGACCGGAGGAGCCCACAATGACCTTCGACCGTTCGATCAAGATCGCGCCCTCGATCCTTTCCGCCGATTTCGCCGATTTCGGCCGCGAGATTCAGGCGATCGAGGCGCAGGGCGCCGACTGGGTGCATGTCGACGTGATGGACGGGCATTTCGTGCCGAACCTGACCTTCGGCCCGCCGGCGGTGAAGGCGTTTAAGCCGCATGTGACGACCTTCATGGACGTGCATTTGATGATCGCGCCGGTCGATCCTTACATCGACGCCTTCGTCGAGGCCGGGTCGGACATGATCACGGCGCATTTCGAGGCCGGCCCGCACATCCACCGCACTCTGCAGGCGATCCGCGCCGCAGGCTGCAAGGCGGGCGTGGCGATGAACCCGGGCACCCCGGCCGAGGCGGTCGAGAACTTGATGGACCTCGTCGACATGGTGCTGGTGATGACGGTGAACCCGGGCTTCGGCGGGCAGAAGTTCATTGCCTCGCAGCTCGACAAGATCCGCCGGGTGCGTGCGATGATCGGCGACCGGCCAATCCACATCCAGGTCGACGGTGGCGTGGCGCCGGATACGGCGCCCTTGGTCGCCGCGGCCGGGGCGGATGTGCTGGTCGCGGGTTCGGCGGTGTTCAAGGGCGGATCGGTGTCGAACGCCGGCCCCTATGGCGAGAACATCCGCGCGATCCGGGCGGCGGCGGAAGGCGCCGTGGCGCGGGCCGCCTAGGCCCGCCCGCCCATCACGCCCATACCGATGGCGATGATCGGGATCAGCAGATAGCGCAGCCCGATCCCGATCAGCCATTCGGTGAAGCCGTAGCCGGCGAACGGCAACAGGATCAGCAGGTCGAGCCCGACGTTGATCGCCAGCCAGAATACCCCGAGTGCTGCGCCCGAGCCGAGGCTGGGCGTGATCTGACGGAACGCGCGGGCGATCATCCAGGTCCCGAACGCGCCCGAGAGCACGATCATCAGCGATTTGAACAGCGGCTCCGGCACCCACAGCGCGCCGGTCTGATCGAAGAACGCGAAGCCGGCAACGAACGGCACGAGCCAGGTCGCGAGGCCCATGGCAACGATTTTCCAGTGGAACAGACCCTGCGGCACGGCCCTTTCCCCTTTTCTCGAGCGATTCGATGGCTTGCGCATTTCGCCCGGATTGCCCAAGCCTAGCGCAAGAACGCGCGCCGCGCAGGGATGAATTGGAGAACGCCCATGACCGACACAAAAGTGGCCCTGATCACCGCCGGCGGCTCCGGCATGGGCGCCGACGCGGCCCGACGGCTTCACGCGGACGGGTTCCAGATCGGCATCCTCAGTTCGTCGGGCAAGGGCGAGGCGCTGGCCGAGGAACTCGGCGGCGTCGGGCATACCGGGTCGAACATCGAGACCGCCGATCACCAGGCGCTGGTGGACAAGGCGATGGCGAAATGGGGCCGTGTCGACGTTCTGGTGAATTCTGCCGGGCACGGGCCCAAGGGCGATATCCTGGAGATGACCGACGACGAGTATCACCGCGGGATGGACGTCTACCTGATGAACGTGATCCGCCCGGCCCGCATCGTTGCGCCGATTATGGCGGCGCAGGGTGGCGGCACGATCCTGAACATCTCGACCTTCGCGGTGTTCGAACCCGACCCGCTGTTCCCGACTTCCGGCATTTTTCGCGCCGGGCTCGCCGCCTTCACCAAGCTCTTCGCCGACAAATACGCCGCCCAGAACGTGCGGATGAACAACATCCTGCCAGGCTTCATCGACAGCCTGCCCGAGACTGAGGACCGCCGCGCCCGCATCCCAATGGGCCGGTACGGCAGGGCGAACGAGGTCTCGTCTCTTATCGCCTACCTCGCCTCCGACGCCGCCGCCTACGTCACCGGCCAGAACATCCGCATCGACGGCGGGCTGACCCGGTCGGTCTGACGCGGCCCCCGTTGCATTGACGCACCGCCGGGGTCATATACCGCGCGAGGCCAGCCAGGCAGGAGCCGCATGACCCATTACCTCGAATTCGAGAAACCCTTGGCCGAGATTGAGGGCAAGGCCGAGGAATTGCGCGCGCTCGCCCGGGCGAACGAAGAGATGGATGTTGAGGACGAGGCGGCGGCGCTGGACCAGAAGGCCGCCGATCTGCTGAAAGACCTCTACAAAGGCCTCACGCCCTGGCGCAAATGCCAGGTCGCCCGGCATCCCGACCGGCCGCATTGCCTGGACTACATCGAGGCGCTGTTCAGCGAATACACACCGCTGGCCGGCGACCGCAACTTCGCCGACGACCACGCGGTGATGGGCGGGCTGGCGCGGCTCGACGACCGGGCGGTGATGGTGATCGGGCACGAGAAAGGCAACGACACCAAGACCCGGATCGAACGCAATTTCGGCATGGCGCGGCCCGAAGGCTACCGAAAGGCGATCCGGCTGATGGATATCGCGGACCGGTTCGGGCTGCCCGTGATCACTCTTGTCGACACGCCGGGCGCCTATCCCGGCAAGGGCGCCGAGGAGCGCGGTCAGTCCGAGGCAATCGCGCGGGCAACCGAGAAATGCCTGTCAATCGGCGTGCCGCTGATCGCCGTGATCGTCGGCGAGGGCGGCTCTGGCGGCGCGGTGGCATTTGCCACGGCGAACCGAGTGGCGATGCTGGAACACTCAATCTACTCGGTCATTTCGCCCGAGGGCTGCGCCTCGATCCTGTGGAAGGACGCCGAGAAGATGCGCGAGGCGGCCGAGGCGCTGCGGTTGACGGCGCAGGACCTGTCGCGGCTGGGCGTGATCGACCGGATCATCCCGGAACCCCTGGGCGGCGCGCAGCGTGACCGTGTCGCGACCATAGCCAATGTCGGCAAGGCGATCGGCGCGCTGTTGGACGATCTTTCGCCGAAAGATCGTGGCGCGCTGATCAAGGACCGCCGCAAGAAATTCCTGGCGATGGGCAGCAAGGGGCTGGCGGCCTAAGATCCGCGCCATCGCCGCCGCGACGGAAATCACCGCTGCACGCGTTTCACTTGCACTTGGTTGTTCGAAAGGGGTTTTCTGATGCGATTTCTGCTTCCCGCCTTCGCCCTGCTGTCGTTGCTGTTCGCCGGCGCGATCTTTGGGTTCTTCTACGCCTGGGTCTGTTCAACGATGTGGGGCCTCGACGCCGCCAACCCGAAGGTGGCGATCGAAGCGATGCAAGCGATGAACGCCTCGGTCCGCAACGCCGTTTTCGCGCCGGCCTTTTTCGGCACGCCGGTGGTTCTGGGCGTGACCGCCGTGCTCGCCTGGAGCGCCCGGCGCCGTCTGGCGGCGGCCGCCTTTGGCACCGGCGCTTTGGTCTACCTGTTCGGTGGGCTATTCCTGACCGCAACCGTCAACGTGCCGATGAACGAGGCCCTGGCAGAGGTCTCCATCCCTGAAGCCACGGACGCGGCGCGCGAGATCTGGGTGGCCTATTCCGAGCCTTGGCAGTTCTGGAACCAACTGCGCACGGCCGTATCCGGCGCCGCGCTGCTTCTCGCCGGGCTCGGCACTCTGGCGGTGGCGCGGGCCTGACCCGCTACCACATCCGCGATTTGGCGTCTTCGGCATAGGTCCGGTCATAGGCCTCTGCGTCGAGCGAGGCATCGGCCGCGCGCAGGAACTCGCCCGCCGTCGGCACCGTGCCGCTTTCGTCTTCGCCGGACCACAGGCGCGCCCGCATGATCGCTTTGGCGCATTGGAAATAGACCTCGGCGATCTCGACCAGGATCACCGACCGCGGATGCCGTCCCTTCTGCTCAAACCGCCCGGTCATCGCCGGGTCCGCGGTCAGCCGCCCGCGCCCGTTCACCCGCACCACGGTTTCCGAGCCCGGCACCATGAACATCAGGCTCACCCGCCCGTCGCTGACGATGTTGCGCAACGAGTCGAGCCGGTTGTTGCCGCGCCAATCCGGCATCGCCAGCGTCGTCTCGTCGATCTCGGCCACCACCGGCCCGGCATCGCCGCGCGGGCTGGCGTCGGTGCCCTCCGGCCCCACGGTGGACAGGACGCAGAACCGCGACGCCATGATCCAGCGGCGATAAAGTGGGGTCAGCCGATCCGCGACCTTGTCGAGCGCCCGCGGCGACGGCGGCGCATCATAGACCGCGCCCAGCTCTTCCAGCGTTTCGATCATCTTCATGTCGTGCCCTCAAACCCCGCCTCTGCCATCAACCTGTCCGACGCGTCCTCGACCACCTCTTCGAGGTGTTTCATGAACGCCTCCTGTTCCATCCCGGCATGGATACGCGGCAAGAACTCGACAACCGCCAGACCGGGCTTGCGGTAGATCCCGCGCCGCGGCCAGAACACCCCGACATTGGTCGCCGCCGGCACGCAGTCCTGGCCAAGTTGTTCGTAAAGGATGCCCGAACCGACCTTGTATTGCCGATGGGCACCTGGCGCGACCCGTGTGCCCTGCGGGTAGATAATCAGCTGGCCAGGCGTCGCGCGCCCCTGTTCGACGCCCCGCACCATCTGCTGCACCGCCGCGCCGCGCTTGCCGCGGTCGACCGGGATGCAGCCGATGCGCAAGGCGTACCAGCCCAGGATCGGCGCCCACCGCAGTTCCTGTTTCATGATGAATTTGGGCCGCGGCAGCACGCTGCACAGCAGAATGATGTCGAGGAACGACTGGTGTTTCGAGGCGATCAGCACCTCGTCAGTCGGCACCTCGCCGCGCACCTCGGACCTGAGCCCGACCATCCATCGCGCCGTCCAGCGCACCCAGCGGCAATAGGTGTGCACGCCGTGGAACGCCCAGGGCCGCCAGACCAGCGCCGGCGGGGTGAAGAACAGCGCCATCAGCGCCATCATGCCGTACATCTGGCCCACGAAGACCAGCGAGCGCAGCCATTGCACCGCATGGGCCATCACGTCAGCTCCCTCAGCGAGCGAAAGGCGGCGAGCCGGGTGGCCCAGAACGCCACCACCGCTGCGAGCGGCGGGATCGCCAGCGGCCAAAGCCAGTGCCAGCCCTGGAACCCCAGGCCGGTCAAGAAGCCGCCGGCATCGCCGGCGCGGGGCAGGATCGCGATGGCGGCGGTGGCCAAGGCCGCGCCCGCCGCCGCGCCGACCAGGGCCCGCAGGGTGAACCGGCGGACGAAGGCGCGGGCGATGTAGACGTCGCGCGCGCCTACGAGTCGCAGCACCCCAATCACCTGCGCATTCGCCGCCAGCGCCGCCTGGGCCGCCAGGGTGATCATCGCCGCCGTGGCGCCGGCGATCAGCAGGATCGACACGACGCCCAGCGCTCTGAGCCGGTCCGCCGCGCGGATCAGCGGCCGGCGCCAGCGGGTGTGGTCGTCGAGCACCGCGCCCGGCGCCTCGGCGGTCAGGCGCAGCCGCAGACCGTCCGCATCGTAGCCGCGACCATCCTCGACCACGTCGATCAGTTGCGGCGCCGGCAGGCTCTCGATCGGCAGGTCGGGGCCGAACCAGGGCTCCAGCAGGGCGCGCTGCTCGGCCGCGTCGAGCACCCTGGCCGAGGTCACGCCCGGCGTCGTCCGCAGCACCCGCAGCGCCGCTTGGACCTGCGCCTCGACCTGGCCCGCGGGGGCCGAGATCCGCACCGTCGCGCTGCGCGCCAGTTCCGACCCCCAGCGGTCGGCGAGCCGCCCGGTGGCCAGCGACAACGCCAGCGCGAAGACCGCCAAAAACGCCATCGCCGCGGCGGTGAACAGCGTCAGCCGGGCGGTGAAGCCGGTCGGCGGCACCACCCGGTCGGCCTGGGCGTCGCCGCGCAGCACCGCCACGATATCGCCGCCGAGGCTCACAGGTCGGCCCCCGCCAGTTGCACGCCGCGGTTGCGGATCCGCAGCACCCGCGCGGCGACCTGCTGCTTTGCGGACCGGATCAGGTTCAAGTCATGGGTCGCGATCACGATGGTCTTGCCCATCTTGTTGAGCTCGACCAGCAGACTCAACAACCGCAGCGACATTTCCCAGTCGATATTGCCGGTGGGCTCGTCGGCGATCACCACCTCGGGCGCCATGATCACCGCCCGCGCCAGCGCCGCGCGCTGGCGCTCGCCGCCCGAAAGCGATGGCGGTAGGGCGCCGGCCTGGTCGCTGAGGCCGACCCAGCCCAAGAGGTCCGCCAGGTTCGCCGCCTCACCCGCTGTGTCGCGCCCCGACACGATCAGTGGCAGGGCGACGTTCTCGGCCACCGGCAAATGGTCCAGGAACCGGCAATCCTGGTGCACCACTCCGATCCGGCGTCGCAGCCGCGCGATTTCGTCCCGCGCCAGCCCACGCACGTCCTGACCGAAGGCTGTCACCCGGCCGGCCGTCGCAAGGAGATCGCCGTAGCAGAGTTTGAGGAACGTGGTCTTGCCGGCCCCTGACGGGCCGGTCAGGAAATGGAACGAGCCCGGCGCCAGGGTCAGGCTGATGCCCGACAACAGCTCGCCCCCGCCATAGCTGTAGGACACATCGCTCAACTCGATCACATGCGCCCCCTGCCGGCGTTCGTACCGTGTTCGTTTTGCCCAAATCGCCGCCCCGTTTCAATCGCGCCTGGCCAAAAGGTTTGAAATGCACCCGCGGACTGGTACAACCACTAGAAAAAGGGCAGGACATGCGCGCAAGAGATTGTGCAATCGGACAGGGGGCGGCATGCGGCTGATATGCCCAAACTGCGGTGCGCAGTACGAGGTCGACGACGACGTGATCCCCGAGGCCGGGCGCGACGTACAATGCTCCAATTGCGGACATACCTGGTTCCAGCGGCCCGCACATATGGATGCCGATTTGGCCGACGAGCTGGACCAGCCGCCTCCCGTGGAAGACGCCGCCATGCCGGAGCCCGGGGATGCGCCAGCGCCGGAGCCGCGTGAGCTCGACCCCGAGGTGGCCGGCGTCCTGCGTGAAGAGGCCGAACGCGAAACCGCCGCCCGCAAGGCCGACGCCGAAGGCTTGGAAACCCAGCCCGATCTGGGGCTCGAGGACGCCGACGCCGTTGCGGCGCAGCGGTCCGCGGCGGCGCGGGCTCGGATGGCGCGCCTACGCGGGCTGGACGACGATACCGACGCCGCGCCGGCCGCTGCGCCGGCGGGGTCGCGGCGCGAACTCTTGCCCGACATCGACGAGATCAATTCCACCTTGCGCGCTTCGGAGGACCGGGAAGAGGGCGCGCCAGCCGGTGTCGTCGTGGCCGAAGAAGCCGCGGCCGTCCGCCGCCGCGGCGGCTTCCGTACCGGGTTTCTGCTAATCGCGATCGTCGCCGCGGTCGCCGTCGCCGTCTATTCGTTTGCGCCCCAGATCGTCGAGCAGGTGCCGCAGGCCGAGCCCTATCTGGCGACTTACGTCGACTGGGCCAACACACTGCGTGACCAGATCAACACCGGGGTCGAGACCTCGGTTGCCAAGATCAACGAACTGATCGCGAGCTTCTCGGAGGGCGGCGAGGGCTGATCGCTCCGCCGCTGGGCCTGCAAGGCCGTTCGAGGGCTCCTATGAAGAGGCGTGCCCGTCGCCAACCCGCGGGGTGGCGAACCGACTTCTGGACGGTTGCGCTTTATGGTCGTCGAGTCCGTAGGGCATCGAGCGGTGCGGGGTGATCGACCAATCGCCACCCCTCCGGGGCGGGTTGGCGATGGGCACGGCGGCGCTTCGCGCCTTGACTCCGTGCCCGGGGCGGCGCGCGGATGTCCGTTTCAGGCCGATTTCTTGCCAGGCGGCTCGTTTCATTTTGGGACCGCGCCGAACCCAACGCGCATCGACTTGGACGCCGGGGCACGCTGCCACCTCAAACACCTGCACCGCGCCCATTACTCGTCGAACATCTCGCCCTGGTCATCCGGCGGCGGGCCGTCGTCGTCGTCTTCCGCCTCGCCGGCGGGCAGGTTGCCCATCGGCGGGCGGCTGTCGAGCAGGCCGGCGGCGCGCAGTTCTTTCAGCCCCGGCAGGTCGCGGGCGCTTTCCAGGCCGAAGTGGTCGAGGAACTCGTCGGTGACCACATAGGTCACCGGCCGCCCCGGTGTCATCTTGCGGCGGCCGAACTTGATCCACTCCAGCTCCAACAGCTGGTCGACGGTGCCGCGGCTGACCGAGACGCCGCGGATCTCTTCGATTTCGGCGCGCGTCACCGGCTGGTGGTACGCGACGATCGCCAGGGTCTCGATCGCGGCGCGGCTGAGCTTGCGGGTCTCGACCGTCTCTTTCTGCATCAGAAAGCCCAGGTCCGGCGCGGTGCGCAGCGCCCAGGCGTCGCCGACCTTGACCAGATGCACCCCGCGCCCGTCATAGCGCTTGCGCAGATGCACCAGCGCCTCGGCCGCGTCGGCGCCGTGCGGCATGCGCGCGTTGAGTTCGGCCACGGTGACCGGCTCGGCGGAGGCAAACAGGATCGCCTCGACCATGCGCTCCTGCTCGCCCATCGGCGGCGCCTCGAACAGGCTGTCCTCGCCCGGCTCAGCCATCGCCGTCCTTCCGGCGGATCTGGATCGGGGCGTAGGTCTCGGCCTGGCGCAGCTCGATCCGGCCCTCCTTGGCCAGTTCCAGCGAGGCGGCGAAGGTGGCCGCGGTGGCCGAACGGCGCAGCCCCGGATCGTCCTCCCAGCCGTCGGGCAAATACGACATCAGATCGGTCCAGTCGCCGGCAAAGCCGATCAGGGGCCGCATCCGGTCGAGCGCCTGTTCCAGCGTCAGGATGCGGTCGCGGTCCATGCTGAAGGGGCGGAACTCGTCGCGCGTGCGGATCCGTGCATAGCCCTGCATCAGGTCGAGCAGCGTCGCGGTGTAGGTGACGCGCTTGACCCGGGCGACCCCCTCGGGCAGGCCGCGGACGAAGAAATCGCGGCCCTTGCGGTCGCGCCCCATCAGCCGCGCGGCGGCGTCGCGCATCGCCTGCAGCCGTTCGAGCTGAAACGCCAGATGCGCCGCCAGATCCTCGCCCGAGGGCCCCTCTTCGGCGGGGTCGGGCGGCAGCAGCAGCCGAGACTTCAGAAACGCCAGCCAGGCGGCCATCACCAGGTAGTCGGCGGCCAGCTCGATGCGCAGCGTGCGCGCCTCTTCGATGAAGGCCAGGTACTGCTCGGCCAGCGCCAGGACCGAGATCGTACGCAGGTCCACCTTCTGGGTGCGCGAGAGCGTCAACAGCAGGTCGAGCGGGCCCTCGAAGCCGTCGACATCGACGATCAGCGCCTCGGCGGCGCGGCGTGCCTCGACGCTGGCGACGGTGTTGAGACTCACGACCTCACCCATGGACCCGACCGGAAATGAGCGCCTCAAGCTCCGCCTCCGTCGCGGCAATGTCAATGGGGCGAACCGGCCGGCGGGCGGCCAGGGCGGCCTCGGCGCGGGCGAGCCCGTCGCCCTGCAGCGTGCCGGCGGTGTCGACGGCGACGCGCATCTCAGAGAGATCGCCGTTGCAGTGCAGGACCAGGTCGCAGCCCGCCGCGCGCGCCGCCCGGCAGCGGGCGGCCAGATCGCCGGCGAGCGCGTCCATCGAGATATCGTCGGTCATCAGGAGGCCCGAAAACCCCAGCTCGTCGCGGATCAGCCGGATCATCCTGGGCGAGGTCGTCGCCGGCACCGCCGGATCGAAGGCGGTGTAGACCACATGCGCGGTCATCGCCATCGGCAGGTCGGCGAGCGCCTTGAACGGCGCGAAGTCGCGGGCCCGGAGCGTTTCGGCCGCGTCCTCGACCACCGGCGGCGTGGTGTGGCTGTCGACCACGGCGCGGCCATGGCCCGGCATGTGCTTGATCACCGGCAGCAGGCCGCCGTCGAAGAGCGCCTCGGCCACGGCGCAGGCGTTCGCAGTGACGCTCTCGGCGTCAGTGCCGTAGCAGCGATTCTTCAGGAAGGCATGGGTGTCGGGCCCGGCAATGTCGGCCATCGGCGCGCAGTTGACGTCGATGCCGAGATCGGCGAGCTCTGCCGCAATCAGCCGGGTGCGCAGGTACATCGCCCGCGGCGCCTGGGCGCCGGCTGCCCGGCACTGGTCGAGCGGCGGCAGGTATTGCCGCCACTGGGGCGGGCCGATGCGCTGGACCCGCCCGCCCTCTTGGTCGATCAGGATCGGCGCGTCGCGGCCCACCGCCGCGCGCAAGCATCCGGTCAGGCGGCGCACCTGGTCTGGGGTTTCGCAGTTGCGGGCAAAGAGGATGAAGCCCCAGGGCTGCGCCGCGGCGAAGAAATCGCGCTCGTCCGGGGTCAGCCGCGGGCCCCGGCAGCCCAGGATCGCCGCGGCCTGGGTCGAACTCACCGGGTCACGACCGGGATGCAGCCCTGGCCCTCGGCCACGAAGGCCGAACAGAACCGGCGGGCGTCGTTGATGTCCGCAAATCCCATCACGCGGAGCCGGTAAAACGTCTTGCCGCCCGAGGCCGCGCGCTGAATCACCCGGTTCTTGCCGGCCAAGAAATCATCGAACTGTAGATCGAGTTTGGCCCATTCGGCGCGCGCCGCTTCGGGGCTGGGGAAAGCGCCGAACTGTACCAGGCGGGTGCCGGGCGGGATCGTGCCGGGATCGACCTCGACCGCCGAGGCCGCCACCGCCAGCGCGACGGTCTCTGCAACCTTGTCGGCGGTGAAATCGCCCGCCGGACGCGGCGACGGCATCGGCGAGCGCGCCACACCCTTGACAGTTGCAGGGATCACCTTGACCTCGGGCACCACCACGGCACTGAGCGGGGTGACGCCCTCGGCCAGGGCGTCTGCCAGCGCCGCTGCGTCAGCGACCAGTTCTGGCGCCGGCTCGGCGACGGGCGGTGCCTCGGCCAAACGCGGCTGCGGCAGATCCTCGTCGGTGAGATCCAGCGGCTTCGGCGCCAGGATCAGCCGGTCGGCGGGGCGTTCGGCGGCGCCGTCGGCGGCCACCGAGTTGACCGCCAGCCCCTGATGTGCGGCGCGTTCGCCGCCGGGATCTGTCGGCGCCACCCGCATCGGACCTTCGAGCGCGCGCACCACCGGCACGCCGCTGACGTCGCGCTGCACCAGCTGGTAGGCCCAGACCGCCAGCCCGGCAACCAACGCCATCGACAACAGCGCCCCGACCCAGTTGAACACCGTCCCAAAAAAACCCGGCCCCGCCGCATCGACCGGTTCGGCGCCGTCGCCTTGATAGATCTCCGCCATCTCTGCCTCACTGCCCGAGGCTGCACCGCATCCCCGGTCCGTCTTGCCTGCTCGCGACCCGCTGTGGCCGGTTGCGCCTGTTCGATCAGCGCATTTCCTCTGCCGGGGTCACGCCTAGAATACCAAGACCGGCTGAAATAACAACGCCAACGGCCCGTAGCAGCGCGATTTTTTCGGCCGAGGCCTTTGGATCGCCATCCTGCAGGAAGCGCAGCTCGGGCCGTTCGTTGCCCCGGTTCCAGAGCGCGTGGAACTCCGACGCGAGGTCGTAGAGGTAAAAGGCGATGCGGTGCGGTTCGTGCGTGCGGGCGGCGATCTCGACGAGTCGCGGCCATTCGGCGAGTTTCTTGGCCACTGCAATTTCGGCGGCGTCCTCGAGCGCCGGCGTATCGGTAAGGGCGATGTTCTGCTCAGCCGCCTTGCGCAGGACCGAGCGGACCCGGGCATGGGCGTATTGCACGTAGAAGACCGGGTTGTCCTTCGACTGTTCGAGCACGTGGTCGAAGTCGAAATCGAGCGGCGCGTCGTTCTTGCGCGTCAGCATCACGAAGCGGGTGACGTCGGCGCCAACCTGATCGACCACATCGCGCAGGGTGACGAAGGTACCCGCCCGCTTGGACATCTTGAACGGCGCGCCGTCCTTGAAAAGCCGCACCAGCTGAGTGAGCTTGATATCGAGCGGCACGCGCCCGTCGCTCAGCGCGCTGACCGCCGCCTTCATCCGCTTGACATAGCCGCCGTGATCGGCGCCGAACACATCAATGAGCTGGTCGAAGCCTCTGGAAACCTTGTCAAAATGATAGGCGATGTCGGGGGCGAAATAGGTCCAGGCGCCGTCGGATTTCTTCACCGGCCGGTCGACGTCGTCGCCGTGTGCGGTGGACTTGAACAACGTCTGCTCGCGCGGTTCCCAATCCTCGGGCATCTTGCCTTTGGGCGGCTCCAGCACGCCCTCATAGATCAGCCCCTTGCCCGCCAGATCCTCCAGCGCCGCCTCGATCCGCCCGGTGCCGTAGAGCGATTTTTCCGAGAAATAGACATCCATCGACACGCCCAAGGCCGCCAGATCAGCGCGGATCATGTCCATCATCCGGGCAGTGGCAAATTCGCGTATCTCGACCAGCCAGTCGGCTTCGGGTGTGTCGATCAGACTTTCGCCGTAGCGATCCTTCAGCGCCTCGCCGATCGGCACTAGGTAGTCGCCGGGATAGAGCCCCTCGGCGATCTCGGGGCTGAGCCCGCAGGCCTCGCGGTAGCGCTCGAAGGCCGAGCGCGCCAGCACGTCGACCTGGGCGCCGCCGTCGTTGATGTAGTATTCGCGGGTCACGGCGAAGCCGGCATAGGCCAAAAGGGCGGCCAGGGCGTCGCCGAAGACCGCGCCGCGGGTGTGGCCCACATGCAAGGGGCCGGTGGGGTTGGCCGAGACATACTCGACGTTGACCCGCTGCCCCGCCCCCATCGCCGAGCGGCCGTAATCGGGGTCGGCCAGCACCGCCTCGACCAGCCCGGCCCAGACCGGGGCGGCCAGCCGCAGGTTCAGAAAGCCCGGGCCGGCGACCTCGGCCGCGGCGATTCGGCTGTCCTCGGCAAGCCGCAGCGCCAGCGCCTCGGCGATCTCGCGGGGCGGTCGGCCGGCGGCCTTGGCCAGCACCATTGCCGCGTTGGTCGCCATGTCGCCATGGGCAGCGTCGCGCGGCGGTTCCACGGCCACGTTAACCATGTCGAGGCCAGGCGGCAGCTCACCGGCAGCGACCATCGCCTCCAGCGCCTCGATCACAGCCGCCCTAATGTCCGAGAAAAGGTGCATTTTTGGCCCTCTGCGCATTCCGGCGCGGTTTAGCACGGGCAGCGCCGGGGTCAATCGAGGGCACCCTTCGTTAACGTCAATTGGCATTCATTAAGGATTTGTTCACCTTTTAGTTGTGGAATCTGGAGTGTCACATTCGCGACATAGAATTCGAAAGGACACTCGATGAGACTGCTTCTTGCCTCCCTCCTCGCATTTGGGTGGCTGACGGCCGCTCAAGCGGAAATCCCCGGGCCCACCGAGCGTGTGATCCTCACCATCGGCGGCGAGCTGCCCGAGGGCAATGCGCCACCGGCGCATGAGGATGACGTGAATTTCTCGGGCTATCTGGACCTCACCTATCGGGTCGCCGTCGCCTTCGACGACGCGATGCTGGCTGCAATGCCGCAGCACGAAGTCAAGGCCACGCTTTTGGACACCGGGCGCGAGATTGCCTATACCGGCCCGCGCCTGAGCGAGCTGATGAAGCGGGTCGGCGCCGAGGGCAAATCGGCCTGGCCGATGGCCTTCGACGGGTATCAGGTCGAAATCACCTGGGACCACCTCAGCCAATACGAACCGATCGTAGCCACCCATGGCGACGGCGTGCCGCTTGAGGTCGGTCTGCTGGGGCCGACGATGATCGTCTACCCGGTCGTCGAGGATAAAGACCTCTACGACAGCTTCGAGGCGCTTCAGGTCTGGGCGATGTTCTTCATCGGCATCGAGTGACGCACCAAGCGCCTCTCGGGCAGCCGGGCCCGCCCCGACCGGGGGCGGGCCTTTTTTTTCGCCTCTGCGCGCCGAGCCGGCCGACGGTGCCCCTGAATTTCGCACCGTTTCTTCGGCCGCCCTCACACCTCCAGCCGGGCTGCGTCTTTATCCCCGTGACGCGCGGCCAAAACGATTTGCGGTGAGGCTGGCCCGGACAACGCCGCCTCTCGATCGGCAATTTGCTGAGGTCGGACGCAGATTCCGAGGCCGCGTGTTTCGCCGAAACCGCAAACCGCAGCACCCGAACAGGAGCGCCCGATGACCAATCCAACAGTCGCCGTCTATATCGATCAACTGGCCACATGGTCCCCGCCGGACCAAGTGCTCACCTCGATCCTGGACAATGCCGGCGGGTTCAACCAGTTCATCCTGGCCTTTTGGGAATTGACGGGTCCGCTGGACGTGGCCCAGGCCTGGTCAGACGGGTCGACATTTCCGCCAGATGCGATCGACCAGTTCCACCAAAACGGCATCCAAGTGACCGTATCGGCGGGCGGTGCCACCGTCCAACCGATCACGCAGTATCCCGACCAGGCCGCGGAATTCGGCGCCGCGGCAGCCAAATTCGCCGTGCAATACGGGCTGGATGGCGTCGATTTCGACCTCGAGGACCCGATGTACGGCAGCGATCCCGAAACGGCGATCCGTTGGACGGTCGATGCGACCAAGGCGGCGCGGGACGCGTTTCCCGACGCTATCCTCACACATGCGCCGCAGGCGCCCTATTTCTCGCAAGCCTACGGCGGCGCGCCGTATCTGGCCGTCAACGAGGTGGTCGGAGATCTGATCGACGCCTACAACGTGCAATTCTACAATCAGGACGAAACCAGCTACGACAGCTACGATACGCTCTTCGTCGAGGCCAACGGGTGGGCCACCGGGTCTGCCGTGGCCCAGATCATCGCTGCCGGCGTTGCGGCCCAAAAGATCTTGCTCGGCAAGCCCGTGATCTTCAAAGATAAAAGCAACACCGGATATGTGCCGGTCAGCGACCTTGCCAATTGGATCGGCGAGGCGGCGCAAAACGGGATCGAGATCGGCGGCGCGATGGGCTGGCAATTCCACTCCGACAGCGATTCGGCCCACTGGGGCACAACGCTTGCCGATGCCTTGAGCGGCGAGAACGGCGGGACGAGTTGAGACGCGGGCGGCGGGCGCACCGCGCGCTTGTCTTCTTGGCCATCCGATGCCGGGCCAGGTCGGGCCGCTACGGTTTGGCCTGGAACCGCCGCTGGCTCACCATTTGACAAGCTGGGCCA
Organism: Rhodobacter sp.; assembly: GCA_030066215.1. Lineage (GTDB taxonomy): Bacteria > Pseudomonadota > Alphaproteobacteria > Rhodobacterales > Rhodobacteraceae > JASJCA01. Next base: position 23,829 of record JASJCA010000032.1, on the reverse strand, counting down.
ATCGCCGACCCGCGGGGTGGCGCGCCGACATCTGAACGACGGCGCTTTGTGGCCGTCGAATCCGTAGGACCTCACGCGATGCGCGAGCATAGACCAATCGCCACCCCACCCGGGCGGGTTGGCGACGGCCACCGTGGAGCTACGTCCCTTGAGTCCGTGCCCGCCGCGGCACGCGCGTGTCGTCTTCAGGCCGATCCCGTTGCAAAGCCCACAACGGTCGACTCGCGCCACTAGAGCAATTTGCGTTTACGTTGACTTGGCGTTCGCTGCCCCAATCGGCGAGAATATGATTTCGAACGCAAATTCCGGTGCCGTGTATTTCGTTGAAAACGCAAGCCGATTTAGACGCGCGCTAATCCACAAGTCGGGCATATTCCTGCAGCGCAAAGCGGTCGGTCATGCCGGCGATGTAGTCGACGACAATGCGCGCGAGCGCGGTCTCGGTGGCGGCCTCGGCCACGTCCTTGCGCCACTGCTTGGGCAACAGGTCCGGCCGCGCCATGAACAGCGGGAACAGCGCGTCGACCGCCTTGGTCACCTCGGCCCGCATCGCCACCACGTCGGGCGCGCGGTACATGCGGTGAAACAGGAATTCGCGCGTCACCTGCAACTGCCGCCAGACCTCGTCGGAGAACCGCACCATCGGCCGCCCCGCCCGCCGGATGTCCATCGCCGTCCGCGGCCCCAGCTCTGACAGCCGCGCCTTGGCCTGCACGATCACATCCTCCACTAGCATCCCGAAGAACCGCCGCAGCGCCTCGTGCCGGCGCCGGTAGTAGTTCAGCCCCGGGTACTTGGCGTCGACCCTGGCGAAACATCCGTCGAGCAGCGGCAATTCGGCCAGCTCGTCGGTCGAAAACAGCTCGGCCCGCAGCCCGTCATGCAGGTCGTGCGAGTTGTAGGCCACGTCGTCGGCCAGCGCCGCCACCTGCGCCTCGACGCTGGCATGGGTCGATAGCTCCAGATCGTGGCGGGCGTCGTAATCGGCCAGCGCATAGGGGATCTCGCCAGTCACCGGCCCGTTATGCTTGGCGATGCCCTCCAGCGTCTCCCAGGTCAGATTCAGCCCGTCGAATTCGGCGTAGTGGCGTTCGAGCGAGGTTACGATCCGGATCGCCTGGGCATTGTGGTCGAACCCGCCGTGAGGTTCCATCAGCCGCTGCAGCGCCTCCTCGCCGGTATGGCCAAAGGGCGGATGGCCCAGGTCGTGCGCCAGCGCCACCGCCTCGGTCAGCTCCACATTCAGCCCCAAGGCGCCGGCGATGGTTCGGGCCACCTGCGCCACCTCGATCGAATGCGTCAGCCGGGTGCGGAAGTAATCGCCCTCGTGCTCGATGAACACCTGGGTCTTGTGCTTCAGCCGCCGGAACGCGCTGGCATGGATGATCCGGTCGCGGTCGCGCTGATAGCAGTCGCGGAACCGGCTCTCGGGCTCGTCATAGAGCCGCCCGCGCGAGGTTTCGGCCCGCGCCGCGTAAGGCTGCAGCATCCCGCCTGTCCTTGTCCGCCTGTCCCGGTCCCCATATATTGCAATCGCGACCCCTAAGAAACGCCGGAGTTGAGCGATGATCCTGCCGCCGAAAGTCACCGACCGGGCCTACGAGCGCCTTTCCGAGATCGGCGCAAACGACGCCGGCAAAGCCCTGCGCGTGGCGGTCGAGGGCGGCGGCTGCTCCGGCTTTCAGTACGAGATTGCCTTAGACGACCCCGCCGACGGCGACCTGGTGCTCGACGGACCCGGCGGCGAGCGTGTGGTGATCGACGAGGTGTCGCTGCCGTTTTTGGCCGACGCGGTGATCGATTTCTCCGAGGAACTGATCGGCGCCCGCTTCGTGATCGAGAACCCCAATGCCACGAGCTCCTGCGGCTGCGGGACGTCGTTTTCGATTTAGCCGTTCTCAAATTCGGGAAATCCTGATCTAGTCGCTACTGGGCATGCAATGTCCGGGTTTTTTGGCTGTTGACTGGAGGTCAATGTGTTTGGGCGACTCGTGGATCGAAAAATCCGAGACATCATTAGACTTGTCCCAACCAAACACTCACTCAAGACGGACAAATTTGACGAATCCGAAATCGAATTCACTCCAGAAATATTCTTTGCGCGCGATGTGATCCTTCAAACAAAAAACATCTCATCGATTCAAAGATTTATCTATGAACGTACGAAACGCTTCAAGGACGCGGCGCGAGATGAGGCGCTCAAGGCGGGATTTCAGGGCGTGATTGGGCTCATCGCCGCTGTGGTGGCTGCGAGTTTTTTGCCCCAATATGGCTATGCGGTGGCGGGCATTATCGCGGTTCTTGCGGTTGCGCGCGCCATATTCGCGTTCGAGCTCTACGTGGATTCACGCCGGCGCGCTGAAAAACAATCCCGTTATCACGTCGAGATCTATATGAACTCTGGAAGACGGCATCGGTTCTTTGTTCGTGACCAGGACTCTGCAATGAACCTCGTGGAACTCATGGTACAATTGATCACATCGGCGGATCGAAACGTCCGGACCAAGTTCGACAATTCCACCAACCAGTTCATTATTGTGAACAACGACAATAGCGTGAATGTAGGCCGGTCGGGAGCGATCCACATTATGCAATTCGAATCCAACGAGGATGAAAACCTTGAGGGCGACGATTAGGTTCGCCAAAGCACGTTGTATAATTCCATCCTAGAGCAAGGGAAAACAAATGGCGAAATGGACGACAATAAAGAAAAGTCGCTCTGTCGACAGATCGATCAATGTCGGGGTGGTAGAGGGAGACATGAAGATCGACAATCGGTCGGAGCAGAGGCAACAGGGCTCAAGTTGGCTGCCAAAGTTGATTACCGGTATAGTTGTTGTTGTTGTTGGTGGGCTTTTGCTTGCGTACCTAGAGGTTGCGATATTGCCATAGCGGCGCGCGAGAGATGGGTGTTCCATTTTCGCAGTTCCCAACAACCCCACCCCCAGGCGATTTATTGCTGACCGAACAGGCCCCGAGAGACCCAGAATACTGCCAGGGATTGGAAGGTTTGCGCGCTTGATCCTGTGCCACAACCGGTCCACTCTCGCCCCATGAAGATCGCTACCTTCAACATCAACGGCATCAAGGCCCGGATTCAAGCGCTAAGTGATTGGATTGATGAGGCAAATCCCGACGTGGCTTTGTTGCAGGAGATCAAGTCGGTCGACGAGGCTTTCCCGCGCGAGCACTTTGAGGACAAGGGTTATGCCGTTGAAACCCATGGACAAAAGAGCTTCAACGGGGTGGCGATCCTGTCCAGACTCCCGCTCGAGGATGTCACCCGCGGCCTTCCCGGCGACGACACCGACCACCAGGCGCGCTGGATCGAGGCCACCGTCGTCGGCGAAAAAGCCATACGAATCTGTGGGTTATACCTGCCGAACGGCAATCCGGCGCCAGGTCCGAAATACGACTACAAGCTCGCCTGGATGGACCGCTTGAAGATCCGTGCGCAAACCCTTCTGAAAGCTGAGGAACCTGCGCTGATGGCGGGGGACTACAACGTCATTCCCCAAGCCGAGGACGCCGCCCGTCCCGAGGCCTGGGAGACCGATGCGCTCTACCGGCCCGAGACCCGTAACGCCTTCCGCCGGCTGACAAATCTCGGCTTCACCGACGCCTTTCGCGCCCGCATCCAGGGCCCTGGTCACTACTCGTTCTGGGACTACCAGCGCAACGCTCGCGACCGCAACGACGGCATCCGCATCGACCACCTGCTCTTGACCCCGCAAGCCGCCGACCTCCTGACCGCCTGCGGCATCGACAGCGCCACCCGCGACCGCGAAAAACCCTCGGACCACGTCCCCGTCTGGATCGAGCTCGACGCATAACCCGCTGGGCCTTTAGCAGAAAACCCGCCAGCCATTACCTAGCCGCCACACTTCTTCTCGTCTCAAATACTCCCGACAGAGGCAGGCCGCGCCAGCGGCTTTCGGCCGGCCTTCAGGCCAGCCGCTCCGCGGCGCGCATCGCGCGGCGCAATCGCTCCCTGAATGTCGGCGCCGAATCCGGAAACTGCTGCTAAGAGACCGCCCAGCACCGACCCTTACGCCGCAACCACGGGCAACCGCACGCCTCTTCTCGTCCCAAATACGCCCGCCGGGGGCAGGCCGCGCCAGCGGCCTTTGGCCGGCCGTCAGGCCGGCCCCGCCGCGACGCGCATCGCGCGGTGCAATCCATCAGGCGGCTTCCTCGCGTTCCGCCGCCTGGCGTCGCCACATCGCCGCGTAACGCCCAGCCCTGGACAACAGCGCCTCGTGGCAGCCCTCTTCCACCACCTCGCCGTTTTCCAGGACCACGATCCGGTCGGCATCCACCACCGTCGACAGCCGGTGCGCTATAGTGATCACCGTGCGGCCCTCGCCCATCGCCTTCAACTCGTCCTGGATGTCGCGCTCGGTCTCGGTGTCGAGCGCGCTGGTCGCCTCGTCCAAAAGCAAAATCGGCGGGTTCTTCAGCAGCGTGCGGGCGATACCGACGCGCTGCTTCTCGCCGCCCGACAGCTTCAGCCCGCGCTCGCCGACCTGGGTGTCGTAGCCCTCGGGCAAGGCGGCGATGAAGTCGTGGATCTTGGCCGCCCGCGCCGCCGCCTCGATCTCGTCGCGGGTGGCCTCGGGGCGGCCGTAGGCGATGTTGTAGAAGATCGTGTCGTTGAACAGCACCGTATCCTGCGGCACCACGCCGATCGCCTGGTGCAGGCTGTCCTGCGTCACGTCGCGCACGTCCTGGCCGTCGATCCGCAGCGCTCCGCCGGACACGTCGTAGAAGCGGAACAGCAGCCGGCCGATCGTCGACTTGCCCGAACCCGAGGGCCCGACGATGGCCACCGTCTCGCCTGCGCCGACGCCGATCGACACGCCCTTCAGCACCGGCCGGGCGTCGTCGTAGCCGAAGGCGATGCCGTCGAGTTCCACCCGGCCGCCATTCACCTCGACCGCGGGCGCGCCGGGCCTGTCGCGGACCTCGGCGGGTTGCTCCAGTAGGTCGAACATCTCGCCCATATCGACCAGCGCCTGGCGGATCTCGCGATAGACCGTGCCGAGGAAGTTCAGCGGCATGGTGATCTGGATCATATAGGCGTTGACCATGACGAAATCGCCCACGGTCAGGGTGCCGGCCTGGACGCCGAGCGCGGCCATCACCATCACGACGACGAGGCCCGAGGTGATCAGCAGCGACTGGCCGAAATTCAGGAACGCAAGCGAATACGAGGTCTTCAGCGCCGCGCGCTCGTAGCCCGCCATGGCGCTGTCGTAGCGGTCGGCCTCGCGCCCCTCGGCGCCGAAGTATTTCACCGTCTCGAAGTTCAGAAGGCTGTCGATGGCCTTCTGGTTCGCGTCGGTGTCCTGGTCGTTCATCTCCTTCCGGATCTTCACCCGCCATTCGGTGACGGTGAAGGTGAACCAGATGTAGATCGCGATTGTGCCGACGACGACGGCGAGGTAGCGCAGGTCGAAGACCACTGCCAGGACGACGGCGATCATCGCCAGTTCCAGGATCAGCGGACCGATCGAGAACAGCAGGAACCGCAGCAGGAACTCGACGCCCTTCACCCCGCGCTCGATGATCCGGCTGAGCCCGCCGGTCTTGCGGGTGATGTGATAGCGCAAGCTGAGCGCGTGGATGTGCCGGAAGGTTTCCAGGGCAAGCTGGCGCAGCGCCCGCTGGCCGACCCGCGCGAAGATCACGTCGCGCAGTTGCTGGAAGCCCACGGTCATCAGCCGCGCCACGCCATAGGCGACGGTCAGCCCGACGGCGCCGACGGCCAGCATCAGCACCGGATCGACGGCCTCGCCCGCCAGGGCGTCGACCGCGGCCTTGTAGAAGAACGGCGTGCCGACGGCGACGACCTTGGCCAGAAACAGCGCCGCCAGCGCCAGGACCACGCGCCATTTCACCCAGGCCTGGCCCTCGGGCCAAAGATAGGGCGCCACTCGCCGGATCGTGCGCCAGCCGCTCTTGCGGGCCGTCTCGCCGTCCCAATCGGTGATGGTGGTCATGCGCATATCGTCTGCTCGCCCGGGTCAGGGGCCAACACCTAAGCCGACGCGGCGGGATTTGCCAGGGCCGGGCAGAGCGGTGCAGTGTTTCAGGTTATCCGGTCGTGGGTGAAAGGCCGGCTGGGTTGTGTGCGTTCTGCCTGTGCCGGGGCGGACTCGAGCGGCCCTGGCAGTTCGATGACCCCGCTCTGGGCACGGAGTCAAGGCGCGCAGCGCCGCCGTGCCCATCGCCAACCCGCCCCGGAGGGGTGGCGATTACTGCAACTCGCGAACCGCTCGATGTCCTACGGACTCGATAGCCATTAAGCGCCACCGTCCAGAGGTCTGATCGCCACCCCGCGGGTTGGCGACGGGCACGGCTCCTCGCGGAATGACCAACGTCGCCCGAATGGGCAAACCCGCCCTTTTGGCTCACTCAATTGCCCTCGTGCCCTACTCGGGGACGGTGAAGACCTGGCCGGGGTAGATCAGGTCGGGGTCGCGGATCCGGTCGCGGTTGGCGCGAAACACCCGGACATAGAGGAAGCCGTCGCCATAGGCGTCGCTGGCGATGCCCCAGAGCGTGTTGCCGGGCTGGACGGTGATCACCTCGGCGCGCGGCGGCTCGCCGGGGGCGGGCGGCGGTGCGGCGGGCTCCAGCGCGGCGAGCACCGCCGGCTCCTCACGCTTGAATGGCGTCTCGACGCGCGAGGTCACCACACCCGCCGCATCGATTTCGTCGACCCGAAGGGTGTAGACGCCGGTGTCGACCTCGGGCAGCGGCGTGCGCCATTGGCCGTCGACGCCGATCTCGGTGGTCTTGATGGGCCGATTGTCGAGATAAACCCGGACGAAGCCGCCTGAAACGCCACGGCCGCCGAGCGCCACTTCGCCTTCGGGGTCGTAGCTGATCGTATCGATCACCACCGCTTGCACATTGGTTGGCCCGGGCCCGCCGGGCTGCAGCACCCGCAGGCCGGTATCGTCGGCCAACAGGACCGAGGGCGCGCGTGGCGTGCTGGGCCGCGGCGGTGAATCGAGCGCCGCGACTTCGGTATCAGGTTCGGAAATGTCCGGCGCTTCAAGGCCAGGCGCGTCGGCGGTCAACGCCGGACCTGACGCCTGCGCGGCGGGCGGAGTTGCCGCTGCGAGGTCTTGGCCGGGCGGTTCCAGAGAGCCCGGCGCGTTATCCTCCCCGCCGATCTCGGTCGCCACGAGGTCCGTCGTCTCGGAGCGGGCCTCGGCTAAAGCGGTCTCTCCCGTGTCCGCTGCCTTAGGGCCGGTTTCCGTCGCTTCGGTCGAGGTGTTACTCGTGGTAGAAGCGTCTTCCCCGGCGATCTCACGGCTGGCTGGCGGTTCGTCCACGACGTTCGTCTCGGCCAGCGCGAGGTCTTCGCCATCCGCGACGCTGCTCTCCGCCTGCGCGCGCCCATCCGGGGTCGAGCTTTGTGCTGGCACCTCTACCGCGCCCGAGGCGGTTGGCGCGCTTTCGGTAACGACCGCGGCGTCGTCGGAATCCTCAAGCGTTGCGGTTTCAACGGCCGCAATCGCCGCCCCCGTGTCATCCAATGTCTGGCGCGGCGGGTCTGTCGCGGCGCCCGCCGGTTGCGTAACCTCAATGGCAGACGCATTCGCGCCGTCCGGCGCCAAAGCGTCAGCGGGTGGCGCCGGCGATGATCCAGCGATGTCAACGGTCGACGTGGCGGCCGCGTCCCCGCCTGACTCGGTCTGCGCCACCGCATCTTCGCCCGAGCCAGGGGTCCGTGGCGTCAATTTCGCCGCCACTTCGGGCGTTGCGTCAAGCGGCGTGGGCGCAAGGATCACCGTGGCGTCCGAGGCCACGGGCGGCTTGCCCTCGATTTCCATCACCAAGCTGACGGTGCGCGGCTGGGTTGCCGGTGGAACGACGAACAGCGAGACGAAATTGCCGCCGGTGTCGGCGGGCGCTTGGCCCACTTCGGCGCCGTCGAGTAAGACCTTGACGGCCGAATCCGGCACGGCGCGGCCAGCGACGACGGCGTTGCCCTCGGCATCGACCCGGACCACGTCGAAGCTCGGCAACTCCTCGGGCGGCACCTCGACCGCGGGCTCCGCGTCGGGGCGGGCCGCCGCCGTTGGTTCCTCGGCAACCGGTGCCTCTTCTTCGACGGGCGGAGCGGCGACTGTGCGCGGCACATCGTCGGACGCGGGGCGGGTCAGTTGCCAGCCGCCCAAGCCAACGGCTGCGGCGGCCAGAACCGCAGCCACGGCACCGCTTACCGCGCCCCCGCCAAACAGCGATCCGATCTTTGCGAACATCCGTTTCCCCCAGACCACCGTCGCCGCAGCGTCCGTGGTTGAGCGACCATATCAACGCGGGTATCTGTGGTCAAAACACATTGATGCAAGGACAAGATATGGGTTCGCCGGAGATTTCGATCTGTGTCTTTTGCGGCGCGCGCGACGGCGCGCATCCCGCTTATCGCGCCGCAGCGCAAGAAATCGGCACGGCGCTGGCCGACGAAGGCTGGCGGCTGGTCTATGGCGCGGGCGATGTTGGTCTGATGGGTGCGGTGGCCGCAGCAGCCCAAGCGGCGGGGGGCGATACCTTCGGCGTAATCCCGGTGCATTTGATGAGCCGCGAGGTGGCCAAACGAGACCTCGGCCGGTTCATCGTCACCGAGAACATGCACGAGCGCAAAAAGGTGATGTTCATGAACTCCGACGCAATCGTTGTTCTGCCCGGCGGCGCGGGGTCGCTGGACGAGTTTTTCGAGGTCCTGACCTGGCGCCAGCTGGCATTGCACGCCAAGCCGATTTATCTACTGAATACAGAAGGGTACTGGGGCAAGCTGATCTCGCTCGTCGATCATGTGATCGCCGAGGGCTTCGCCGATCAGTCGCTGCGGAGCTTTGTCAGCGTGGTCGGCTCGCCATCCGAATTGACGGTTGCGTTGCGTGAGGACCTGTCCTGACCGATGGCGTCAGTTGCGGCGCCCAGCCGGTCGGCCGGGCCGCTCAATGCAACTGGCTGCCGCTGCTTCTTGACAGGCCCTAGCACCGGCCAGGGCGCGTGCAATAGGGCACGCCACCGTGCGGCGCTGATCGCAGCCGGCCGTGAAACCGCTGCCGTCAAGCGCCGCGGATTGTCGGTCACATCCTGGACGCGACGTTTTCCCAGTTCACCAAATTGTCGAGGAAATTCGCCAGGTAGGCAGGGCGCTTGTTGCGGAAGTCGATGTAGTAGGAATGCTCCCACACGTCGCAGCCCAAGAGCGCGGTCTGGCCGAAGCAGAGCGGGTTGACGCCGTTTTCGGTCTTGGTCACCGCCAGGCCACCATCGGCGTTTTTCACCAGCCAGCACCAGCCGGACCCAAACTGGCCAATGCCGGCGGCGGTGAACTGCTCTTTGAAGGCATCGACCGAGCCAAAGCTGTCGGCGATCGCCGACGCCAGTTCCGACGGCATCGCAGAGGCGCCCGGCCCCATCATCTCCCAAAACTGGTTGTGGTTCCAAAGCTGGCTGATGTTGTTGAAGATGCCGTTCTGGGCCACGGCTCCGGCATCGTAGGTGCCCACAATGATCTCTTCGAGGCTCTTGCCGTCCCACTCGGTTCCGGCAATCAGCTTGTTGCCGTTGTCGACATAGGCCTTGTGGTGCAGGTCGTGGTGGTATTCCAGCGTCTCCTGGGACATGCCGACGGCGGCCAAAGCATCGTGGGCATAGGGAAGATCGGGAAGGTCGAAAGCCATGTGGGGGTCCCCCTGTCAGGTTGGTCGCAAATCTGCCGCTTGATGGAGGGCACCTGCCCCGAAGGTCAAGCCCAAAGCCGTCAGCGCACGATGCGGAAGTTGAAATCGGCGGTGCCGAGCGCCTGCCAGAGCCGCAGCCAGACCGGCAACATCGCCTCGGTGCCGCGCGCCGCCGAGATGCCGCCCAGGTCGATCGGCGCGTCCCAGCCGAAGCTTTTGAGCAGGCTCATGACCGTGGCCTTCGCGCCGGCATCCTCGCCGCAGACGAAGACGTCCGACGGCCCCGGCACGCGCTCGGGATGCACCATGACGTCGGCATTCATCGTGTTCAGCGTCTTGACCACGTGGGTCAGCGGCAGCCTCCTTTGGACCTCCTCGCCCAGCGAGGTGGTGTTTGACAAATGCGCGATCAGTACCGGCGGCATGCCTTGGCTGAAATCGAGCGGGTTCGAGACGTCGATCAGCACCTTGGCCTTCAGCGGCGTCGCCCCGGCAAGGTCCACCACGTCGAGCGCCACGTCGCCACGCACCGCCAGAATCGCCAGCTCGCCATGCGCCGCCGCCTCTGCAAAGGTGCCGACCGAGGCGGTACCGGTCTGCGCGCGAAGCCAGTCCTGCGCCGGCTCGCTCATCGCGTCGCGGCTGCCCATCATCACGTCATGGCCCAGCCCCACCAACCGAGTCGCCAAAGCGCGGCCCACCATGCCGGTTCCCAGAACACCTATCTGCATCGAGTCCTCCCCTGTGAACGTCTTCACCTTCGCGGTCGCGTTTTCCGCCTGTCAAGCCTCGGCTCAGCTAGCCGCGCGCCGCCCGGCTTGGGCTTGACGGGTTGAAGACGAGACTCATGCTTGAGGATGTCCGCCCTCAGGCGGACTTCTCAGCAGCAAGTATATGCCGCTTCAACCTGCACTGCCGTCGCAACAACGCGTCGCCTCACAAAGGGCGGACTCGATCGCAGCCAGAGGCGGAGATCGAGAGAAACCAGCGGCGCGCGGCACGCGCGCCTCCGCTTGAGACCAGCCCACCTTAGAAATACCCGACCTCCGACCCGGGCAGCGCCGCAGTCTTCAATAGGTCGAAGACATAACGCGCGACCGAGCGGAAGCAGATCACCTCGAAGGTCTCCGCGTCGCGCATCCAGAACGCTGCCGGCACCTGCGCCAGCCGGGTGCGGCGGAACTGGCCGGGCCGGAAGGCACTGGGAGAGACATCCGCCGGCGTCAGCTTGGCGATCACCTCGCGCGCGTCCAATCCGCTCACGAAGAACAAAGCCCGCGCATCCGAGACGTTGGCGATCAGGTGATGCGTGCCCGCCAGCACCTTCTCCATCCGTCCGACGGCGTCCGGCACCTCTGCGTAGGGCACCAGGACCAGCACCTCGTCCGGCGCCATCCAGCAGATGCCTTTTTCGCCGACGCAATTCGCCTCGCCCTGTCCCGGAAAGTCCACCCCCGCCACGCCCGTCGTGGCGTTCTTCAGCACGCTCGCCGCCAGATCGCCCTTCACCGTGATCATGCCGCGCGGGCCCGCCGCCTCGACCTTGGCGAAACCGTCATAGACCGCGCCCTGTAGCGCTGCGACCACGTCAGACATTCTGCTTCTCCCCCTCGGGGTCGTAGAAGACCGGGCTGACGATTTTCGCCTTCACCGCCTCGCCGCCGATCTTCGGAAATTCCAGCACCTCGCCCATCCGATCCGGCCCGCGCTTGACCAGCCCCATGGCGATGCCCTTCGACAAGGTCGGTGAGAAATAGGTCGACGTGACCCGCCCCTGCACGTTGCGCTGGCCGTTGGCGTTCTTGCCCTCCGCGCTGGCATAAGCCCCGTCGGGCAGCACCGAGCCGTCGAGCGTTTCCAGCCCCACCAGCCGCCAGCGGTCCGGGTCCACCATATGGCTTCGCGCCTGCGCCCGCTTGCCCAGAAAATCATCCTTCTTCTTCGAGATCGCCCAGTCGAGGCCCAGGTCCTGCGGGATCACCGTGCCGTCGGTCTCATCCCCGATCATGATGAAGCCCTTCTCGGCGCGCATGATATGCAGCGCCTCGGTGCCGTAGGGCATCGCCCCGAATTCGGCGCCGGCCTCCAGCAGCGCATCCCAGAACGCCCGGCCCCGATGCGCATCGACGGCAATCTCGTAGGACAATTCTCCCGAGAAACTAATGCGATAGACCCGGACCTTGAAGCCGCCGATCTCACCAACGGCCCAGCCCATGAAAGGCAACGCCTCGGCCGACAGGTCCATGCCGCCCATCAAGTCCAGTGCCTCGCGCGCTTTCGGACCGACTACGGCAACTTGGGCGTATTGCTCGGTCAGGTTCGCGGTGTAGACCTTCCAGTCCCACAACTCGGTCTGCATCCATTCTTCCATATGGCCATGGATCCGGTCGGCGCCGCCGCTGGTCGTGTGGCACAGGAACGTCTCGTCATCGATCCGCGCCACGACACCGTCGTCGGTCAGAAACCCGTTCTCGGTGCACATCAGGCCATAGCGGCAGCGCCCGGGCTTCAGCGTCGACATCATGTTGGTGTACATCATGTCGAGGAACTTCCCCGCATCCGGTCCCTTGACCAGGATTTTTCCCAACGTCGAAGCGTCAAGGAAACCAAGCGCTTGCCGGGTGTTCTTGACCTCGCGATGCACCGCCTCCTCGACGCTCTCGCCGGGCCGTTGATAGCAATAGGGCCGCCGCCAATGGCCCACCGGCTCCCAATGCGCGCCGTTCTCTTCGTGCCAGTCGTGCATCGGCGTGCGGCGCAGCGGCTGGAAGATGTCGCCGCGCGCCTCGCCCGCGATCGCGCCCATCGAGATCGGCGTATAGGGCGGGCGGAAGGTGGTGGTGCCGACCTGCGGGATGTCCTGGTTGAGGCTCTGAGAAAGCACCGCCAGGCCATTGATATTGCTTAGCTTCCCCTGATCGGTGGCCATGCCGAGCGTGGTATAGCGCTTGGTGTGCTCGACGCTCTCGAAGCCCTCGCGCGCGGCCAGTTCCACGTCCGACACCTTCACGTCGTTCTGGAAATCGAGCCACATCTTGGACCGAAGGGCCTCGCCTGCGCCCTGCGGCATCACCCAAACCGGCGCCATCGGCGCGGGGCTTTCAGGCTCGGCCTTCGGCGCTGCCTTGCGGCGTTTCTTGTGGCCGGTGGCCTCCGCCGCCGCCCGGCCCGCGGCGTCCGCATCGGCCAGCACCTCGGCGGTGCCCATCGCGCCGCTGGCGATGCCTGCCGCGCGCACGAAGCCCTGGCCGTCGGCGCCGACCGGCGCCACCTCCGGATCGGGCCGGAAATGCGCCTGGTCCGCGTCCCAGACCAGCTTGCCGCCGCAATGCGACCACAGATGCACGACCGGGGACCAGCCGCCCGACATCGCCACCGCGTCGCAGGCGATTTCCTCCAGCACCGCGCCCTCGCCGGCCTGGGTGGTCATCGCCACGCCCTCGACCCGGGCGCGTCCCTTCACCTTGGCCACCGCGCGGCCGAATTCGATGCGGATTCCGGCCGCCTTCGCCGCCTGCACCAGCTCGCCATCGCTGCCGAACCGGGCGTCGATGATCGCCGGCACTTCCAGCCCGGTCTGCTTCAGCACAAGCGCCGTGCGGTAGGCATCGTCGTTGTTGGTCACCACAACCGTCCGGTCGCCGGGCGAGACGCCGTAATTCACCGCGTAGTCCCGCACCGCCGAGGCCAGCATCACACCCGGTAGGTCGTTGCCGGCGAAGCTGAGCGGCCGCTCGATGGCGCCGGTCGCCGTCACCACCTGTTTCGCGCGGATCTTCCACAACCGGTGCCGCGGCAAGCCCTCGTGCGGGTCGTGGTCAGTCAGGCGTTCGTAAGCCAGCACATAGCCGTGGTCGTAGACCCCGGCCCCCATGCAGCGGGTGCGCAGCCGGATATTCTCTGCCGCTTCAAGCGCTTCGACGGTGTCCCTCACCCAAGCCTCAGAGGGCATGCCGTCGATCTCGGCGCCGTCGACCGGGGCCCGTCCGCCCCAATGGGCCGTCTGTTCGATAAGCAGTACCTGCGCGCCCGCCGCCCCCGCCTGGCGGGCGGCGGCAAGCCCGGCGATGCCGCCGCCGATCACCAGCACGTCCACATGGGCGTAGAAATGTTCGTAGGTGTCGGGGTCGCGGTCCTTCGGCGCACGGCCCAGCCCCGCGGATTGCCGGATGAACGGCTCGAAGACATGCTTCCAGGCGAGCCGCGGCGCCATGAAGGTCTTGTAGTAGAACCCGGCGGGCAGGAATTTCGACGCGTAGTTGTTGATCACGCCGACGTCGAATTCCAGGCTCGGCCAGTGATTCTGGCTGGTGGCCTTGAGCCCCTCGAACAGCTCGGTCGTCGTGGCACGCTGGTTCGGCTCGTGCCGCGGGCCCTGCCCGAGGTTCACGAGCGCGTTCGGCTCCTCCGCCCCGCTGGCAACGATCCCGCGCGGGCGGTGGTATTTGAACGACCGGCCGACCAGGGTCTGTCCGTTGGCCAGAAGCGCCGAGGCCAGGGTGTCGCCCTGAAACCCGGTCATTCGCTTGCCGTTGAAGCTGAACTCCAGCGCCTTGGCCCGGTCCAGCAGGCGGCCGCCGGAGGCGAGACGGGTGCTCATCCGAAGATCCTCCACGACCAGCCGGGCCGCTTGCCGCTGATCTTGTCACAGATCTCCTTCGGCGGTTCGGTGAGTTGCGCGGAATAGGTGCCGAAGACCTCCATCGTCGTGGTGCAGCGCGCGGCGTGGAACCACTTGCCGCAGCCGTTGGCGTGCCGCCAGCGTTCGAAATGCACGCCCTTGGGGTTTTCGCGGTGGAACAGGTAGCCTTCGAAGTCCTCGTCCGACGAGTCCGGCCCGAAGCGTTTCAAATGCGCCTCGCCGCCCGGGGCCAGCTCGGTCTCGTCGGCATCGACGCCGCAATAAGGACAGTGCAGGATCAGCATGGGCGTCCTTCCGGGACGCCGCCGTCCCGCGAGCTAGAAGTTGGGATAGACCGGTGTCGTCTCGACGGGCACGTAGCTGAGCCCCTGGCCGGTGTAGATCGTCGAGACCAACAGCCCGCCGAGGACCATGACGGCGACACCGAAGGCGAGCCCGGCCAGCGCCGGGGCGCGGGCCTGCAGGCTGTCCTGGGTCGGAAGGCGGCGGAGAATGGCGTCCATGTCGATCCCTCAAGTCGTCTTGGACAGTGAAATATGCCCAAGCGCAAAGCGATCAAGTGCGTGTCGGCCCCAAGGGATCGAACGGACGCCACAGGTCGGCTGAATGTGCGCGCAGACTTTCGCGAAAGTCTGCCATCAAACTTTTGTGGAGAGTTTGGTCGCGGCCTTACGCCGATAAACCGGTCCAGACCTAGCATCAATGCGCCACCCCCGCGGCAACGCTCTCATCAATAAACCGGCCCTCGCGGAACCGCTCCAGCCCGAACTCGGCGGCCAGCGGCGAGGCGCCCTTTGCCATCAGCTCCGCCATCGCCCAGCCCGAGCCTGGGATCGCCTTGAAGCCGCCGGTGCCCCAGCCGCAGTTGAGGAAGACGCCCTCGACCGGCGTCTTCGAGAGGATCGGAGAGCGGTCGCCGGTCATGTCGACGATCCCGCCCCATTGCCGCAGCATCTTCAGGCGTGAAATCATCGGGAAGGTCTCGACCAGGGCGCGCACGGTTTCCTCGATATGGTGGAACGATCCGCGCTGGTTGTAGTTGTTGTAGCCGTCCGCGCCGCCGCCGATCACCATCTCGCCCTTGTCGGACTGGCTCATGTAGCCGTGCACGGTGTTGGCCATCACCACGACGTCCATGCACGGTTTGATCGGCTCGCTGACCAGCGCCTGTAGCGCCACCGATTCGACCGGCAGCCGGAAGCCCGCCATGTCGGCCACCACGCCGGAATGCCCCGCCACCACGATGCCCAGCTTGCCACAGCCGATGTCACCCTTCGTCGTGGTCACGCCCGTGACCTTGCCGCCCTCTGTCCGAACGCCCGTAACCTCGCATTTCTGGATCACATGCATGCCCATGTCCGAACAGGCCCGCGCATAACCCCAAGCCACCGCATCGTGCCGCGCGGTGCCGCCGCGGGGCTGCCAGAGCGCGCCCAGCACCGGATAGCGCGGACCGTCGAGGCAGATGATCGGACAGAGTTCCTTGACCCTTTGCGGGCCGATGAATTCGGTCGACACCCCCTGCAGCGCGTTGGCATGGGCGGTGCGCCGGTAGCCCCGCACCTCGTGCTCGGTCTGCGCCAGCATCATCACGCCGCGGGGGCTGAACATGACGTTGTAATTCAGGTCCTGGGACAGCGTCTCATACAAGGACCGCGACTTCTCGTAGATCGCGGCTGAGGCGTCCTGCAGATAGTTCGAGCGGATGATCGTGGTGTTCCGGCCGGTGTTGCCGCCGCCGAGCCAACCCTTTTCCAGGATCGCGACGTTCTTCACGCCGTGGTTCTTGCCCAGGTAATACGCCGTCGCAAGCCCGTGCCCGCCCGCGCCGATGATCACAACGTCATAAGTCGCGCGCGGCTCGGGCGAGGCCCAGGCGCGTTCCCAGCCTTTGTGCCCGCGCAGGGCCTCGCGGGCGATGGCAAAGGCGGAATAGCGTTTCATGTCCCTCGCATCCGATGGCTCCGGCACGGGTTATGGAACCGCGCCCCGGCAATGCCAAGACAGGAGGCGGCACTCGCCCGACGATAAACGACATGGCCCACCCGCGGGGCTGAGGCATCCTGTCCCGCTTTGGGGGTTTTGCCGCGGCCGACGGCGCTATACATCACCGGCCATGAGGATCGCATGCTGTTTTGGATAATCGCGGCCGCCCTGGCGCTGGCCGTCGGTGCGCTTTTGGTGCTGGCGCTGGTGCGCGCGCGGCGTCCGTCTGGGCCGACGGCGGCCTATGACGTGCAGGTCTACCGCGACCAGTTGAGCGAGGTCGACCGCGATCTCGCCCGCGGCGTGGTGACCGAGGACGAGGCCGGACGGGTGCGGGTCGAGGTGTCGCGCCGGCTGCTTGAGGCCGACAAGGCGGCGGCAGAGGCCGACGGGCTGCGCGCCGCGCCGCGCCCGGTGTCGCTGGCGGTGGGCGCGGTGGTTGCGGTCGTGCTGGTCGGCGGCGCCCTGGGGCTCTACGCGATGCTGGGCGCACCGGGCTATTCCGATCTGCCGCTGAAGCAGCGCATCGCGCTGGCCGACGCCGCCCGGGCAGAGCGTCCGGGCCAGGCCGCGGCCGAACAGCAGGCGGCCTCGCAACTGCCCAATCTGCCGCCGGCCGGCCCCGAATTTCTGGACCTGATGGACCGTCTGCGCGAAGCCGTCACCGAGAATCCCGCCGATCTGCAGGGCCAGGAGCTTTTGGCACGCAACGAGGTCCGCTTGGGTAACTTCATCGCCGCGCACCGGGCCCAGGCGCAGGTCATTGCGCTGAAGGGCGATGCCGCGACGGCTCACGACCACGCCACCCATGCCGATCTTCTGGTGCTGGCCGCGGGCGGCTATGTCTCTCCCGAGGCCGAGGCGGCGGTGACCCGCGCGCTGGAGCTTGAGCCGCGGAACGGGATCGCGCGGTACTATGCGGGGCTGCTGCACGCCCAGACCGGGCGGCCCGATCTGGCCTATGGCGTCTGGCGGCCGCTCTTGGGCGAAAGCCGGCGGGGCGCGCCCTGGGTGCCGCCGATCGAGGCGCAGATCGAGGAAATCGCGCAGCTTGCCGGCATCCGCTTCGTTCCGCCTGTGCGTCCGCCCGCCGCGGCGGGGCCGGGGCCCAGTGCCGAGGACATGGCCGCCGCCGCCGAGATGAGTGCGGCGGACCGCGATGCGATGATCCGCGGCATGGTCGACGGGCTGGCCGAGCGGCTGGCGACCGAGGGCGGCCCGCCCGAGGATTGGGCGCGGCTGATCAACGCGCTGGGCGTCTTGGGCGAGACCGAGCGCGCCGGCGCGATCTGGGCCGAGGCGCAGGAGGCCTTTGCCGAAGCGCCCGGTGCCGTCGACGCGATACGCCCGGCGGCGCAGAACGCCGGGGTGGCCGAGTGATCTGCGAGCCGATCGAGGCCTTCGCCGCCGCCCTGCCCCACGGCCGTGCCATCGCCGGGCTCGATCTGGGCACCCGGACCATCGGGGTGGCGGTGTCGGACGGCTCGCTGTCGGTGGCCACACCGCTGGAGACGATCCGGCGCAAGAAATTCAAAGACGACGCCGGGCGGCTGATCGAGATCGCCGCCGAGCGCGCGTTGGCCGGGATCGTCCTGGGGCTGCCGTTCAACATGGACGGCAGCGAGGGGCCGCGCTGTCAATCGGCCCGGGCGTTCGCGCGCAACTTCGCCGGGCTCACCGACCTGCCAATCGGCTTCTGGGACGAACGGCTGTCGACGGTGGCCGCGGAGCGGGCGCTGCTCGAGGCGGATACGACACGGAAACGTCGCGCCGAGGTTATCGACCACGTGGCGGCGGGCTATATCCTGCAAGGCGCGCTGGACCGATTGCGGCATCTGAGGGAGCGGACGTGAAAGACGATATCTGGAGCCGCGACGAGATCGAATCCCCCTGCGTGCGGATCTGCGTGGTGCACCCCGCGGCGCGGCTTTGCACCGGGTGCCTGCGCTCGATCGACGAGATCGCGCAGTGGTCGAAGATGACGGCCGAGGAACGGCGGGCGGTGATGGCGGACCTGCCCTCGCGCGCCGGCCTCTTGCGCCAGCGCCGCGGCGGCCGGGCGGCACGGCGGAAGCGCAGCGCGGAGTGATCCGTCGGGGCGCCGGCGCGCCGGCGCGGGCTGCGCTCCGCGGATCAGTCGGTCAAGGTCGGGCCAGCCAATCGGTGATCGGCCCGGACAATTCGGGGCGGAAATAGACGATCATCCGTCCGGCCTCCGGCGCCGCGGCGCCCGGCTGCCAGGGGCTGACGCCGTGGAGCGCCAGGCGGTGGACCAGATAGGCCTCGCCCGGGCGGGCGTGCACGACGGTGCGCTTGCAGTTCTCAAAGACGTGGCGGCGTGCGGCGTGATAGGCGTCGGTTAGGTCCACCTGCGGCCAGTCCTCCGCCGGTCGCCCCGACAAGGCGGTGCGGAACGCCTGGCGCATGACCTCGTGGCTGCCCTCCCACACCACCATCGGGCTGGCGCCCGGACCCGCCTCGGTCACCGGCAGCCCCAGCACGAAGGCGTGGGGCTCGCGCAGCAAACGCCGCCGCAACGGCCCCACCGGCAACAGCCCGTCGACATGGGCCGCGTCGCGGTCGCGGCGAAAGCGGAACGCCGCCTCGGGCTCGCCCGCGCGCGGCTGCGGGTAGCCGGGATAGATCACCGAGACCTGGCCGCGGTCCCAGCGGTCGGCCGGCAGCCCCAGCCGTCGGATGGCGTCGACCGCCGCGCCCCGAAGCGGCCCCGAGCCCGCCACGGCACCGGTGGCATCGTTCGGCAGTACGTTGACGCCGGCGAACCAGGTGCTCCGACAGCGCAGCCAGTCCGAATTCGCCGGGTCCGCCACCGCCCGATGTGCCGCCGGTCCTGCCGCAGTCACCCAGGCCGCAAGCTCCGTATCGTGCTCGAACCGCACCCAGCCGCGGCGCTGGAGCTCATCCGGCACGGGCCGCCTCGACCGGCTCAATGGCCTCGAGCGCTGCGTCGACGACCTCGAGCCCTGCGTCCGCACGACGCGCACCCTCGCTCAGGACCCGCCGCCAGCCGCGTGCGCCCGGACGGCTGGCGAAGAGCCCCAGCATGTGCCGGGTGACCGCGTGCAAGCGTCCGCCCTCGGCCAGGTGCCGGGCGATGTAGGGCCGCATCGCCGCGACCGCCGCGTCCGGGCTGAGCCGCCGCCGGTCGCCGAAGATCTCGGCATCCAGGCCTAGCAGGATCGCCGCGGGCGTCTGATAGGCTGCGCGTCCGATCATCACCCCGTCCATGCCGCACGCCAGGTGGTGTTTGACCTCGGCCAGGGATTGCACCCCGCCGTTGAGCGACAGGTGCATGTCGGGAAACCCGCGCTTCATGGCGTAGACGAGGTCGTAGTCGAGCGGCGGCACCTCGCGGTTCTGTTTCGGGCTCAAGCCCTCGAGCCAGGCCTTGCGGGCATGGATCGCCATCCGCCGCACGCCCGCGGCGCGCATCGTCTCGATGAAGCGCGGCAGCACCTCGGCGGGGTCCTGGTCGTCGACGCCGATCCGGCATTTCACCGTCACTTCG
Organism: Rhodobacter sp.; assembly: GCA_030066215.1. Lineage (GTDB taxonomy): Bacteria > Pseudomonadota > Alphaproteobacteria > Rhodobacterales > Rhodobacteraceae > JASJCA01. The sequence goes on along the minus strand of JASJCA010000032.1, from coordinate 3,959 downwards.
ACTGGCTGCGCCGCGATCATCGCCGCCACGCAGTCGCCGACAAGTTCGGGCTGCCGCATCAGGACGGCGCCGAACGCACCGGACTGCACCCGGTCGGACGGGCAACCGACGTTGAGGTTGACCTCGTCATAGCCTTCGTCGGCCGCCATCCGCGCCGCCAGCGCCAGCTCCGCCGGATCCGAACCGCCGAACTGTACGGCCACGGGATGCTCTGCCGGGTCGAAGCGCAACAGGTGCCGCGCCTGCCCGCGCACCAAGGCCGGCGCGGTCACCATCTCGGTATAAAGCCGCACCCGCCGCGACAGCACCCGGTGCAGATAGCGGCAATGCCTGTCGGTCCAGTCCATCATCGGAGCGACGGACAGCGTCTTGTCGTCGAGGGTCGGCATCCTGCCCTGGCATCTAGGGCAGCGGGCGGGCGGGCACAACTGCCGCGGCTACGGTTGGGTGGTCCCGCACGGGCGGTCGGCGGAGGGGCGTTGCACGTAGGCCCTCGGGCAACCTGAGGCTTGCAATTCGGCGGCTCTGCTGTACCCTCTACCTGCAGTTGCGGAAGGATTGTTCGGCGCCGGCCATGGGTCGGGGCCGGTGACTGGATTTCAGATACAGAGGTATTGCCATGGCAAAGGCGACGACGCGCGAAGAATCGAAATCGGAGACCGCAGACGACCGGCTGAGGTCGCTCGGCACGGCGCTGGTGGACAGCTATGTGGAGGGCTACGCGCGGTTGGCGGACGCCGCCGGCCGGGTCGCGGGCGCCTATGCCGATTACGACCCGCGCATCGGAGCACGCTCGCCCGGCGACGTGGTGCGCCAGCTGCCCGAGACCGCGCGCCAGGCGATGCGTGAGCTCAGCTCTGGCCTGGTCAGCGTGGCCGATGCCGCCGAAGGCTATGTGGAGGCGGTTGCCGACATCGCGCGCCCGCAAAACTTGCGCGGCGGCACGCGCAAAGGCACCGACGCGCAGATCCTCTACGAATGCCGGCTCTACCTGGCGCGCGGCCGTTACCGGGGCCTTTCGCTCGATCGGCTGATCGACAAGCTGGGCGAGATCGAGGACTACACCAAGGACGACCTGCGTCAGCTGATCGAGAAGCATTTCGTGGTCGAGGACGGGCTTGTGCTTCGGTCGCGCAGCTCGACCGAGAAGGCACCGCTGGACATGCCGCAATCGGTAGAGGATCACCTCAAGGCGCTCGGCTACACGGACCTGCGTGAGGATGTCGAGCTAGAGCGGCTGGACGACGACAAGGAGACCGCGCGCCTGGTGGCCTATGTCAATGATGTGCCGGCGGTTCTGGTCCATGTTTGCCCGTTTGGGATGACGCGCAAGGATTATGTGCAGGACGACGCGGGGTTCGCGGCCAAGGCGCTGAGCCGGAGCCAGGCGGCGCGCTACGTCTACATCACCGACGGCGTCAACAATGCCTATCTCGACGTCGCCGCTGACGAATTGATCGACGCGCTGCCCGCCGCCGGCACTTGACGGAGGCTGCGATCGGGAACGCTGGGCCCTGCGACCCGCGGCGCCGGGCGCGGGCAGCGTGGCCCATGACGCGCCGTGCCGGCGGCTGAGGCCCAGGCCTGCGCGATGCCGACCGAGAGCCAGACCACCGCTCGACCCAAGCGGCGGCGCCGGCGGCGCCTGCATCTCGCCCGCGAGCTCTATGTGCTCGTCAAGGTATTGTGGCTGCTGCTCAAGGCGGGTGTGATCTCGCTCGGCCGGGCGATCGCGCGGTCGAAGACGCCCTCGCCCTTCCCGCGGATGCTGCGCGAGACGCTCGAGGCCCTGGGCGGGATCCCGGTGAAGTTCGGGCAGTTCATGGCGATGCGCCCTGATCTGGTGCCCAACAACCTGGTGCGCGAGGCCGAATATCTGCTGGACGCGATGCCGCATTTCCCCGCCGAAGAGGCTCGGGCTGCCATCGAAGAGGAATTCGGAAAACCAGTCGATCAGATCTATCGCCGGTTCGATGACGAACCTGTCGCCGCCGCCTCGCTCGGGCAAGTGCACAAGGCGGAGCTCTTGGACGGCACCGTCGTGGCGGTGAAGATCCTGCGCCCAGGCATCGCCGCGCGGGTCCGGTCCGACCTGCGGATCCTGCGCTTCATCGTCTGGGCGATCGACCTCACCGGCGTCACCCGCCGGATGCGGCTGTCGGAGGTGCTGTCGGAGTTCGAATCCTGGACTGCCGAAGAACTGGACCTGCGCATGGAGGCGGCGTTCACCACCCAGCTGCGCGAGAGCGACGTCGAGATCCCCGGCGAGTACATCCCCGAAGTGCATTGGCCGGCGACCGGCGAGAAGGTGCTGACGCTGGAGTTTCTGTCCGGCGTCTGGATGTCCGAGCTCAAGGCCGCGATCGCCCGCGGCGAGGCCGAAGACGGGGTCTACAAGGGGCTCGACTGCCGCGCGCTGGCGGCGACCCTGTTCGAGAACACCCTGCGCCAGGCCTTCGAGCGCGGCGCGTTCCATGCTGACCCGCATGCCGGCAACCTCGTCGCGCTGCCGGACGGCCGCATCGGCTATGTGGATTTCGGCATCACCGGCCATGTCGATCAGGAGTTCCGGACCACGCAGATCGCGATCCTGACCGCGCTCAGCGCCGAGGATGTCGACCGTTACTACCGCGCCGTGCTGCGGGTCATCCGGCCGCTGCCGAGCGACGCCAACATCCCCGAGATCCGGCGCGAGATCGTGACCGGCGCACGGCAATGGCTGAATGCGCGGTTCAACCGAAAGGCGTCGCTGGCCGAACGCGGCACGGCGCGGCTGATGCAATCGGTCATCGAGGTGGCGCGCAAGCACGAACTGTCGGTCTCGAACCTCGCGATGCGCTATTTCCGGGCGATCGTGAATGTCGAGACACTGATCCTAAGCCTCGATCCGGAGTTTCCGTACCGGGCGGCGCTGAAATCGGCGCTCTACGGGATCGAGGTCCGCACCGTGCGCCGCCGCGCCACGCCCGAGGCGGAAGCGGTGCGGATCCTGGGGCTTCTAAGCTATGCCCAGACCCTGCCCGACCGCGTCGCGCAGACCCTGGTCGATTTCGACGAGACCAAGGGGGTGGTGACTTCCTCGGTCAATCTGGTGCGCTCGGCGGCGGCCTGGATCTGCCGGATGCTCGCCTGGGCCGCCGCCGCCGGTGCACTGTGGCTGATCCTGGCGCCCCGGTTCGACTATGGGGTCTTCGACCTACCCTATCCTGCGCTGATCGCCGCCGGGCTCGCCGTGGCCAGTCTGTTTCTGGCCAATCTGGCGCGCAAGCTGCGGCTTCGGGCGTGGAGCGTCAGCGGCGGGTGAGGCTCGGGTCGGCGTCAAGCCGGAACCCCGCCGCCTCGGCCGCCGCGCCGATCCGCAGGATCTCGTCGAGGTCGAGCTGGCCGCAAAGATGCGCGCCGTCATAGCCCGACAGCGTCAGCACGATGGTTTCGGCGGCGCAGGCGACGATAGCGGTGCTGAGGTCCGGTTCGGCCAGCGCGTCGAGTTCTGCCCCGTCGGGGGCCTGCACGACGCCGCCGCGCAGCAAGCTCAGGTCGGGCCGCACATCGAGCCGGTCGATCAGGTTATAGGGGCGCGAGACGTCGCAGACGACGGCGTTCCGCCGCAGCGCCCGGGTCTCGAGGAACGGGGTCACGGCGTTGGTGGCGGTGAACACGACCTCGGCGGCAGGCAGCGCGGCCTCGGCGTCGGTCGTGACTTCGGGGCGGGCGCTTTCGGAATGCGCGCGGGCGCATTCCTCGGCCACGGCGGCCAGCCGGTCGAGGCTTTGATGCGTGGTGCCGGGCCGTCCGATCAGCGTGATCCGGGCACCGCCGCGCGCCGCAAGCAGGGCGATGCCGCGGCCGATGGCGCCGGCGGCTCCGACGACAGAGACCGTGGTACCCTCCAGAGACCCGCCGCGCTCGGCCAGAACCGAGGTGACGGCGCGGACCGCGGCCAGCGCGGTCAGGCTGTT